>CADECW010000211.1 GCA_902825855.1 uncultured Rhodospirillales bacterium | reverse complement strand
CTAGACTAGGTTCTGTGGACTCTTGTGATTCTCAAGAGAGCTGATTCAAGACTGCTTTTGGAGGCAGTCTTGGGTGTGATGGATCGGCTTGTGCTCAGTGACGGGGATTGGGAGCGTATTTCAGGCCTGATCATCGGTCAGCCCGATCAGCGCGGCTCGACAGGCCGGGACAACCGGATGTTCATCGAGGGCGTGCTGTGGATCGCGCGCACGGGCTCGCCCTGGCGCGATCTCCCGGAGGTATTCGGCGAGTGGAACAGCGTGTTCCGCCGGTTCAGTCGGTGGAGCCAGAAGGGGCTGCGCGTGTTCGCGGCTTTGTCGGATGACCCCGACTTCGAGTATCTCATTGTCGACTCGACCATCGTGCGCGCACATCAGCATGCGGCGGGCGCCAAAGGGGGGTCTCAAGCTCAAGCCATCGGCCGTTCGCCCGTCGGCCATTGCCGTATTGCCAATCGGCATGACCTGGCGGGCGGCTCGCGTGCCGTCATTCAAAGACCGGCGGCAAGCCCACCTTTTCAAGGGCCGCCTTGCGGGCCACCATCCATGCCTTCACGAAGGCTTCTTTGTCGGCCGGCGGGCTAGCCTTGGTGAACTCCGCCCACGCGGCGCCGAGCGTGTCCTGTCGCTTGACCAGCATGTCGTTGTGTTTCTGCGCGTCTGCCGTCCACGCGCCGGCTTCCTTAAGGGCTTTCACGGCGCCCTCATGATAGGGCAGCACCCAGTTCAGTATCTGGCGCTTGACCTCCAGGCCGTCCGCTCCGGGAGCACTGTCCTTGTATTGCGCATAGTCGACGATCATCGACTTGGTAATCGAGTAGACGAGGTCGGGTTTCTCGCCGGCATAGGCGGTGAAGATCGGATACGGGTAAGACGGCAACTCCAGCGGATGAGACGGGCTCAGCCCGCCCGCGCCGCAGGTCGTCTTGTGGGGGTAGAAGTAGGGGCCGATCTTGAGCATGCGTGCCCAGCCCGCTTTGTCGGACGCCGGCGTCGGCGGCATTACAACACCGCGCGGTGAGGTCTCCAGCTCCTTGACCTGGCCGGTGATGGTCGAAGCGACCGCCGCGTCGACCTCATTGTTGATCATGCCTTTCCAGGCTGCGCCGAAGCTCGAGAACTCGACCAGCTTGACGTCCTTCGCCGTGAGGTTGCCAAAGGCCAGGATGGCAAAGGCGTTCTGGTTGAGCGCTGGCGAGCCGACCACCATGGCGACGCGCTTGCCCTTGAGGTCGTTCATCTCCTTCACGCCGGTGTCCTTGGCGACGTTGAGCGTTATGGCGTTGCACGAGGATGCTGACAGCATCAGGCGAAGCGCCTGCGGGCCCCATTCCTTGACCGCGAATTCGTAGACGCCCTCGGAAGCGAAGTAGGCGCCGATTCCCATCGCCGAGGCCTGCGCCCGTCCGCCCCGGAGCGGCGCCAGTCGGGCGATGTCGTTGCCCGCCGGCAGGACGCGCAGGTCGCTCTGGTGTTTCTCCTTGAATACCTTGCCGACGGCGACCGCGATGTTGAACCCGGAGGTGCCGGTGTCGTAGGCCGTCATCGTGAGCGTGCTGGGTAGTTTGATCTCCTGGGCCGAGCCTGGTCCTGCCCACCCCGCGGCCGCCGCGAGCGTCGCCGTGACAATCGTCCTGCGCAGCATTGTCGATCCTCCCGTTGGTTCGCGCTTCCTGTCGTCTTAACGGCCGGCAGCTGGCAACAAATCGACGCCTGCCGCCGGCCCTGAATGACCGACGATGAGTGCGTTCAAATCATGAGGAACTCGCCTGCAGCGAGCCCGATATCCGCTCCCTGACCGGGCGACGGTTGGCCCGTCGCTTGTTGATGCCGGAATGATGGCGGGCGACGGCCGACGAGTCCAGTCGTTCACGGCGGCCGCACCCGCTCACGCGGCCCGCAGGCGTCGAACCAGGAACAGTGCAACCAGGACGGTCGGAACGAGGATGGCCAGCGCGATCAGCTCCATAGCGGTGTTGCTCATCCCGATCATGGTGCCGCCAGGCGTCGCTAGCACCAGCCCGCCGATGACCAGCAGCACCCGCAGCGGCCACTCAAGCGCGCCGGCGCGGCGCAGGTCGCCCACGAACGCCTGATAGCCCTGGATGCCGCCGCAGATGAAGGCGGTACCGAACAGTGCCGTCACAGTGAGGTAGAGCGCCTCGAAGTAGGGCACGGCCTCGCCCGGCACCGCCGCCTGCAGAACGAGCGCCGGGTTCATGACGAAGAAGAAGGGAATGAAGTAGATAATGCTGCCGACCCACATCGATTCCCACCCGGTCTTCATGGCCGGCGCACCAGCGATGCCGGCGGCGGCGAAGGAGGCGATGGCGACGGGCGGCGTGATCGACGACAGCATGCCCCAGTAGAAGATGAACATGTGCACGGCCATCTTGTTCAGGCCGAGCTTCTCCAGCGCCGGACCGACCAGGATGGCGAGGAAGATGTAGCAGGCCGTCGTGGTCAGCCCGAGGCCGAGGATCAGGCTGGTGATGGCACACATGCCGAGCAACAGCAGCGCATTGCTTCCCGCAAGCGACAGCAGGTCATTGGCGAGTGACGAGATGACGCCAGTCAGCGAGAAGGCGCCGATCAGAAGACCGCAGCCGGCCAGGATGCCGACCAGTTCGACGAAGGTGCGGCCGTTCGACTCGAGGAAGCCGATGTACTTGGCGAACCCCCAGCGTTTTTCGCCACCCAGCTCGTTCAGGACGACGAGCAGCAGCATGCCGCCCAGCAGCGGCAGCAGGGCCGCGTTCATCCAGGCATCAAACACACCCGGCGCGCCGGCCGGCAGCGCCATGGCCTTGGCAAAGCCCTCGCCGCGCAGCGTCATCGCGGCGGTGGCGGCGATGGCGATCAGCAAAGCGATCGTGTTGATACGCCGCCACTTGCCTGGCTGCTCCCATTGGTTCAGCACGAGCAGCAGCGCGGTCGCATAAAACGGCGCATGGCTCTCGCGCTTGAAGTAGAGCAGCATGACAATCAGCATGATGACCACGAAAGCGTAGTACCAGCCCTCTTTGAAGGTCTCCTTGAGGCGGGGGAGCTCGCGGCGATCGAGGCCCTTGAGACTGTGGCGCGCGGCGTAGGAATCGACCTGCATGAAGAGGCCGGCGTAGTAGAGGATCGCCGGAATGACTGCGGCCAGGGCCACTTCTGCATAGGTTGTGCCGATGAACTGCGCCATGACGAAGGCGGTGGCGCCCATGACTGGCGGGGCCAGAACGGCGCCGGTAGAGGCGCAGGCTTCTATGGCGCCGGCGTAGGAGGCCCTGAAGCCGGTCCGCTTCATGGTCGGGATCGTCATCGTGCCGGCCGTCAGGACGTTACTGACGATGCTGCCCGACATCATGCCGAGCAGGCCCGAGGCAAAAATGCCGACCTTGGCGGCGCCCCCGCGGAACGTGCCGCACAGCGCGAACGCCAGGTTAATGAAGAACTTGCCCGCCCCTGTCATCATCAGCGCGGTGCCGAACACCAGGAAGCCGATAACCACGTCGGCGAAGGCCTGGATCGGGATGCCGAGCAGGCTTTCGGTCGACAACACGTGATAGGCGGTCGTCTGGTCGAGCGTGGACTGGTTGCCTTTCAGCGGCCCGAGCCACGACGCGCCGGCAAACAGGGGATACACCGTGAAAGGCAGCACGCACAGCATCAGGCTCCATCCACCAGTGCGGCGCAGCGCCTCCAGGAGCACGATCCACATCACGTAGCCCGCCCAGATGATAGAAGCTGGCGGATCGCCGAACTCCCAGCCGAGTTCGGCCGCCTCGCGGATGTGCATCATCAGGTACAACGCTGCCGCCGCGGTGCCCGCGAAAAGCACGACGTCGTACCAGGGTACCCGCACCACCGATGCGTTGGGGCTTCCCGGGAAGATCAGGAAAGTGAAGGGCAGCATGCAGAAGATGAGGAGGTAGAAGTACTCGGTGTTGAGTTGTGTGAAGCCGATGAAGAAGCGCAGTGCGAACTGCTGATTGATGCAAAGGAAGATGGTGACGCCGGTCGCGACGATGAGCGCCCAGCGCCATACGCCTGACAAGGTACGCACGCGCAGGGTCTCGGCTTCGGCCGGGCCCGTCTGATGCGGGTCGTCGAACACGACCCGCGTTGCCTGGTCCGTCATGGTGCCACCTTGCGCTGAAAGGCTATTCGAAGACCACGTCCATTCCGGCCTTGCTGAGAGCGGCCGCGCGGGCCTTCATCCAGCTCTCGGCGAACGCCTTGTCGTCTGACGGCGCGGAGGCGTTGTAGGCCTTCCAGGCGTCGATCATCACCTGCTGGCGTTTGATCAGCCCGTCATTGTGCTTCTGGGCTGCGTCGTTCCAGGCCCCCTTTTCCTTGAACACACGGATGGCGCCGTCGTGATAGGGGATGACCCACTGGAAGTTCTGCAGCGACAGCGCCATGCCCTCGGCGCCGGGTGCGCCGTCCTTGTAGCCGTTGAAAGTGTCGATCATGGCCTTGGTGATGGCATGGATTGTGTCGGCCGGCCGGTCGGCGTAGGTCATGAAGATCGGATAGGCATAACCCGCCATGACGACGGGCGTCTGCGGCGACACGCCGCCCGACCCGCAGGTCGCCTTCACCGGCACGAAGTAGGGCGCCTTCTTGTGGACCCGTGTCCAGCCCGCGTCGTCGGCCGGCATGGGTGGCCAGATGATGCCGCGCGGCGAGCTGTCGGCCTCCTTGGTTTGTCCCGAGATCGTCGAACTCAGTGCGACGTCGGCCTCGTTGTTGATTATGCCCTTCCACATCGCGTTGTTGGACGAGAACTGCACCAGCGTGACGTCCTTCTCGGTCAGGTTCGCAAAGCCGATCAGCGCCAGCACGCCCTGGGTCAGAGCCGGCGAGCCGACGACCACACCGACGCGCTTGCCCTTGATGTCCTTGACCTCCTTGACGCTGGTGTCGCGAGCGACGGCGAGGCCGAGCCCGTTGCAGGCGGTCGCCGCCATGAGCAGGCGCGACGGCTGCGGTCCCCAGCTCCTGGTGCCGAACTCGAAGACGCCTTCCTGTGCGAAGTAGGTGCCGATGCCCATCTGCGAGATGACGGAGCGATTGGCCTTCACCGGCGACAGCCGGCCGGTATCGTTGCCGGAGGGCAGGATGCGTACGTCCGAGCTGTAGGCCTGCTTGAACTGTTGGCCGATCGCCACGGCGATATTGAAACCGGAGGAGCCCGTATCGTAGGCCGTCCAGGCCATTTCTTTCGGCACGGCCTGAGCAAAGGCCGAACCACACGCAAGCAACGCCATCACGGCGCCCACAATGACGGAGCGTCTGATCATTAAGTCCCTCCCTTAAGCGCGGCGCCTTATGGACAGCGCTCAACGCAGGGGGATGTTGCCAAGCTGGGAGGCCAGCTTCAATCAAAGAAGGTGCCCGGCGTCAGGAAGAAGGCCGGCATCAGGCAGCTTCTGGTGAAGAAAGCCCCAGCGGCGTGCCGAGATGTCGACGGTAAGGGTCTTTTGCGCGCGCTGAACCTCTAAAAAAGGTGACCAGCGCGGAAAGAGAGCGCGGTAAAATCATGCTAGGCTGGGACCATGGAAGTCAGCGCTAACTAACTGAAACAGGCCGTCCTGGTTATGAAATTGCCCGAAGAAGAGGTTTGGGAGGGCGTGGTGAACGTCTTCGATTTGGAGGGAAGTTCGTAGCCTTGCCGCGCGACAGCGTGCTTTAGCGGCATTTCGCCGGTCAAGCTGCACGTCTCGGTGTTATCATGAAGGTTCGCGCCTAGCATGGCTTTGACGCCGTTTGGCGCAGTGGAGACGGGCGTCGCATCGCATTTTGCCTGAAGCATCCGGGAAGCGGCCGGCAATGCAAGTCGCGAACGCAGATGGCAAGCCGCCTGTTTGCCCAGGGATCCCTGCAGCCGGACGGTATCGATTCTCATTGAACGCTTCGATCGGCGCTAAAAAATTCGTCGAACACTTGCGGCGGCTTGGAATCAACTAAGCGCCAGCGCGTATGCTGGCGCGCCTACGTGCCGTTCGCGTTCTCGAAGCCGCTCAGTTCGTCTCCTTCGGCATCGCCGCCGCTGCCCAGGCCTGTGGCTAGCGCGACGACCACCGTATCCAGGGGAGGCCGCGTAGGTCACCGCATCGATGCCTCCAGCCCTGTTTAGCACGTCGCTTGGCGGAGACCGGCGATCCGGTTGGCCAGGCTATTGCCTGTGCCATCGATCGCATGGCTGCCCCGTCAGGGTAGGGCGTTCGACAGGGTGCCGAGCGTATAGGCGATCGAGCTTTCGACCTCATCGATGCTGGAAGAAAAAGGCAGCGGCGGCCAGAATAGAAGTAGTCACGTCAGACGCAGAAGGTCCCCTATGGAGCTTCAGGCATTTGGTGATGGCCTCAGAAGGGCGTACCCTGCAAACTTACCACTCGGCCAGTTCGAACGCAGAACACTTTTTCCACCATGGCGACTTCGAAACTTACTGATTGCTAACTGTGAACGCTGACCCTGAGGACGCTCGGTCCCCCAAGCTATGCGGGCTTCTCTTTAGGAGACTGGCTCAGAACCCAAGGAAGCGGAAATTTCTTGGGCCATTTGTGGCCTGACTTCTATGCCAAGCCTATGGAGAGGGGCAGGTTCGGGCAGGCCTAAGACACTATTGGGGATTTTGCTTAGTGTTTGGGGTGTTTGCAGGCCCGCTCGATGTGGACTTTCCATTGTCCGCAATGATCGTCGCTTTCGCTCGGATGGCAGTGTGCGTGCCAACTTTGCTCAACGGAGGTCAATGTGCGCCACATCCTTGCCAGCTTACTTCTGGTTGCAATCTCCGCCGCGCCAGCCGTGGCTGCTGATCGACCTGTCACCGAAGAGGAGCGTGCCAAGTTATCTGAAGCCGTAAAGGCGCAGGGCTGTTCGGGCGGCAAAATGGCGTTCGACAAAACGTTCGAGGTCGATGGCGCAATGTGTGCAAATGGCAAGAAGTATGAACTTGAGTTCGATGCAGAGTTCAAGCTCATCAAGAAGAGTTTGGGCGACTAGACGGACCCCATCGAAAGTTGACCGTTTGGGACTGAGTAGAGATGAAAAGAATTTCCAGAAGATCGACTGCCATGTGCAGCCTCATCGCTCTATTTGCGCTTATGTTGTGCGCCTGCGAGCCGTACACCTTTCGCGACGAACCAGTTTCCGCGCAGGACTACACTCAAGGCTGGAGGGATTGCGAACA
>CADECW010000210.1 GCA_902825855.1 uncultured Rhodospirillales bacterium | reverse complement strand
TCCGCGAAGGCGGCCGCACCGTCGGCGCCGGCGTCGTCACAAAAATCGTCAAGTAGGCTATAGAGAAAAGGCCGCTGGCGGGTTAGACCCGGCAGCGGCCCGTAGGAGTGTAGCTCAGTTGGTAGAGCATCGGTCTCCAAAACCGAGGGTCGGGGGTTCGAGTCCCTCCACTCCTGCCATTGCCTGAAGAACAGCGAGTATGACCAAAAATCCCATCGAGTTCGTTCGCGAGGTCCGTGCCGAGGTGGCCAAGGTCACCTGGCCGACCCGG
The DNA here is from genome assembly GCA_902825855.1 of uncultured Rhodospirillales bacterium. Classification (GTDB taxonomy): domain Bacteria; phylum Pseudomonadota; class Alphaproteobacteria; order Reyranellales; family Reyranellaceae; genus Reyranella. The sequence goes on along the minus strand of CADECW010000210.1, from coordinate 6,974 downwards.
CGCGAGACCATGATCACCACCAGCATGGTCTTCATCTTCGTGGTCATTGCCGCGTTGTTCTTCCTGGTGGCGGACAAGATCATCGGCTTCATCGTGAAGTTGCTGCTCGGGGTTTCCTGAAATGCCGCATCGTTGGTACGTCGTTCACGCCTATTCGGGCTTCGAGAACAAGGTCGCCTCGTCGATCCGCGAGCAGGCTGAAAAGAAAGGCCTGAGCGAGGAGATCACCGAGGTGATCGTGCCGACCGAGGAGGTCGTCGAGGTCCGCCGCGGCGCCAAGGTTCAGACCGAGCGCAAGTTCTTCCCGGGCTACGTCCTGGTGAAGATGGATCTCAGCGACGAGACTTGGCACCTGGTGAAGAACACCGCCAAGGTCACGGGCTTCCTGGGCGGCGGCGGCCGCGGCAAGCCGGTGCCGATCTCCGACGCGGAGGCGAGCCGAATCCTGCGCCAGGTCCAGGAAGGTGTGGAGCGGCCCAAGCCCGCCGTCAGCTTCGAGATCGGCGAGCAGGTCAAGGTGGCCGACGGTCCCTTCGCCTCGTTCAACGGAACCGTCGAGGACGTCGACGAGGAGCGCGCCCGCCTCAAGGTCGCCGTCTCGATCTTCGGCCGCTCGACCCCGGTCGAGCTCGACTACGCCCAGGTGGAGAAGATCTGACTTTCCCGTTCGCCTCGTCCGCCCGACGGGGGGAGGCGGCGACCGGGGATAACACCTTGAAAAAGCCCAGATCTGGGGGGTTGTGGGGCGCGTACTTATTTGGTAGATCGCGCGCCCTTGAGGGGCTGGCCGATGTGCCGGCCTTTTCTCATGCGGTGGCCGAGACCCGAAATCCTTTTGGATCAAGGACTTGGCCTTAACATAGGTGCGGAAGGCCGGCCATGGCCGTACCGCGCCGCTCCAAGGAGGGGCAGGCATGGCCAAAAAGATTCAGGCCTACGTCAAGCTGCAAGTGCCGGCTGGCAAGGCAAATCCGTCGCCGCCGATCGGGCCCGCGCTCGGTCAGCAGGGCGTCAACATCATGGAATTCTGCAAGCAGTTCAACGCGCGCACCCAGAAGATGGAAGCGGGCATGCCGATTCCGGTGGTGATCACCGTGTTCCAGGATCGCAGCTTCAGCTTCATCACCAAGACTCCCCCGGTCAGCTACTTCCTGAAGAAGGCTGCGGGCATCGAATCGGGCGCCAAGACCGTCGGCACGCAGATCGTCGGCAGGGTGACGAGGCAGCAGGTCGAGGAGATCGCCAAGCAGAAGATGCCCGATCTCAACTGCGACTCGGTTGAATCGGCGATGGCCCAGGTGGTGGGCTCGGCCCGCTCGATGGGTCTGCAGGTGGTGGAGTAAGCCATGAGCCAGGGCAAGCGCTACAAGACCGCCGTCGAGGCCGTCGACCGCAACAAAACCTATCCGCTCGATGAGGCGGTGAAGATCGTCAAGGCCAACGCCAAGGCCAAGTTCGACGAGACCATCGAGGTCGCCATGAACCTCGGCATCGATCCGCGACACGCCGACCAGGCGGTGCGCGGAATGATCGAACTGCCCAACGGCACCGGCAAGTCGGTGCGCGTGGCAGTGTTCGCGCGCGGGCCCAAGGCCGACGAGGCCAAGGCTGCGGGCGCCGATGTTGTCGGCGCCGAAGACCTCGCAGAGAAGATCAATGCCGGCGAGATGAACTTCGAGCGCTGCATTGCCACTCCGGACATGATGGGCGTGGTCGGGCGCCTCGGTAAGGTGCTGGGGCCGCGCGGCCTGATGCCGAACCCCAAGCTCGGCACCGTGACGCAGGACGTCACCGCCGCTGTGAAGGCTGCCAAGGCCGGCTCGATCGAGTTCCGCGCCGAGAAGGCTGGCATCGTTCATGCAGGCGTCGGCAAGGCTTCATTCAGCGAGGAAGCCATTGCCGCCAACGTCAAGGCGCTGGTGACCGCGATCAATCGCGCCAAGCCGTCGGGCGCCAAGGGTACCTTCATCAAGAAGGTTTCGATCAGTTCGACCATGGGTCCGGGCGTCAAGCTCGACCCGGCCACTGCTCTCAACACCTGAGGGCTGGGCAGAGAGTTTTCGAGATTCGCCGTAGACTTCTGTCCGCGGTGAAGGAGGGAGAGGCCGCAAGGTTTCGAACTCCACCTGTCCGAGACCGCCGGTGCCTCGCTCTTTCGGGAGAAGGCCTAAAGGAGCAATCCGCCAGCGCAGACGGGGGCAAGGGAATCGACGCTGCATTCTCCGGAGTGCGCGCACGCGCCCGAACTTCCGGGGCAGGCGAACCGGACCGTGAGGTCTCCGTTCGCGCTAACCCGCCAACGGAGGCTGCGCAGTCTGTAACGCAGCCGATCCGATCCGGATCCTCCGGGTCGGGTCTCAATTGGAGAAAGCCGTGAATCGTTCGGAAAAGGCCGAAGCGATCGTCGAGCTGAACCAGATCTTCAAGGACGCGAGCCTGATGGTGGTCACCCGCCAGTCCGGCCTCTCGGTCCAGGAAGTGACGGACCTGCGCCGCAAGGTGCGGGCAGCCGGCGCCAGCTACAAGGTCACCAAGAACCGGCTCACGCTCCGTGCCCTCGAGGGCACGGCCTTCAAGGCGCTCGGTCCCATGTTCACGGGCCCGACTGCCATCGCCTACTCCAAGGATCCCGTCGCTGCGGCGAAGGTCATCGCGGCCTTCGCCAAGGACAACGAGAAGCTCAGCATCGTCGGTGGTGCACTGGGTGAGAACACGCTGGACGTCGCAGGCGTCCAGGCTCTCGCCTCGCTGCCGTCCCTCGATGCTTTGCGCGGCAAGATCATCGGTCTTCTGCAGGCTCCGGCGACCAAGGTCGCGGGCGTGCTGCAGGCGCCGGCGGGTCAGCTCGCTCGTGTGTTCGGAGCGTACGGAGCCAAGGAGGACGGTGCGAAGGCGGCGTAAGCCTCACGTATCGACAACCGTTTCAACGAAGTTCGGGATATCAGGAGAAGACAAATGGCTAATCTGGAAAAGCTGGTCGAGGAGCTCTCGGCCCTGACGGTCCTCGAGGCCGCTGAGCTCAGCAAGCTGCTCGAGGAGAAGTGGGGCGTGAGCGCCGCTGCTCCGGTCGCGGTTGCCGCCGCTGCGGGCGCCGCTGCTGCTCCCGCAGCCGAGGCCAAGGATGAGTTCACGGTCATGCTGGCCGCCGCGGGCGACAAGAAGATCAACGTCATCAAGGCGGTACGCGAGATCACCGGCCTCGGCCTCAAGGAGGCCAAGGACCTGGTCGAGGGTGCGCCGAAGGCGGTCAAGGAAGGCGTGCCGAAGGCCGATGCCGAGAAGCTCAAGGCCAAGCTCGAGGCCGAGGGTGCCAAGGTCGAGCTCAAGTAAGGCGTTCGGCGTCGCGGGCGATGTTCTCGTCCGCGACGCCGCGTCCTTCCCGACTGGAAACTAGCTGAGTGAATGGAGAGTAGAGACGGTTAGTTGACCACGGCTTGAATTTTCAAGGCGGCCCCTTATCTGAGCGGATCCCCAAAAATCGGTCCGCTAAGACAAGTGGCCCTCTGCAACGGATGGGACGAACGGCTGGCGGGCCGCGAGTTCCGAGAAAGCAGCGGGTTTTTCTCCGCCCTTGAACCTTCGAGGACGCAGGATGGCCACGGCCTTCAATACGCGCAAACGGATCCGTCGTTTCTTCGGCCACATCGAGTCGGTGGCCCCGATGCCCAACCTCATCGAGGTTCAGAAGAGTTCCTACGAGAACTTCCTGCAACGCAACGTCGCGGCGGCGAAGCGCACGCAGAGCGGCCTGCAGGAGGTCTTCCGTGGCGTGTTCCCGATCAAGGACTTCGCCGAGCGGGCCAGCCTCGAGTTCGTGAAGTACGAGTTCGAGGAGCCCAAGTACGACGTCGAGGAGTGCCAGCAGCGCGGCATCACCTACGCCGCTCCGCTCAAGGTCACGCTGCAGCTCGTGGTGTGGGACATCGACGAGGAAGCCGGCTCGCGCTCGATCCGCGATATCAAGGAGCAGGACGTCTACATGGGCGACATGCCGCTCATGACCGACAACGGCACCTTCATCGTCAACGGCACCGAGCGCGTGATCGTGAGCCAGATGCACCGCTCGCCGGGCGTCTTCTTCGACCACGACAAGGGCAAGACCCACTCGTCGGGCAAGTACCTGTTCGCCGCCCGCATCATCCCCTATCGCGGTTCCTGGCTCGACTTCGAGTTCGACGCCAAGGACCTGATCCACGTCCGCATCGACCGTCGGCGCAAGATCCCGGTGACGACGCTGCTGCTCGCGCTCGACAACGACGCGACAGCCAAGAAGCGCGCCGCGGCGATCGCCAAGGGTCAGACGCTCGATCCGACCGAGGCCCAGGGCATGTCGCCGGAAGAGATCCTGGCGGCGTTCTACGGCCAGGTCGTCTACAAGCGCGAGAAGGACGGCTGGAACACGCCGTTCGACGCCGATTCGATGCGCGGCGTGAAGCTGACGCACGACCTCGTGAACGGCAAGACCGGCAAGGCCGTGGCCGATGCCGGCGCCAAGATGACGCCGCGCCTGCTCAATCGCCTCAAGGAGCAGGGCATCAAGGAGATCCGCGTTTCGCCCGAGGAGTTGATCGGCCGCTACGCCGCGGTCGACGTCATCAACGAGAAGACGGGCGAGATCTACGTCGAGGCCGGCCAGGAGATCACCCAGGCGGTGCTCGACCTGTTCGACGAGAACGAGATCGACATCCTGCCGACGCTCGCCATCGATCACGTCAATGTCGGGCCGTACATCCGCAACACGCTGGCGGCCGACAAGAACGGCAATCGTGAAGAGGCCCTGCTCGACGTCTACCGCGTCATGCGTCCGGGCGAGCCGCCGACGCTGGAACAGGCCGAGACCCTGTTCCAGGGCTTGCTGTTCGACATCGACCGCTACGACCTTTCGCCGGTCGGTCGCGTCAAGATGAACATGCGCCTGGAGTTCCAGGGCGTTCCCGACAGCCAGCGCACGCTGCGCCGCGAAGACATTCTCGCCGTGGTCAAGGTGCTGCACGGCCTCAAGGACGGCCGCGGCGAGATCGACGACATCGACCATCTCGGCAACCGTCGCGTCCGCTCGGTCGGCGAGCTGATGGAGAACCAGTATCGCGTCGGCCTGCTGCGCATGGAGCGCGCGATCCGCGAGCGCATGAGCTCGATCGACATTGACACCGTGATGCCGCACGACCTGATCAACGCCAAGCCGGCGGCGGCGGCGGTGCGCGAGTTCTTCGGTTCGAGCCAGCTCAGCCAGTTCATGGACCAGACGAACCCGCTGTCGGAAGTGACGCACAAGCGTCGCCTCTCGGCCCTCGGACCGGGCGGTCTCACGCGCGAGCGCGCCGGCTTCGAGGTGCGCGACGTGCATCCGACGCACTACGGCCGCATCTGCCCGATCGAGACGCCGGAAGGCCCGAACATCGGACTGATCAACTCGCTCGCGACCTACGCGCGGGTGAACCAGTACGGCTTCATCGAGAGCCCGTATCGCAAGGTCGCGGGCGGCCGCGTCACCGACGAGGTCGTCTACCTGTCGGCGATGGAAGAGGGCCGCTACACGGTGGCCCAGGCCAATGCCGAGATCGATGCGCGCGGCAAGTTCGTGTCCGAGCTGGTGCAGTGCCGCAAGGGCGGCGAGTATATCCTCGGCCGTCCCGACACGATCGACTTCGTCGACGTGTCGCCCAAGCAGATCGTGTCGGTCGCCGCGGCCCTGATCCCGTTCCTCGAGAACGACGACGCCAACCGCGCGCTGATGGGCTCGAACATGCAGCGTCAGGCCGTGCCGCTGATCCAGGCCGAATCGCCGCTGGTCGGCACCGGCATGGAAGAGGTGGTGGCTCGCGACTCGGGTGTGGCGATCGCCGCGCGCCGCACCGGCATCGTCGACCAGGTCGACGCCATGCGTATCGTGGTGCGCGCCACGGAGGATGTCGGTCCCAACCGCCCGGCAGTCGACATCTACAACCTCTTGAAGTTCCAGCGGTCGAACCAGAGCACCTGCATCACCCAGAAGCCGCTCGTGAAGGTCGGCGACCAGGTGAACAAGGGCGACATCGTGGCCGACGGCCCGTCGACGCGTGACGGCGAGCTTGCGCTCGGCCGCAACGTGCTCGTCGCCTTCATGCCGTGGAATGGCTACAACTTCGAGGATTCGATCCTGCTCTCCGAGCGCATCGTGCGCGATGACGTCTTCACCTCGATCCACATCGAGGAGTTCGAGGTCATGGCCCGCGACACCAAGCTCGGCCAGGAGGAAATCTCCCGCGACATTCCCAACGTCGGCGAAGAGGCTCTGAAGAACCTCGACGAGGCGGGCATCGTCTATATCGGTGCCGAGGTGAAGGCTGGCGACATCCTGGTCGGCAAGGTGACGCCGAAGGGCGAGAGCCCGATGACCCCGGAAGAGAAGCTGCTGCGCGCCATCTTCGGCGAGAAGGCGGCCGACGTGCGCGACACCTCGCTGAAGGTGCCGCCGGGCGTCGAGGGCACGGTCGTCGAGGTCCGCGTGTTCAACCGCCGCGGCGTCGACAAGGACGAACGCGCGCTCGCCATCGAGCGCGACGAGATCGAGCGTCTGGCCAAGGACCGCGACGACGAAAAGGCCATCCTGGAGCGCAGCTTCTACAGCCAGATCCAGGAAATGCTGATGAACCAGACGGTGGCCGGCGGCCTGAAGGGCCTGAAGCCGGGCACCCGTATCACCGACAAGGTGCTGGGCGAGTACACGCCTGGCCAGTGGCGCCAGATCGCCGTCAAGACCGACAAGAGGCAGAGCGAGGTCGAGGCGTTGAACAAGCAGTTCGACGAATCGATGAAGCGCCTGCAGGACCGCTTCGACAGCAAGGTCGACAAGCTCCAGCGCGGCGACGAGCTGCCGCCGGGCGTGATGAAGATGGTCAAGGTCTTCGTCGCGGTGAAGCGCAAGCTGCAGCCGGGCGACAAGATGGCCGGCCGTCACGGCAACAAGGGCGTGATCTCGCGCATCATGCCGC
>CADECW010000209.1 GCA_902825855.1 uncultured Rhodospirillales bacterium | reverse complement strand
GCGCCGTTGCCGTCGAAGCCGCACGGCACCGACAGTGCCGGCAGTCCGAGCGTATTGAACGGCCGCGTCAGCCCTGTGAAGCGGGCCACCATCTCCAGCGTCGCCGGCCCGCCCGAGGCTTCGACGTCGGTCTCTTCGATCGTCGGGACAGGGAACGGGATGGCCGGCAGCAGGACGGCATCGGCGCCGTCCATCGCCTGCGCCAGGAACTCGCGCACGAAGTGGGCGCGCAGGCGCAGCGCATCGATGTACTGCGTGGCCGGAATGAAGTAGCCGGCATCCGTGCGGGTGCGCACCTGGTTGGCGTAAGGCGCATTGGCCTCCATCCACGGCCGGTGCATGGCTGCCGCCTCGCACTTCACGATCACTTCGGCGGCGCGGTACAGGTCGGTGAAGTCGGGCATCGTCGCCGGGACGATGATGGCGCCGAGCCGGCCCAGCGCATCGGCCGCGGCCTGCACGGCGGCGCCGATCCCGGCATCGATGGGCACCAGCGCCTCCGGCAAGGCGAGGCCGATCCTGAGGCCACGCACACCGCCGTCGATCGAAGCTTCGTAGTCCGGCACCGACTTTTCGCTGGTCGTCGAATCGTCGGGATCATGGCCGGCGACAACGGCCAGCATCCGGGCATTGTCGCGCACTGTGCGTGTGAGCGGCCCGACATGGTCGAGCGTCCAGGAGCGCGCCACGGCGCCGGCACGGCTGACACGCCCGTAGGTCGCCTTCATGCCGACGACGCCGCAGGCCGAGGCAGGCAGGCGGATCGAGCCGCCGGTGTCGGAGCCCAGCGCGCCGTACACCATGCGCGCCGCGACCGAGGCACCCGATCCACTGGAACTGCCACCGGTGACACGCCTGTCGTCCCAGGGATTGCGGCAGTGGCCGTGATGCACGTTGTGCCCGGTCGGACCGGCGGCGAACTCGGCCATGTTGAGGAAGCCCAGCTCGACGACGCCCGCGGCATCGAGCTTCTGCAGCACCGTCGACGTGACGGGCGCCACCCAGTTCCGGCGGATGGCGCTGCCGCCGGTCGAGAGCTCGCCGGCGCGGTAGTACATGTCCTTGTGCGCCATCGGCACGCCGTGCAATGGCCCGCGTCGGTTGCCCGCGGCGAGCTCCTTGTCCATGGCGCGCGCCTGCTCCAGCGCCTTCTCCTTGTTGAGGCGCAGGAAGGCGTTGGTGCGCGGCTGCCACACTGCAATGCGCGCCAGGCAAGCCTCGGTCGCCTGCACCGAGGTGACGCGGCCGGCGGCGATGGCATCGGCGATCTCGCTGAGATCGCGCAGGGCAAGATCGTCGTTGATCATTTGGCTTCCTTCGCCAGGAGACTCGCAAAGGCGGCAGGGTCGTCGTCGAAGGTGAGCCGCCGATTGGCGGCCTTGCGCACCGCCTCGTTCAGCACTTCGACTTCGGCGGCGATCTCGGCCAGCCGCTTGTCGTCGTAGCTCAGCCCCTGGAGCTGCCTGGCGATACCGGCGGCAAGGCGGATCTTGTCTTCCATGAAACCTCCTTCAGGCGCCGAGGCGAAGCTGGCGCTCGCCCAGTCGCTGCTGGTCTTCCGTGGTGAACGTCATGGTCTTGCGAACCTTCTGGTCGAGCTTCATGCCGATCGCCTCGGCACACGCAGCAAGCGTGCCAGTCTCGGCCTCGAACAGGAAGTGGGTGAAAGTCAGCACCTTGTCGGTGAAGCCGGCAAGCCCGCTCATCACCACCAGCAGGTCGCCGGCATGCAGCGGACGGTGATAGTGGTTCAGCATCTCGACGACGACCGAGCCTTCCTGGCGGTCCTGCATCGCCGCGCGATCGAAGCCGAGATGGTTCCACAGCAGGGGAGCGCCGTCGGAGTAGCGGCCGAACTGATGATGCGGCAGAAGCTCGCCGTTCTCGTCGCATTCGGCAGGCGTGACGACGCTGCGCCCGATGTCGATCAGGCCGCGACGTGTGGCGTCGCCGAGCGTCAGGTCGGGCAGATCGAGCTTGCCGACGCTGCGCGGCCTGGCGTTGTCAGGGAGCGCCACGATCGCCTGCGCGACCCGCGCACGGAACGCTTCGGGCCACGGCCGGTTGCACTCGATGCGTCGGCGCACGGTCGCCGCGACGGTGCCTTCGGACGGATTGCGAATCTCGTGGAAGGCGAGCAGGTGGCGCTCGCCGACCTCGATGGGAGCCGACAGAACCTGCACCGGATCGACCTCGCGGAACTCGCGCAGGTAACGGATGTGGTCGGAGGCGGCGCGGACTTCGAGCCCGGCGGCGCGTCGGGCGCGCGGCCCGAGGCCGAGCGCCGCCAGCAGGTGAGCCGACGCCTCATGGCCGAACTCGGTGTAGAACTGGACGTTCAGATGGTCGTTTTCATCGCACTGCCAAGTGTTCACGGCGGTGCTGAAAGTCGGGATCAGGCCAGGGCTCGACACGCTACGCGCTCTCTGCAGTCTGTGGATGACTGCTTCAAATGGCCGAAAAGGCCCCAAAAATCGACATTTTTCGTGCATTGGGGACTTGCGGGGCATCGATTCGTGGATAACCTTGGGCGCGTCAGCGCTGCCCTGGGGCGCAGGAAGACGTTGACGAACGAAAAACATAGGGACCCCTCATCATGGCTACCGCAACCAAAACGTCCGCTCCCACCATTCCGCTGTCGAAGGTGGCTGCTGAACTCGCCGAAAAGACGGGCATGACCAAGAAGGACGCCACCGGCGCCCTCGAGGATTTTATCGGCCTGGTCGTGAAGCATCTCAAGAAGGGCAACAAGGTCCGCATCACGGGCCTCGGCATCCTTCAGGTGCGCAACCGTCCAGCGCGCATGGGCCGCAACCCGGCGACCGGCGAGGCGATCAAGATCAAGGCGTCGAAGAAGGTGGCCTTCCGCGTCGCCAAGGACCTCAAGGAAGCGATCTAAGCCTCATCGACGTCCTCGACGGGATAAAGATCGGGCGGGTCCCGGCGCGAGCCGGGCCCGCCCTTCTTTTTTGTGAAGCGGACGGCGGTGCGAGAACTCTTTGCGGCGCGCGAGCCGCCCTTGTATAGCCGGGCATCTCGCCCTGCATGGACACTTTCACTCTCCTGAAAGATCTGACCCGGTTCGCCATGGCCGCAGCGATGCGCTGGTTCCCCGTGGCGCCGGTCACGTCAGCCCATCATGCCACGCGCACGGCCAGGGTGCGTCCCATGACCCGGTCGAGCATCGGCTTGCGCGAGCACGTCGCCTTGCTGCTAGATCGCCGCGGAGAAGTTTGATGGCCAGCGTTTCCTATCGCCTGCCCCGCCGTGCCGCCCTGCGTCTCGCGGTTGGCCTGGCTGCGACCGGTCCGCTGCTGCTGCCGATCGGTCGCCGGCCGCGCGCCCAGACGCTCGACAAGCTCAGCATCCAGACCGACTGGCGCGCCCAGGCCGAACATGGCGGCTATTATCAGGCGGTCGCCACGGGTCTTTACCGCAAGGCCGGCATCGAGTGCGACGTGCGCCAGGGCGGGCCCAGCCTCAACATCGGCCAGCTCCTGATCGCCGGTCGCGTCGACATGATCATGTCGGGCAGCTTCGAGGCTTTCACCTTCGTCCGCGAGAACGCACCGTTCCTGACCATCGCCTCGATCTTCCAGAAGGATCCGCAGGTCCTGATCGGTCATCCGGACACCGGTTTCGATTCCTTCGAGAATCTCAAGGGCCGGCAGATCATGATTGGCGCCGGCGGGCGTGTGACCTACTGGCCCTACCTGCGCCAGAAGTACGGGCTCTCCGACAGCCAGTTGAGACCCTACAACTACAGCCTGGCGCCGTTCCTCGCCGACAAGAACCTGATCCAGCAGGGCTTCCTTTCGTCCGAGCCCTATCCGATCGGCCGCGCGCTCGGCAGGCCGCCCTCGGTGCTGCTGATCGCCGATGCGGGCTACACGCCCTACCAGAACACCATCACGATCTCGCGCAAGCTGGTCGAGGAGAAGAAGGATCTCGTCCAGCGTTTCGTCGACGCCTCGCTCGAGGGGTGGGCGCAGTACATGAAGGGCGGTCCCGCCATCGAAGCAGCCAATGCGATGATCAAGCAGGCCAACCCGGAGCAGTCCGACGACCGCCTCGCCTACGCCCTCACGGTGATGAACGAGCGCGGCATCGTGATGTCGGGCGATGCGCTCAAGGACGGCATCGGCGCCATGACCAGCGAGCGCTGGCAAAGCTTCCAGGAGGCGATGGTGGCGGTCGGCGTGCTGCCGCCGGGACTCGACGCCCGGCGCACCCATACGCTGGAATTCGTGAACAAGGGCATCGGAAAGTCATAGGAGAGCGGCATGTACCAAGTCAGCGAAGAACATCGGATGCTGCGCGATCTGGTGAAGAAGTTCGTGCGCAACGAGCTGATGCCACTGGAAAAGAACATCCTCGATCGGTTTGCCGGCGGTCAGCCGGCTGCGCTCTCGGACGACGAGAACAAGAAGCTCTTCAAGCAGTGCAAGGATCTCGGCCTGTGGGCGCTCGACGTGCCGGAGGAGGCCGGGGGCGCCAACCTGCCTTGGACCGCGTTGGTCGGCGTCAACGAAGAGCTGGGCTACACCGCGGTTCCCTTCACCTTCCCGCCCGACTCGCCCAACCTGCACATGCTGCTGGCAACGGCCAGCCCCGAGCAGCGCAAGAAATATCTCGAGCCCTATGCCGCCGGCGAGACGACGTCGGCCATCGCCATCTCCGAGCCCGGTGCGGGCGGCGATCCGGCCGGCATGAAGACGCGCGCGGTCAAGGACGGCAACGACTGGGTGATCAACGGCCGCAAGATCTGGATCAGCCGCATCGCCAAGGCCGATTTCACCATCGCCATGGCGGTGACCGATCCGGAGAAAGGCTCGCGCGGCGGCATCACCGCCTTCCTGGTCGACAAGGGCACGCCTGGCCTGGTCGTCGCGCGCGCCATTCCCATGCTGGCCGGCCAGCGCACCTACGAGGTCGTGTTCGAGGACTGCCGCGTGCCCGACACGCAGGTGCTGGGCCGCATCGGCCAGGGCTTCGCGCCCATGCAGCTGCGCCTGACCGTGCGCCGTCTGCAGATGGGCGCATGGTGCATCGGCATGGCGCAGCGCGCTCTCGACATGCTGGTCGATCATGCCAATCAGCGCGTGACCTTCGGCCAGAAGCTCGCCGATCGCCAGGCCATCCAGTGGTGGGTGGCCGACGCGGCGACCAAGCTGCATGCCTGCCGGCTCATGGTGATGGACGCCGCGGTCAAGCAGGACGAGGGTCGCGACGTGCGCATGGAAGCCTCGATGATCAAGGTCTTCGCCACCGAGATGGCGACCGAGATCATCGACCACGCCCAGCAGGCGTTCGGCGCCATGGGCGTCACCCAGGAGCTTCCGTTGTCGTGGCTGGCGCAGAAGGTGCGCACCATGCGCGTCTACGAAGGGCCGTCGGAGGTCCATCGCATGGTCATCGCGCGGCGCATCCTGGGCGGCCGTTGACAGTCGCCCGCCGGCAGGCCGATGCTTTCGGCCTGCACGGACGGAGTGCCGAATGACGACATACACGCTCGACGCTTTCATCAAGGACGCGAAATCGGCCCTCGAGGGCAATGAAGGTCCGGCGGGCCGCGAGAAGGTGCGCGTGCTCCTGGAGAAGCTCCTGACCAACAAGTCCTTCGTCGACGACGCTGTGGGACCGGCGGCACCCGTCGGCACGCGCAAGCTTTACGAGGACAAGGACCTCGGCTTCGTCGTGCTGGCGCACTGCAATCCCAAGCCGCACAAGAGCCCGCCGCACGATCATGGCAGCTCCTGGGCGGTCTATGGCCAAGCGGTCAAGTTCACCGACATGAGCGAGTACAAGCGACTCGACGGTGGCCAGGGCGAAGGCGAGGCCAAGCTCGAGAAAGTCAAGAGCTACCGGCTGGAGCCCGGTCATGCCGGCGTCTACGACGTCGGCGCCATCCACGCCATCGACTACCCCGAAGGCAGCCGCTTCGTGCGCGTGACTGGTCGCGATCTCGACTACGTGCAGCGGCTGAAATACGACACCGCTGCCGGCAAGGCGATCACCATCGAGAGTGCGACGGCCGGCCGCGCCTAGCATTTGGCTTCTCACAGAACGGTCATGGCCATTGCGTTGACCGTTCGTGCGGTGGCGGCGAGCTTCCGTTCATGGATTCTCGGGTCGAAAACTACATTCGCCGCGGCAAGTTCTACGTCGATGGCTGGCTGCGCAACGAAGCGGCACAGATCATCGTGGCTTTGACCGAGCGACAGCGATCGCTCGGCATCGCCGGCGGCGCTGCCGAGATCGGCGTCCATCACGGCAAGCTCTTCATCCTGCTCTGCCTGCTTTGCCAGGCGTCGGAGAAAGCGATCGCGATCGACCTGTTCGAGGATCAGCACCTGAACATCGACAATTCGGGCAACGGCGACCTCGCGAAGTTCCGTCGCAACCTCGAACGGCACGCCGACAGTGCACGATTGGTGCTGCACCAAGGTAACTCGATGGATCTTTGCGGCGCCATCCTGACGCGGTTGGCCGACGGGCCGCTGCGTTTCGTCAGCGTCGACGGGGGCCATACTGCCGAGATCACGGCGCACGATCTGGCCACGGCAGAAGCAGCGGTTGCCGAGGGTGGCATCATCGTGGTCGACGACGTGTTCAACGAGCAATGGCCAGGCGTCGGTGACGGCGTGCGACGCTACTTCGATCGCCAACCCAACCTGGTCCCGTTCGCGCTCGGCGCCAACAAGACCTATTTCTGCCGGCCGTCGCACCGCGACATCTACCACGATGCCGCCGCCGCCGTTTCGACCGTGACGGCCACGCAGTTCCTCGGCCACCCCGTCGCCTTCCTCCAGTTCCTGCGCCCACGATTGAAGGACAGGGTGGCGCAGTCGCCGGCTTGGCGGCGCCTGCGGTCGACGCCGATCGGTATGCCGCTGCGCTGGGCATGGCATACCGGGCGCACCCTGCGGCGCGGCCTCACGCGCAGCGACGATATTTAGCGGTTGGCGGCGCAAGCAGCCGTCATGCGCCCAACACCGTCATCCCGACCGGAGCCGAGCGCAGCGAGGCGAAGCGGAGGGACCTGCTCTTTTGATGCGTCGACAAGAAGAGGTCCCTCGACTACGCCGCCCTACGGGCGGCTCCGCTCGGGATGACGGGAAATTTTGCCGTTGTCCCGACCAGAGCGAAGCAAGGGACCTGCTCTTGCGTTCGACGAAGAGGAGGTCCCTCCACTCCGCTTCGCTCCGGTCGGAATGGCGATGCGTCAGTTGAGCCGCGCGGCCGCGTCGGCGTTGGCCTTGCGGCGGCTCTCGAGCAAAGGCGCCAGGCGCTCGT
>CADECW010000208.1 GCA_902825855.1 uncultured Rhodospirillales bacterium | reverse complement strand
GGTGCTCACGTTGGGCCGGCGCATCGGCACCGCCGAAGGACGCCTGACCGACGCCGAGGGTCGGCTGCTGGTGCACGCAACGACGACCTGCCTGATCTTCGAGCGATAGAATCTTGGATTTCGCGCACGGTATTGGACATGTATTTGGACGATAGGCGGCTTTGGCAGGTCGTTTGAATATCAGTATGGCAATCAACCGACTGCTTGCGGAATCGCATAGGTTAGGAATCCACGTTCGAAGGGGGAGGCCCACCGTCGGCATTTCCCAAGCCGGCGATGAGCGTACTGATGGCAGAGGAAATCGCGTTTGCTGCAACGACTCGGAACACGGTCTGTTTGAGTAGGCGACGAAGAATCCATTCAAGAAGAAATGCCAACAAATCTGTTGGAAGCAGCGCCTCCCGCTAGCGCCCCAAGAGTCGCGTTTTGGCATCGCTGGGCAAACACAAGGTTACAAGGCGCTGCCGCTCGTTGTCTGGAGATAGGTCACGCCGCCGCAGTTCGCCGCTGGTGTAGCCGGAATGTTTGCGCGATGTTATCCGGCGTGGCGGAAAACGACTCTGACGACATTCGAAAGAATCTGCGAGCCGTAAATGGCTATTGGGCTTGGCGCGACAAACGTGTGGCTGAGTCAGGAGCAGCTAATGAGATTTTGAAAGCGGCAGGATTCTTGGTTGAAGAGCTTGTTCCGCGTTCGAACCAACAGGGATGACCCGCCACCTGATTGCGAGGGCAGAGTTGAGGGTGTCCACGCCGTAGTCGAAGTGACAGAACTAGTGAACCAAATAAAGACTCAAACGGTGGCTGGCGGCTCCGCTAACGCGTTTCTCGCGGTTCACGTGGGATGCTCCGCATTTCACAGAAGCCCTTCAAAGCATCATTGACACAAAGGGCGCGACGGACCGCGATCGCAGGGCGGACCGTATGGCCGGCGATTGCTGGGGATGACCGGATGGGCCATGGGATTCTAGATCTTGCGTCGACCGCTGAGGCGCTGAACGTGTGAGTGTCAGTCATTGCACTTGTCCGCGGCGAAGGAGCGTGGAGGAGCCAGGCATTCGTCGCATGGCCCCCTCGGCGACCCCGCTGTGACATTCGTTCCGGGGCGGAACGCTCGTCCCCACCAACGCTGCTAGTCGGCACTGGTTTGGAGCCAACCAAGCTCCATACAGCTGGAAAGTCGCCCGCGAAGAACGCTTAAAGGTTTGAGCGCGACTCGAATTCTGCCGTGGATGGTGTTTTGACATCGCAAGGTTCGATGCCATGACGTGGCGGAATCTAAAAATTTCGCTTTTGCCGATTCTCGCGGCATGCGACCCAGACAGCGCACGACGACAACCGAAGGCGATCTGTTCCGACCCAGACTGGACCAGATCATCAACATGAAGCACGAGCTGGTGCAGCTTGCCGGCAAGATCGACTGGACCTGGATCGACTGCGAGATCGCGCCGCTCGCTGCGTCCTCGCCTGGCTCAGTACTTTCTTGGCCGCGATCCTAAGTGCCTTGCTCGGCGTCCTCATCGGCAAACCCAGACCTGATCCCGTTTCTTTACGGCCGACTAGATAGAGTTAAATAACGTTCTGCCGTTACTAAATCCGGCGGACGCAGAAGGGCTGATCCGACGGGCAGCTGAACGGCAGAGCTGCGCGATGGACTACAGCGTTTCGAAGAGGCCTTTAGTAGGCAATGGACACGGCGGCAACTCAGAGAACGCCCAATGCGAAAAGTCGCCGCGGCGGTGGCCGGCCTCAAAAGGCCCAACAACCGCAGCCTTTTCGGCGATAGCTCCTGCCTCATCTCGACGAACGATCGGGTCGAATACCGAGTTTATCACTATCGCGGCGAACCAGCTCTTCGCCGCACAATAGGGCAGTACTCCTGTCCTAGCAGCTACAGGGGGACACATCAGGGACGTAACGCAACTCTTGCGCGTGAACACGCATCGGATGTGTGCGATAAGTCACTTACAACTGTCTGGCATGGCACTAATCTGGGCCATTCGACCTGAACAAGGACGAGCGGAGTAAGCTGTTAACGTTAGTGTTAACCCTTTTAGTTCAGTCATGTGACGCTCTCATCGTCAGCACCTGAGCCCTCAAGGGCCAAAGCGTAACCTTTGACGTGCTACCGACCACACTTTGACCCTAATCCGAAAGGCTAGGACAGATCGACCGCAGATGTCCTTGTCGGGCTATTAAGATCCGGAGGCTTTTATGCTCGGAGATCGCGGAACCTCCTTCCCGGTGGCGGGCGTCGCCGTGGTAGCGCTATTCCTGTCCACCACCCTCCTGCAGCAGAATGCCTTTGATTTCCTGCGTCAGCCCGAGACCGCCGCCAACCAGCTCCAGCTGACACGACCAGCCGTCGAAGCACGCCTTTGGGAAGACCCGTTCGAAGCGCAGCGCCGGCACCTCGAAAAGCTGAAAACTATTTGCTCGGAGGCCGCACGCAGCGGTGACAACGCAGCGAAGCCGACCGGCACTGCCGCCGGCTCAAGTGCGTCAGATGTCATAAGGTGTCTCGACGGGCAAGCGAGGACCCATGAGGAATTCAGGGACGACTTCAACGAAGGCCGCGTGACCCTAATCGTCGGAATGCTGCCCGGCGGCGCATATGTCGGCCGCGAAGAAGCACGGCGGCGGTCTCGATATGCCCTGCTCGCTGGGCTCAATGCTGCCGGCTACGTTCCTGAGGAAAGCGATCGGATGAATCTTCTGAACGTGAGACGCTGCCTTTCGATCGATGATGGGTGCCCGACCGAAGAGAAGGCGGAGAAACCTGGGGAACTAAAGAAGGACAAAGGGCAGGACAAAACAACGTCTGCCATGATGGCAGCCGTCGCGAGCGCCTCCCAGAACCCGGCGATTGGGGACGCGACGGCCACACCCTCGAGCTCGCGACCAAGAATGGATATCACCTACGAGACTTTCATCGTGCACCCGCGCATAGGCGAGGCTCAGCGGAACAAGAAGGGCGAGCAGAAGAAGGATCGCATCGTAGTCCTGTGGGTCGATGACAGCCTACTCGGCGATCACTGGCTGAGCGCGCTCACCGTCTTGCTGTCCGATCTTACGCCGCCGCGGAAGCTCGAACCCGAGGGCGCGAGGGACCTGCACTTGCGCATTGTTGGACCCAACGACTCAGACGCGGTGGTCAACGCTCTGGTCGATATGGAAGGCCTCAGCAACAAAGCAAAGAAGGACGACGGTTTCGGCAAGTATTGGGATACGCTCAGCAAGCTGCGTTTGATCAGTCCCATTTCAACCGCATCCGATGCGCAATTGCTGACCAAGGCGAAGTTGCCCTTCGATGAAAAGCCCATGTTGGACTCCAAGGATGATCCGGTGCCATGCACAGTCAAGGTTCAGCCGGTGGAGGAGGCTTTCCGGGCCCACTTGGAAAAAATTCTCACGGCTACCAATAGGGCCGGGCTTCTTCGGCAGGGGCCGTTCTTCATCCGCACTATCGGCACCGATGACAAGCTGATTGATCGCCTGGTCGACGAGTTGTTCGCCCGCGGCCTCGACGCGCATGCTGCCGGCGCAAGCCGCCGCGTGGCACTGATAGGCGAATGGGATACCATCTATGCGCGCGCCTTCGCCGACGCGCTGCGAGACAAGCTGACCTGCAGGGGCAACAGACAGGGCGTGAGGGTAGAACTGCGCTCCTACCAGTATCTGCGGGGCCTGGATGGCGTCACGATCGACGGTGCACCGTTTCAGAGCCGGCTTGTCGACAACACCTCGCGGGCAGGCGACAGCGTGAAGCTAGGCGATGGCGCGCGCACCGCTAACCGCAGCGCGCCGCCGATCGAGTGGCCCGAAGGCCGCGACCAGCGCGACTATCTTCGCCGCCTGGTCGACCTGCGGCTAGGGCAGAACTACTGGCGAGAACCGGAAACCGAGGTGCAGGCGATCGGCATTATCGGCAGCGACGTGAACGACAAGCTGATGATCACGCAGGCGCTGCGCAACGTCTTCGAGGACCGCATGGTATTCACGACCGACCTCGACGCGCGCCTGCTTCATCCGACCGTCAATCGATACACACGCAACCTCATCGTCGCGTCGAGCCTGCCGCTAGCTCTTGTCGACAAGCTTCAATGCGGCGTCCCGCCGTTTCGAGACGTGTATCAGACAGCGACATTTCTTGCCGCTCGATACGCTGCCGTGAACATCGGTAACCTGGCGCAGAGCGACCATACCGGCCATGATTGCGGCCAGATCTCTGCCATGGACCTCAAGAAAAAAATTGATGAGTCGGTGGCGAACCCGCTGCTGGTGGAGATCGGCCGCACTGACGTGGTCGAGCTCACGAGCGCCACCGGCGCGCCCCGGACGACGGCAGGGAAACATCAGACCGAGGTGCGGCACACCTATGCCGCGTTGGCAGCCGCGGTGTTTCTGATGGTAGGCTTGGCAATGGCGCTCGGCGTGCCCGGCCCGGCCATGCAGGCGGCCCGGCGCTGGCTGTCCCCGGCGCCCGTCGCCGGATCAGGATCCGCCACCGCGCTCGAGGACAATCTCTCGAGGTCTGGGCGCCGACCGTGGTCGACCTTTGTCCCGATGGCGGCCTTTTCCTACCGTTCGACCGTGATCGTGGCTGGGCTGCAGGCCGCGGCGTTGGGATTCGCCGGCGGCGTGGTCGTTGAACTGTGGCAGCCGGGCAGCGTCGGTCCGGTCGGCACGGTCCTGCTCGCGTTGCTAGCGGCCGTCTTCTTCTGGACGTTCCTCTATCCCGGTTCGCGATGGATCCAGGAGTTCCGAGCGGGGGGCATCGTAAGCCCCAGCGTCGGACCGAACCGGCGATGGGAGCTGTTCGCGGCCCAGATCGGTCTGTTCGCCGTCGCGGCCGTCGTGCTGTGGATGATCTGCGTGATGCCGACGAACCGGGCGGAGGATGTGCGCGAGTCATTCGGCGCACTCAACGGCGCCAGTGCGTGGCCCTCGCAACTGCTGCGCACACTATCCATCCTGCTGTTCGCCTGGTTCCTCGACTACGCTTGGTGCAAGAGTGCGAGCCAAGCCGACGCGATCGAACAGAAATACTTTCTCGAGACAAACGCGAAGGCGGGCAAGTCGCAGTCGGTGTGGTGGCGACGGGCGTTCGCGGAAGTCCGGGACGCGACGATCTGGCTTTGGCAGCCCAAGATCGCGATTCCTGAGGACGACGGCGCTGTCAATGGCGCAGCGCTGTGGCGCGAATACCGCGACCGCCTGCTCGGCTGGCCACGGCTCGCCCGCATCGCCCTGTGGCTGGTGCTGGTGATCGGGACGATCTTGCTGGTGACCAGTCTAGTCGGAGGCTCGCGGCCCGAGATCCCGGCCCGCGGCATCGGCGATCGGACGCTGTTCCTGATCACGCTGATACTGAGCGGCATGCTGGTTCTGACACTGCTGGTGCTCGTCGCCGACACGACCGTCCTGACCTGGCGCTTCGTCACCTTGCTGAAGCGTGGCCGAACGCTTTACCCGGAGGAGACCGTGAAGCGCTTCGCCATCGAGCTGGGCGCGAAGGAGCTGCAGGAGCTGGCCGTGACGCCGATCGCGGCGTCCTCGAGGGATCGAGACAAGCCCGGCCGAAACACGTTGCTCGACGACTGGATCGACGCGCGGTTGCTTGCCGAGCATACCGCCGCCATCGGACCGCTGATCATCTTCCCCTTCATCCTGGTAGCGCTGATGATCGTCGCCCGCAGCCAACTGTTTGACAACTGGCAGATGGGCAGCAGCGTCCTGATCATGTTTGCGAGTTTCGTGGCGTGGTCGCTCGCCATGGCCGCGCTGCTCAACTATGGCGCCGAGGGTGCGCGGCGGATGGTCGTCGCGCGCATGGAGGCAGATCTGCTGTGGCTCAAGGGCGCCGGGGACCACTACGCCGAACTCGCCAAGCAGTTCCCAAGCCTGATCGAGCAGGTCCGCAGTCTGCGGGATGGCGCCTTCGCGCCGTTCTTCGAGCAGCCGTTGGTGCGGGCGTTGCTCGTGCCACTGGGTGGCGCAGGCGGCATCCAGCTGCTCGACCTCGTGCTGTTCGCGCGCTGAGTTAGAGCAGTTGTCGCACGCGGTCCGCAGCCGAAGTAGAGAATGAATACAGTGCCGCAGGATCACGGCGGGCCGCTATGTTCAATTCGCCGTGTTCGCCGCGCCCGCGCCACGTGCGAACTGGGTGCCGAAGTCGCCATAGCGCTGATCGGCCCGCTTTGAGATTGCGCTGGCCAGGCCGAGCTCGCGGCACCGCCGCTTCGACAGCAATCTTCTTCTGCAGTTGCGGCCTGTTCCAGCAGGCGCACGCCCAGGGCACTTAACGTTCGCTGCCGGTCACCATCAATGGCCGAGGTCAAGACTGTCGACGTGCACGCCCATCGTCGCTTCCGCGAAGCCGGCAGATTGCTGGGTGCTGACGCTTCCTCGGTGCAACTGTTGCGTGGCTGAGGCCTTCATCGAGATCGACAAGCGTTTGAAGGGGATGAACGGCCATGCAGTCGACATGGAGGTATTGTCGAAAATCCGTTCTGGTACGGCCGCGACCGCGACCTTGCCGGACAGATCGTGAAGCTGAGAACGAGAAACTGGCCGAACTCTGCGCATCCAAGCCCGACCGCTTCGCCGCCTTCGCCTCGCTAACGCTGCAGGCTCCCGACCTCGCCGCGCAGGAGCTCGAGACCGCGGCGAAAAAGCGGCGCCTGAAGGGTGTTGCGATCGGAAGCGCCGTTGCCGGAGACTTCTCCGATCCCAAGTTCCATCCAGTGTGGGCAAAGGCCGAGGAACTCGTCGTGCCGCTCTTCATCCATCTCCAGGGCGAGCCGGAGATCGCCAAGCGACTGGCCGGAAACGGTTGGCTCGGCAACACTATTGGCAATCCGCTGGAAACCACAATCGCCCTCTCGCACCTGATCTTCGAGGACATTGGACAAGTTTCCAGGGCTCAAGGTCGTCGCCGCCCACGACGGCAGCGGCTACCTGCCCTCCTACGCCGACATCAAGCCGAAGAAGAAACCGACGCAGTATTTGAACCAGCTTTACTTCGATCCACTGATCTTCTCGGCGGAAGCCATTCGCCACCTCGCGGCCCAGGTCGGCGCCGGCCAGATCGTGCTGGGCAGCGATTATCCCTATCCGTGGCAACCGAAGCCGGTCGACCTCATCTTCGCCTGCGATTCGCTCAGTGACGATCAGAAGGTCGCAGTGTTGGGCGGTACCGCTTCTCGCCGCAAGGCGCTGGTGGCTGCACGGGCTGACCCAGCAGTAAGGCGCTGGCGAGCGCCCATGGTTACGTTTCTCTTTCCTTTTTTGGCCCACTTTGGCTCGAAACAGCTATTGGACACGCGCGGCGGCCAACGCCATACCCCTTTGCAACCATTGGCGTCCCCTACGGGATTCGAACCCGTGTCGCCGCCGTGAAAGGGCGGTGTCCT
>CADECW010000207.1 GCA_902825855.1 uncultured Rhodospirillales bacterium | reverse complement strand
CGAGAACAAAGCGGGGGAAAAACCCGCGCAACACTTTACCGAAAGTGGCTTTGGGAGAGCACCGATGCCCGGCGACCTTGCCGTCTGTCGTTGAGTTTCCTGCAAGCAGGGATGACGCAATGCATGGAGCGGCACGCACACTCCGGTGCGCGTATTCTGGGGAACGTCGTGCCCTGCCCCATGAGCTTTTTGAAGGCAGCTGTAGGCACTTCGCACGCTTCGACCTGCCGCAGCACCGACAACAGGTACGTCATTCCTGAAGCGAACCCTACTGTGCTAGGCGGGATCGAACACTGAAATAGATATTCCAAGGAGCGAAATCGTGGCTCTTCCCGCCCTGCTGCGCGACAACCTCTCGATCCCCGTCGTCGGCGCGCCGTTGTTCATCGTCTCCAATCCCGACCTGGTGATCGAGCAGTGCAAGGCCGGCATCGTCGGCTCCTTCCCGGCGCTGAATGCGCGGCCCAAGGAAATGCTCGAGGAATGGCTGAAGCGCATCACTTCGGAACTCGCCGAGCACAAAGCCAGGCATCCGACGGCGAAGGTGGCGCCGTTCGCTGTCAACCAGATCGTGCACAGCTCCAACGATCGGCTGCAGCACGACATCGATCTCTGCGAGAAGTACAAGGTGCCGATCCAGATCACCTCGCTGCGCGCGCCGGACGAGGTCGTGAAGTCGGCCAGGCGCTACGGCTGCCTCGTGTTCCATGACGTTACCAACGTGGTGCATGCCAAGCGCGCGCTGCAGGCTGGCGTCGACGGATTGATCCTGGTGTGCTCGGGCGCCGGCGGCCACGCCGGAAGGCTCTCGCCGTTCGCCCTGGTGCCGGAAGTGCGCCAGTTCTACGACGGCTGCATCCTGCTCTCGGGCTCGATCGCCAACGGCGCGTCGGTGCTGGCGGCGCAGGCCGTCGGCGCGGACCTCGCCTACATCGGCACGCGCTTCACAGCCAGCAAGGAAGCCAACGCCACCGACGGCAACAAGCAGTGCATCATCGACTCGAGCGGCGAGGAGATCGTCTACACCAATCTTTTCACCGGCGTGCACGGCAACTACCTGAAGCGCAGCATCGCCGCAGCCGGCCTCGACCCCGATGACCTTCCTGTGGCCGACAAGAGCAAGATGAACTTCGGCTCGGGCGGAAACACCAAGGCCAAAGCATGGCGCGACATCTGGGGCGCGGGCCAAGGCGTCGGCCAGATCTTCGATGCGCCGCCCGCCGCCGAGATCGCGGCGCGGCTCAAGGCCGAATACGAAGGCGCCCGCGCCGCCCTCTTTGCCGGCGAGACCGTGCCGACCAGCCTGAAGCAGGCGGCGGAGTAGTTTCTGTCGTCCTGAGCGCAAACGACGGACCTCGTCGCCGTTTGCAACCGACATGAGCTACTTGGCTGCGCTCGAGATGACAGGTGCGACCGCCCCTGCTAGGGGACTCGCCGCATGATCCGTAGCCTCTATGACTGGGTGATCCGGCTGGCGGCTCACCCTCGCGCCCTTCCTGCGCTCGGTGTCATCTCCTTCCTGGAAAGCTCGGTCTTTCCCATCCCGCCCGATGTGATGCTGATCCCGATGGTGCTGGCCAATCGCGCCAAGGCCTTCGCCATCGCGACCGTGTGCACCGTTTGCTCGGTGCTGGGCGGCCTGCTGGGCTACGCGATCGGCTACTACTTCTTCGAGACGCTGGGCGAATGGGTGGTCCGGGCATATGGCCTGCAATCGGGCCTGGCTGCCTTTCGCCAGGGCTTCGAGGAGTACGGCATCTGGATCATCCTGATCAAAGGCCTCACCCCCATTCCCTACAAGCTGGTGACCATCGCCTCGGGAGCGGCCCACTTCGACCTGTTCACGTTCGTGTGGGCGTCCATCGTGACGCGTGGCGCTCGCTTCTTCATCGTGGCAGCCTTGCTATGGAAGTTCGGCGAGCCGATCCGGACCTTCGTCGAGAAGCGCCTGACGCTGCTGACGTGGTTGTTCCTGTTCGCCTTGATCGGTGGGTTCGTCGCCTTCCGCTACATCTTCTAGATCGCGGGCATGACCGTAGCAGAACATCTTCCCCTTCCCAGCAAGCTCGGCCTCGCGGCCGCGCTGGGCAGTGCCGCCTTGCTGGGCGGCGCCTACTACTTCCAGTATGTCGTCGGGCTCTCCCCGTGCGAGATGTGTTACTGGCAGCGCTGGCCGCACATGGTGGCGATCGTCGTCGGCCTGCTGGCGCTCGCTTCCTTCGCCTGGCCGCGGCTCGCACTGGTGTTCATGCTGGCGGCAATCGCCGCATTGATCGTCACCGCCGGCATCGGCGTTTTCCATGTCGGCGTGGAATATCATTGGTGGGACGGCCCCCAGGCGTGCTCCGGAAACGTGCCGCAGGGGCTCACGCCTGAACAGCTCAGGACGTACCTGTTCAGCGCCAAGATGGTGCGCTGCGACCAGACCGCCTGGGCGATGTGGGGCATCTCCATGGCCGGGTGGAACGCGATACTGTCGGGCGCGCTGGCTTTCGCGCTGTCCTTGGGCGTAGCGACGTGGGTGAACGAACGTCGATGAAGACCGGTGAAGTCCGCAATCCCGGCGACGCTGAGCCGCGCGAGCTGATCGAGCGCACCATTCGCGTCGACCAGGCGGGCGAGTTCGGCGCCGTGCGCATCTACCAGGGCCAGCTCGCGGCCATGCGCTGGACCGGCCGCGCCAACAGCGAGGCCGGACGCAAGATCGCCGCCATGGCGCGCGCGGAGCGCGAGCACAACCAGGTGTTCGACCGGCTGCTGGTGGAGCGGCGCGTGCGGCCCACGGCGCTGCAACCGCTGTGGAGCGTCGCGGGTTTCGCGCTGGGCGCGGCGACGGCGCTGATGGGGGACAAGGCGGCGATGGCCTGCACCGTCGCCGTCGAGGAGACAATCGACGAGCACTACGCGCACCAGGCCGCGGCGCTCGGCGACGACGAAGCCGGGCTGCGCGGGACCATCGAGAAGTTCCGCGCCGAGGAGATCGAGCACAAGGAAACGGCGCTCGCCGCCGGTGCCGAGCAAGCGCCTGCCTACGAGGCGCTGACCTCCGCCATCAAGGCAGGCTCGCGGCTCGCGATCTGGCTGTCGAGTCGGTTCTAGCCATGCGATGCGGACTTGGTCGTCCGATCAGGTCTGATCGAGCTCGCTGTCCCAGTAGAGGAAGTCGCGCCAGCTTTCGTGCAGGTAGCCGGGCGGGAAGGCACGGCCGTTCTCCTGCAGCTCCTGTGTCGTCGGCTCGGACGGATAGCGCTGCAGCAGCATGCCGATTTCCTTGAGGAGCTGGTTGCCCTTCAGAAGATTGCACGGGCTGCAGGCGGTCACGACGTTGGTCCACGCGGTGCGTCCGCCGCGCGACTTCGGCACGACGTGGTCGAAGGTGAGCTCGTTGGTCGCGAAGTCGCCGCCGCAGTACTGGCAGTGGAAACGGTCGCGCAGGAATACGTTGAACCGTGTGAAGGCCGGCCGCCGGGCCGCCGGCACATATTCCTTGAGCGCGATGACGCTAGGCAACCGCATCTCGAACGACGGGCTGTGGATCTTGCGCTCGTATTCGGAGATCACGCTGACGCGGTCGAGGAACACGGCCTTCACCGCGTCCTGCCAGGACCAGATCGACAGCGGAAAGTAGGACAGGGGTCGAAAGTCGGCGTTGAGCACCAGCGCGTGACAGGATTCGAGCCCCGGCGTCACGGCTAGCCTCGCCGCCGTTGAGCGGGTCTACTGCGGAAGTCGAGTCGGTCGCGAGCCCGGTCGAACATGCCGCGCATTGTGGCAAGGTTTTCCTAAAACACAACATGTCGATAGACAGTTCATCGACGTGCAATCGAACGATAATGTCGTCATCACAGGAGGGAACCTCATCGTGGACACCGTCACCAACATTACCCCTGCAGCAAGTTTTCCCCTGCCTTCGTCGGATCTCGAATCGCTCGGCTTCCGAAAAGGCCAGATCGACCGCCTGATCGCCCTGATCGAGCGGCATGTCGCGGAAAACCGCTATCCTGGCTGTCAGATAGCGCTCGCTCGCCACGGCAAGCTGGCTCTCTACCGAAGCTTCGGCAACGCCGTCACCGAACCGAAACCGCGTGCCGCTGCCGACGACACGCTGTGGCTGCTCTATTCCAACACCAAGGTGGTGACCGCCGTAGCGCTATGGGCTCTGGCCGAGCGCGGGCTGTTCTCGTTCTCTGACAGGATCGCCGACCACGTGCCGGCTTTCGCCAAGAATGCCAAGGGCAACATCACGGTACTCCAGACCATCACGCACCAGGGCGGTTTCCCCAATGCCATCGTCGGCAAGGATGCGTGGTCCGACCACAAGCGCCTGCGCGAGGTCGTGTGCGACTTTCCGCTCGAATGGACGCCGGGTTCGAAGGTCCACTATCACGGGCTCTCGGCGCACTGGGTGCTGGGCGTGTTGATCGAGGCCGTCACCGGCAAGGATTTCCGCCACGTCATCCGCGAGACCGTGGCCGAGCCGCTGGGTCTCGGTCGCGAGCTTTTCGTCGGCCTGCCCGAAGCCGAGTTCGCACGCGCCGCCGACATGCATGAGCCCAAACCCGGCGACAGCGCGCCGAACGGCCAAGGCATGCGCCGCGACGCCGATGCCAATACCGCCGAATGGCGCAAGGGAGGCGCGCCGGGCGGCGCAGGCTACGGCACCGCACGCGCCATGGCCGCGCTCTACCAGATGATGCTGCAGGGCGGCGAACTCAACGGCACGCGAATCCTGGGCCCTCGCACTCTTCAATATGCCATCCGGAACCATACGGCCGATCGCGTCGACGAGTTCATGGGCATGCCCATGCACCGCGGCCTGGGACCCCATCTGCGCGGCACCACGGCCGGCATCCGCGGGCTCGGCGCCTTCGCCAATCCAGGCGTTTTCGGCCATGGCGGCGTCGGCACGTCCTACTGCTGGGGCGATCCGGAATCGGGCGTGTCGTTCGCCTACGTCACCAACAACCGCATCCCCGACCCTTGGCACAGCAAGCGACTGGACCTCGTCGCCAACTTCGTGCACTCGGCCATCTTGCCGTAGCGGCGTTCCTACTGCAGGCGGGTGCGCACGCACTCGCCGGCAGCAACCGCGTTGTCCCGCCCTTGGGCCCGCGCGACTTTGCCTGCAAAGACCAGGCTGCGTGCCTGCTCCTCGACGGTCTCGCGCAAATTCTGAAGCGTCGGGTTGGCAGCGACCACTGCGGCATAGATCTGCTTGCCGTCGGGCGTGAGGTTGGCCGCACAGGCATCGCCCGACGCCGCGTCCGCCCACGCGCTTGTGACCATGCCGACCAGAGCAATCGTAACCACCGTCGTCTTGAACATCATATCGCTCCCCCACTGCCTCAGGCTTATCGGCTGAGCCTTTCTCGCTCACCGGCTTCGGCACCGAGCGCCGTCGCCGCGAGTACCAAGGACGCCACGGAAAAAATCATCACACCGGCATATCCCCCGGTCCAGTCGTGCAGCAAGCCGCCGATCCAGGCGCCTAGAAAACCACCGAGGCCCATGCCGATGCCGATGAGGCCGTAGATGCGGCCGAAATGGGCGCCGCGATAGCGCAAGGTTGCGAGCGTCGAGATCATCGGTCCGCGCGAACCCATGCTGCCGCCGAAAAGCAGCACGTAGAGCCAGAGCCAGAGATCGTCGGCGGGCGCTCGCACCATCGCGAGGGCCCCCACGCCCGCGATCGAGCAGCCATAGGCGAGAAGCGCGGCGAGGCGCCGGCCGCCACGATCGGCGAGCCACGAGAACCCGATCATGCCGAGCGGCGTCAGAAACCCCGCGACCGCCAGGGCACGAGCGGCATAGGCACCGTCGATGCCGTGCTCCAGCAGGTAGACCATCACCTGCGGGAAGAGCGAGAAGATACCGAGCGACGTGAAGCCGAACGACGCCGTCAGCGCCCAGAACGGCCAGTCGCGCAGCGCTTCGCCAACGGTCGGCCCGGGCTTTTCGGTCGCGCGCGCCGGCACCAGGCCCGGCGCGCCGCGCGCGATGCGCTGCCATGGCAGGGCCAGCAGCAGCGGGATGAAGGCGGCGCTGATGATCGCGAACACGACGTAACCGTGTCGCCAGCCGTCGGTCGAGATCAGGTGCTGGGCAAGCGGCAACATGACCATGGTGCCGACGCCCGCGGCCGACCACGCGACGGCCAGCGCCACGCC
This sequence comes from uncultured Rhodospirillales bacterium, assembly GCA_902825855.1. Taxonomy (GTDB): domain Bacteria; phylum Pseudomonadota; class Alphaproteobacteria; order Reyranellales; family Reyranellaceae; genus Reyranella. The sequence continues at coordinate 1,249 of CADECW010000207.1, read as the reverse complement.
CAGGCGATGTGCCGGAAACCAGCGGCCGAGCAACGAGGCGCTGAGCACGCCCGACAGCGACGCACCGGCAAAGCCCATGACGATGCCCAGCGCCAGGTAGAGATGCCAGATTTCGGTAGCGAACGAGGCCCACAGAGTACCGAGCGCGGCTGCCACCATGCCGGTGACGGTGAGCATGCGCAGGCCGAAACGATCGACGATCCAGCCCGAGATCGGCGCGGCAATGCCGCCGACCAGGAGGGTGAAGCTGTAGATCAGCGTGACCGCACTGCGGCTCGCCTCGAAGGCACCTTGCAGCGCCGGCACGAAGACCACGAACGTGTCGCTGATCGAGCGGCTCGCCACGCCCAGCGCGAAGCACAGCGCCACCAGCGCCCAGGGCACGAACCGCGTCATCGGCTTCACCCTTGCATCGTGAGCGAGGCGTCGGCAAGGTCCGCGGCGCGAGGGAGTTTTGATGGACGACACGCTCATCATCGAGCAGCGCTTCAACGGCCCGCGGCTGTCAGGCAACGGCGGCTATGTCGGCGGCGTGATGGCCGGGCGGTACACGCAGGCATTCGGCGGCGACGGCACGGTCGAGATCACATTGCGCGCGCCGATCCCGGTCGACCGCGCGCTGCAGGTCGCGCGCGACGGTGCGGCACTGCTGCTGCGCGATGGCGACACGCTGATCTGCGAGGCACGCGCCGGCTCGGTAGCGCATCTGAAACCGCCGCCCGCGCCGACCGACTGGGACGACGTGCTGCGCCGCGCCGAGACCGGCGGTTCGCCCGAGGACAGCGACTTCACCTGGTGCGTAGTCTGCGGCCGCAAGCGCGGCGTGGGTGACGGGTTGCGCGTGTGGGGCACGTCGGGGCCGCCCGGCCACTCCCTCTCCTGCTATCTGCCGCATGCCAACCACGCCGACAAAGCCGGCCGCATCAAGCCGGAGTTCATCTGGGGCACGCTCGATTGCCCGGGCGCCTTCGCGGTGCAGGACATCGACGACATGCGTCCGGCGCTGACCGGGCGCATGACTGCCAAGGTGATCGAGCCGCCGAAAGTCGGCGAGCGCTGCGCCGTGGTCGGCTGGAAGATCGGCGAGGACGGCCGCAAGCTCTATTCCGGCACTGCCCTCTACACCGAGATGGGACGGCTGTGCGCCATCGGCACATGCACGTGGATCGTGCTGAAGGACGAGTAGCTCTGCAGATAGGTCTTGATCAGATGAACGATGCATAGCGCTGTCGCACGGAAGCCGTGCGAC
>CADECW010000206.1 GCA_902825855.1 uncultured Rhodospirillales bacterium | reverse complement strand
CTCCGCTTCGCCTCGCTGCGCTCGGCTCCGGTCGGGATGACGGGAGTAGGGAGTCGCGGAAACGACGGCTACTAGGCGCGGGCGCGCGCTTTCTCCTCGCCGAGCACGCCCATCTGCCGAAGCACCTCGCGCAGCGCCGGGCGCTGTGCCTCGGGAAGCGGCAGGCGTGGTGCGCGCGGCGGGCCCATGGGCATGCCCATCATCTCGAAGCAGGCCTTGGTGCCCGAGACGTAACGTGGACCACCGACCCACCACAACAGCGGCGTCATTTTCTTGTAGAGCGCCAGCGCCGCATCCATGTCGCGCTTGTCCGCCACCAGCTCGAACAGCTCGGCCGACCAGCGCGGGATCACGTTGGAGCAGACGGCGACCCAGCCTTCGGCGCCCAGCCAGAAGGATTCGTAGCCGAGCACGCCCGCGAACACCGTCATCTTGTCGCCGGCGAGGCGGATGATGTCGCGCACGCGCGTCGGATCGAGCGTCGACTCCTTGACGTACTGGCAGTTGGGAATCTGGGCGATGCGCGCGATCAGCTCCGGCATCATGTCGACGTTGGCCGTCGCCGGGTTGTTGTAGACCATGATCGGGATGCCGATCGCGTCCGACACTTTCTTGTAGTGCGCGTAGAGCTCGTCGTCGGTCGGCACGCTGTAGAAGGGCGGGATGATCATGACGCCGTCGGCGCCCATCGATTCGGCCTCGCGGCTGGTGCGCACCACTTCGTCGGTCCACTCCGCGCCCGTGCCGATCAGCACCGGCACGCGGCCCGCAGCCTGCTTGACGACGATCTCGACGATCTGGCGGCGCTCGTCGGGCGTCACGCTCAAGAACTCGCCGGTGCTTCCCAGCGGGATCAGGCCGTGGATGCCTTCCTCGATCTGGAAATCGACCAGGCGCTTCAGCGCCGCCTCGTCGACCTTCCTGCCGTCGGCGGTGAAGGGCGTGATCAGTACGGTATAGGTCCCGCGAAACTTCTTCATGTCGTACCTCTGCCATCCATTGTAGACCTTTTGCCATGCGCCTGAAGCACCCCGACATGCGACCGACCGGCTCTCCGGTCGGATTTCATTTCGACGGGCGCAGGATCGAGGCGCTGGAAGGCGAGACCATCGCGGCCGCGCTCGCCGCCAGCGACATCGTCGCCGTGCGCCAAGCCCGCTCCGGCGCACCGCGAGGACCGTTCTGCGGCATGGGCGTGTGTTTCGACTGCCTGGTCACGGTCGATGGCCGGCCGAGTCAGCGTGCCTGTCTGACCAAGGTCTCGGCCGGCATGGACATCCGCTCGTCACCGACCGCGGCTGCGTCGACGGTCGAACCCGCCCGGCCGGCAGAGGAGATCGCCTGCGACGTGCTGGTGGTCGGGGCAGGGCCGGCGGGCCTGTCGGCGGCGCGCAGCCTTGCGCTGGCTGGCGCCAAGGTGGTCGTGCTCGACGAGCGGCTCCATCCCGGCGGCCAGTTCTTCAAGCCGCTGGCGCCTTCGCACCAGGCCGAGATTTCCACGCTGGACAGCCAGTTCCGCGACGGGGCCGTGCTGGCGCAATCGGCGGTGCAGGCCGGCGCGCGGATCGTCAACGAGGCTGTGGTCTGGGCGGCCTTTTCCGCCCATGAGGTCGCCGCCCTTGTCTCCGGCCAATCGACGCTTTTCCGACCCAGGCGCCTGGTGCTGGCGACCGGCGCCTACGAACAGTCGCCGGCGATCCCCGGCTGGACCTTGCCCGGCGTGATGACCGTCGGCGGTTTGCAGACGCTGGCGCGCTCCTACCGCGTGGTACCGGGCCAGCGCATCGTGATCGCGGGCAACGGGCCGCTCTGCCTGCAGACGGCCGTAGAGCTTGTAGATGGCGGCGCCAATGTCATGGCCGTGTTCGAGGCGGCGCCGCGTCCCGGATTGGCACGCTGGCGGGCGCTGGCCACCGCCGCATTGGCAGACCCCTTTTTGATGGTCGACGGCCTGTCGCTCGCCGCACGCCTCGGCAACAGACTGCACTGGGGGCGCCAGGTCACGCGACTTGTCGGTGATGATCGCGTTCGCGGCATCGAGATCGGTGACCTTCGCTTCGAGGCTGACATCGTGGCACTGAACTATGGCTTCGCCTCGTCGTCGGAACTGGCGCGCTCGCTGGGTTGCGCCCATCGCTTCGTGCCGCGCGGCAACGGCTCGATGGAGACACTGACCGACGCCAGCGGGCGTACCAGCCTGGCCGAGGTTTTCGCCATCGGCGATGGCGCACGCTTCGGCGGCGCCCACGCCGCGATGGCCCAGGGCGCGCTGGCCGCTGCCGCCATCGCCGCCGATCTCGGCCTGAAGACTGCGGAACCGCGCGAGGCTCGGCGCACGCAGCGCCGGGCGGCGCGCTTCCAGGCTGCTCTTTGGCGGATATTCGAAGCGCCACCGATCGATCCCGAAGCGATCGACGACGGTGCCGTCATCTGCCGCTGCGAGGAGGTGACGGCGGGCGAATTGCGTCGGCTGATCGCGGCCGGCCACGATTCGCCCGCGTCGCTGAAGCGCGCCTGCCGCGTCGGCATGGGCCGCTGCCAGGGGCGCTACTGCGCCTCGTTGGCGGCGCGCATGACCACGACCGAAGTCGGTGAGTTCGGGCTGTTCGCCCCGCGGCCGCCGGCCAAGCCGGTGCCGATCCGCGCACTCACGGTCGAGCAACCGGAATGGACCGGCCACACGGACTTCGTGCCACCCGACATGGCGCGGCCGCGCGAGAGCGGGCCGCTGCCGGTCGAGACCGTCGACACGCTGGTGATCGGCGGTGGCGTCGCCGGCTCGTGCCTGGCCTATTGGCTGGCGCATGAAGGCATCGAGGCGATGGTGGTCGAGCGCGATGACGTCAACCTCCAGGCATCGGGCGCCAACGCGGGATCGCTCCACGTGCAGCTTCTCGCCTTCGACTTCGCGCTCGGCGCGCCGCCCAACAATCGTGCTGCCGATACCCTGCCGCTGGGTCCAGCGTCGGTGGCGCTGTGGGCCGACATCCAGCGCGACACCGGCCAGGACCTCGAGATGAAGGTCTGCGGCGGGCTGATGCTGGCCGAGAGCGAACGCGACATCGAGTTCCTCAAGGGCAAGATCGCGCTGGAAAAGAGCCGTGGCATCGACGCCGAACTGATCGGCGCCAACGAGCTGCACGCGCTGGAACCCTGCATCGGCGAGGTTGCCATCGCCGCCGAATGGTGCCCGGGCGAGGGCAAGATCAATCCGCTGAAAGGCACGTACGCCGTGGTTGCCAAGGCCAAGGCGTTGGGCGCGCGCTTCCGGCGCGGCAGCAGCGTGCTCGCGATCGAGCGTGACGGCGCCTATTGGAAGGCCACGACCAGCCGAGGTGAGGTCCGCGCCAGGCGCGTGGTCAACACGGCGGGGCCATGGGCGGCCGAGGTCGCGCGCCTGGCAGGCGTCGAGATTCCGGTGCGCGCGGCACCGTTGCAGATGGTCGTGACCGAGCCCGCGGCGCCGACGCTGTCGCGCCTGGTCGCCTATGCCCATCGCCATCTCACGCTGAAGCAGATGGGCTCGGGCGCCTTCATGATCGGCGGCGGTTGGACCGCAGGCCTGGACGAGCAGAACCGCCTGTCGCGCGCGCTGCGCCCGAGCGTCGAGGGCAATCTCTGGATCGCCAGCCGCGCCGTCCCCGCGCTGGCCGACCTCCATGCCATCCGCATCTGGGCTGGCATGAACGTCAACATCGATCGCGCGCCGATCCTGGGCGAGGTGCCGGGCCAGCCGGGCTTCTACAATTGCGTCAGCTCCAACGGCTACACGTTGGCGCCGGTGCTATCGCGGCTGACGGCGGAGATGCTGGCCGGACGCTCGACCAGCCTGCCGGTCGAGCCGTATTCGATCCGGCGGTTTGGCTAGCGCGGCGGCCGATCCGGCGTGCGAGGGAACGAGCCGCCGTGCTCCGGCCACTCCCATTCGCCGCGGTCGGGCGCATCGACATCGACGCCCTTGGTGCGCAATGCCTCGCGATGGTCTTCGGCATTGTCTTTCGGCCTGTAGCCAAGGGTTGCCCAGTTGGGATCGACCGTCTTCAGCCGGGTGTTGTTGGAATAGCCGTTGACTACCATGCAGCCGGGATCGGCATGGCGCAGCGAGACGTCGACGAGGTGCGCCACGTCCGCTGGGCTGAGCCAGGTCGCGAGCGAGCGCTGATCGATCGGCTCCTTCCGGAAAGTGCCGATGCGCAGGGACACCGATCGGATGCCATAGCGATCGAAGTAGTGCTGCAGCATCGTCTCGCCCCAGACCTTGAAGACGCCGTACGTCGTGTCCGGCCGCGGTGGAAGGGCAGGCGAGACCTTCTCGGTGATGGGATAGAAGCCGAAGGCGTGATTGCTGCTGGCGAAGACGATGCGTTCGACGCCGGCGAGCCGGGCGGACTCGAACACGTCGAACAGGCCGCGCGCGTTGACGCGAAAAAGATCCTCCAGCGTATAGCTGCCGACCATGCCCGCGAGGTGCACGACGGCCTTCACGCCGCGCATCATCTCCTCGACGGCCGGGCGGTTCGTGACGTCGGCGACGACCAGCTCTTCGTTGTCGGCGAGATCCGGCACCGGCCGGATGTCCGTGAGGCGCAGACGGCGCCAGTGACTCCGCAGCCCGGCGCGCAGGGCCGTGCCGATGGCGCCCGCGGCACCGGTGATCAGCACGCGATCGGTTTCGGGGTTGATCATGACGCGAACTTCGGCATCACATCGGCCGCCAGCAATTCCAGCGTCTCGGCGTCGTTCCTGTACGCGCTGCTGATGAAGAGTTGGACGCCTGCCTCCCGGTAGCGGCCGATCAGGTCGATGGTCTGAGGAACCGTAGCCGCGACGCCGTAGTAGTTCTCGGGAACTGCAAGCCTGCGGCGCTTGTCGGCCAGCGCGGCCTCGTCCCGGGCGAGGACGAAGCTGATGATGTTCGTCCGCTCGATGTCGTTGTAGTTCCGACCCTCCGCCTCGCAATGGCGATGCAGCACCTGGTACTTGTGCCGGACCTGCTCGGGCGTGCCGCCGACATTGCAGGCGTCCGCGTGCCGGGCCACCGCGCGCAGCGTCAGCTGCTCGCCACCGCCGCCGATCATGATCGGCGGATGCGGCTTTTGGATCGGCTTGGGTTCCAGGATCGCGTCCTGCGCCCGGAAGTGCTTGCCCTCGAAAGTGGTCCGCTTCTCCGTCCACATGCTCTTGATCAGCCGGACGGCTTCTTCCATTTGCCGGATGCGCACTGCCGGGCGCGGCGGGAATTCCCAGCCGTACTGCCGGTACTCGGTCTCGAACCAGCCTGCGCCGATGCCGAAGGTGAGGCGTCCGCGGCTGATCTGGTCGACGCCGGCCGCCATCTTCGCCAGCAGCGCCGGATTGCGATAGTGCACGGACGAAACGAGCGTCGCGAGACGGATGCGGCTCGTCACCGCAGCAAGGGCGGTGAGTACCGTCCAGCCTTCCATGAAGGGCTCGTCGGGTGCGCCGACATTGCCGATCTGGATGAGGTGGTCCATCACCGAGAACCAGGTGAAGCCGTGAGTCTCCGCCCATAGGGCCTTGGCCTTCACGGCTTCGAATATCCCGGCGGGCTCGGTCCCGAACAGCCATGACGGATTGTGGATGCCGAACTTCATGGGCGACTACCTCATCACGAAGGGATTTGCGGGCGAGCCTTCGGCCATGGAGATCCAGACGCTCTTGGTCTCGAGATACTCGCGGATCGCCTCGAGGCCGCTCTCGCGGCCGATGCCCGAATGCTTCATGCCGCCGAACGGCATCATGTAGCTGATGGCGCGGTAGGTGTTGACCCAGACGGTGCCGGCCTTGAGCGCGGACGACATGCGCAGCGCCCGGTTCATGTCCTTGGTCCATACGCCTGCGGCCAGCCCGTAGATGGTGTCGTTGGCGAGCTTGATGGCCTCTCCCTCGTCCTCGAAGCCGATGATCGACAGCACGGGGCCGAAGACCTCCTCGCGGGCGATGCGCATCTCCGGGCGGACATCGGTGAAGATCGTGGGCTCGACGAACTGGCCGCCGGGCAACTCGGCCGAGGTCGCGGCGCCACCGCCCAGGATGCAGCGCGCGCCCTCGGCCTTGGCGATCTCCATGTAGTCCAGGATCTTGCGGTACTGCGGCGCGGTGGTGACGGGGCCGATGTTGGTGTCGGGCTTCATCGGGTCGCCCTTGCGCGCCGTGCGCCCCAGCTCGGCCACGCGGTTGCTGAACTCCTCGCGGATGGAGTTCTGCACCAGAAGCCGCGAGCCTGCGATGCAGGTCTGGCCGGTGGCGGCGAAGATGCCGGAGATCGCACCCGCCGCGGCCGCACCGAGGTCGCAATCCTCGAACACGATGTTGGGCGACTTGCCGCCCAGCTCCAGCGAGACACGCTTCAACGTCTTGGCCGCCTGCGCGTAGATCCGGGCGCCGGTCGAATCGGATCCTGTGAAGGTGATCTTGGCGACGCCGGGATGGTCGACCAGGGCCGCGCCGGCCTCCTGGCCGTAACCCGTGACGACGTTGAACACGCCGTCGGGAAAACCCGCCTCCTTGGTGAGGGCCGCGAATTCCAGCGTCGAAGCCGAGGCGAACTCCGATGGCTTGACCACGACGGTGCAGCCGGCCGCGATCGCTGGCGCGCACTTCCAGGCGACGAACAGCAGCGGCGAGTTCCACGCTGTCAGTGCCGCCACGACGCCCATCGGCTCGTGTCGCGTGAAGGCGAAGGTGTCGGCCTTGTCGATCGGCACGACCGCACCCTCGACCTTGTCGGCAAGGCCGCCGAAGTAGCGCCACCATTCGGGATGATAGACGAGCTGGCCGCGCATCTCGGCGAGAAGCTTGCCGTTGTCCCGGACCTCGACCTCGGCCAGCCGGTCGATATTGGCCTCGACGAGCTGGGCGAGCTTCAGCATGAGCTTGCCGCGTGCCGATGGCGTCATCTTCGACCATGGTCCTTGCATCGCCTGCGCTGCCGCGACGACGGCGCGATCGACGTCTTTCGCGCAGCCCTGCGGGATCTTCGCCCAGGCTTCGCCGCGATAGGGGTCGATGCTGTCGATCCACTTGCCGCCGATCGGGTCGACATACTGGCCGCCGATGTAGTGCTGATATGTCTTCAAGGGTTCCTCCGCGGGCTTGTGTCCGTTGGATCGTTATAGCTATGACTATATAGCGAACGCGCTGACACAGCAGGATCTTCACGCCAAACCGAGCCAGAGGGGTATCTTATCGTGGCAAAACTTCCGTACGATGAAAACGAGGGCTTCAAGACCGGTCGCGACGTCTGGTTCGAGATGCGTGGCCATGCGGTGGCGCAAAAGGCGCTCGACCAGGCGGCCGAACACGAGATGACGCGCGACCTGCGGCAGTTCCTGTTCGAGCATTGCTTCGCCGCGGTCTGGGCGCGGCCGGGCCTCGAGCGGGCGACGCGCAGCATCATCACGATTTCCGTGCTCGCAGCCCTT
>CADECW010000205.1 GCA_902825855.1 uncultured Rhodospirillales bacterium | reverse complement strand
GCGCCGGTTCTGAATTCGGTATGGAGTGCCCTCACCTCCAGCAATGGCGGCATGCGGTCTCACTTGGCCCTGTTTGCGCCAGCACGCGGACCTTCCACAGGCAACCCAGATCCTGTGAAGGACTATTTTGCCGGCAGTGTCTTCCCTGAAGCGACCTGTTTCCTCATCGCGCTGCCGCCGTCTTGGCGGGCGCAGCCTCTAGCGGGCTGCAAAAATGGTACGACACGAAGCGATGGGGTGCAAGCTGTGCAGGTAACACAGTGGGGAGTCTGTGTCCGGGTTTTCCTGACGGTAAGGACAGAGAGGTTTTTCAGCGCTTTCTGGCGACGCGACCGCAAGGGTGATCATCACGGACTTGGATTGGCGATAGTCGCTCGCACCGCCGAGATTCATGGTGGCACCGTTAGCGTGGCCGCCGCTCCGGCGGGGAAGCAATCGTTACGCTTGAGCTACCTCCCGCCAAGGAAAGAATGCCCGATTGAACGTCGGCGCGAATCGCGCATGCGTTGAAGCTTCGAAGCGGCGTATGTATGCGAGCATTAGAAACCGAAGAGCTCGCCGTCGCGATAGGCCGACTGCGTCCTTAGGGCGCCGACCACCTCGATTGGTGTGCCGGTAGCGACGTGACCAGCCGAGGCCAGTATGTGTCAGCACTTTACTTGGCCGTCATCGAGGCGAGCGTGCATGCGATGGCTTGGGGCACCCGACTACCGAGTCGAATCGATAGCCGTGGTACACCAACCGCATTTTCTCCACTGCCGGCTGAAACTGAGCTTGCAAATGGGACTCAGATCGGAGTCGGCCGACATCAATTGCCTTTCGCCACGTCCACTAGGTAGCCGACCCCACGGATCGTATGGATCCGCACGTTCGCACCATCCTCGGCCAAGCTCTTGCGCAGGCGATGGACATAGACCTCGATGGCGTTCAAGGTCGCGTCCTGCCAGGAGCCGAAAACCTGCTCTCTCAGGGTAACGGACGAGACGACTCGACCGTTGCGCTCCAGAAGTACCTACAGCACGTCTACCGCGCGCGCCTGGAGTGCCAGCACCTTGCCGTCGACCTCGGCCTGCCGGATGTCGGTCTTGAGAGAGACATTGCCGAGGGTCAGTGTTGGACTTCCCGGGCCCGGCGAGCGGCGCAGCAGTGCCTGCAGGCGGGCTATGAGTTCGTCGGTCGAGAACGGCTTCACCATATAGTCGGCCGCCCCCTTGTTCAGGCCGGCGACGCGGTCGGTCAACCCTCCACGCGCCGACAGGATCAGCACCGGCGTCTGATCGCGCCGCCGTCGCATCTGATTGAGCAGATCAAGGCCATCGGTGTCAGGCAGGTCGGGTTCGAGCACGATTGCGGCGTAATTCATGGTGCGCAGCGATGCCTCGGCATCGGCGACGTTGCCCACGGCGTCGACCCCCAACCCGGCCTTTGCCAGCGAATTGGCAATGAGGGAAACGAGCGTGCGATCGTATTCGACAAGCAGGACACGCATTTTCCGGGGTCTCCGGCGACACCTTTACTCTAACTTTGAACCTTTTCAGCGAGATCCTTTGCTTAGCAGTAGAGTACTGGTGCCGGAGACAATGGCACTTGCGTTCCTAGCGCAAAGTCAGGCACGACCCCGAAAGTGCCTCACGGGTTCGGCCAGCATGCATGCGAATCACGGGCGGCAGCATTCCCGGGCCACGCGACGCTGCCGAGGCAAGGCGAGCACCCCGACCGGGAACGCGATATCAATCGATTGACACGACTCTTCGCGGCGGCTGCCCAGCCGGCCAATGCGACGCAGCAAGTCAGACGCGGCGGTTCTCCATCAGCGCATGGCCCATATAGCAGAGGCGCGCCGGCTGCCCGGCGGCCTTTCCACAGGCGGGCTCAGACTCGCATGTAGCCCTCGAGCTCGTTGGTCGCGAAGGCCAGCACCTTGTCCATCGGTTCGCCCTTGAGGGCGTAGCGCACCACCATCTGGGTCTGAAGCCCATGCCGATAGATCTGAACGGCGATCTTGTGCGGCGCGGGTGCGGCGGCGATCGACAGGATCTGGTGGTTGTAGGGGTTGGAGTAGTGATAGAGCGTGCCCTTGGGCGGCCCTTCCTCTGCCCACACTTTCAAGCTGGTCAGATTGGCAAACGCCGGAATGTCGTAGCCGGCGCTTGCCTTCACCATCGCCTCGATCGCATCGGCCTGCGACAGGGCGCTGAGCAGGCTCTTTGCTGCACTCTGGTTCTTGCTGAAATTCCAGACCCCCCAGAACGGAGTCGTGAACGGGCCGTAACGTCCAGCGGGGCCAGCGGCCATGCCGTGATGCCACGTCTGCTCGGCGACTTCCGGGCGGTCGCGCCGCGCCACTGCCCAGGCACTGGGCGGATTCATGATCAGCGCGGTCTTGCCGGCGACGAACATCTTGTTGTTGCTGGCGTCGTCCCAGGACGGCGCATCCGGTGGCAAATACGCGACGAGCTGTTTCCAGTACTCGAGCGCCTTTTTGACGTTGTCGCTGTTAACCGTGATCTCACCCTTGGCGTTCACGAGGTCCGCCCCGAAGCTGTGGAAAATGCCGCCGCAGGTATCGACCGAGTCGGCCGTCGTGCCGAGCCCGATGCCGAACGGCACGCCCGCCTTGTGACAGGCCGCCGCCGCCTTGAGAAAAGCGTCGAGCGTCCAGGCGTCGGCCTTGGGTGGAGCCCCAGCCGGATACATGGCCTGGATGTCGATGCCTGCGTGCTGCTTCAAAAGGTCGATGCGCGATGCCGGGCCCTTGAACTGGGCGCCCGGTGTTGCCGGCACGCCGAGCCACTTGCCCTCAATCTTGCCGAGGTAGGTCGTGATGGCGCTGGCCGCGCCGTTCTGCTTGACCAGCGGCGCCATGATGTCGTCGACCGGCACGAGTTGATCGGAGTAGCGGGCACAATCCCAACTCCCAAGCGACAGGATGTCGTGGCCCGACCGCGCCTGCGCCTCAGCGGCCGCTGTCAGGATCAGCTTGTTACCCTGCGATGTGATGAAGTCGATCTCGAGGTCGACCTTCTCCTTTTCCGCCCATGCTCTGGCGATGGCCTCAGCGCCCTTGTTGGCACCCGGCACCCAGTGGTCCCAGAAACCGATGGTCAGCTTGCCGGCGGCATAGGCACCGCGCACGAACGGTGCGGCCACCATGGCCGAGGAGAGAGCAACTGTGCTGGTAACAAAGCGACGCCGACCGATTGTCCTCCTAGTCATGAGCGTTCCTCCTGTTGTTGACGCTCGCGTGGTCGCGATGCGCTGGCTCTTTCAAGCCTTATGCAATGCTAAACAGAACCCACACATCCGCGCAACGAAATTTCGCAGAGAGACTCGCCATCGACTCCGAGATTGAACGCGACCTGTTTGTTGAGGCGCCCGAGGGCCACTTCATTCAGAACCGGTCGCCAGGCTGAGACGCCCTTGGGTCTTGAGTTCCCTACCCCCCTTAACCCTGATCATTGCCCACTGGCGACGGCCTGCTCCTGGAGTTCCCGAGGGTGGTCAATGGTGCGCTGCTCTGTCGAGGTGCAGGCGGCGATGGCTGTTCGCAGCGTGGGGTTGAGGATGACCAATTCGACTGGAAGGTCACTCGGCCAGAGGGCGTCGAAACAGTGCCTCCAGTTTAGTGCTCGCTGTTCCTGTTCCTTCGTAAAGTGCAACAGCGGTCGCTGTCGCCCCTAAATTCACCGATTCGCATCAATTCTTCCTCCACCTTGTAGCCGGCCACCAGCGCACGCATGGCTCCATTCTCACACCACCAGCGATATTGTGCTGGTGCTTTGGAAGTCGCTATGCGACGAGAACTGGTAGCCTTGAACGCATGGCAACTCACCTCCGGTACTCGATCAACTGATCTCGATGCGGCGCGGCTTGGACCTTCAATGTCAGCACGCCGTCGTACAGCGACGCCCGATCTGCTGCTGATCGATCATGTGCGATAGCGCAAACTGTCGAGCGAAGTGGCCGACATTGTACTCAGTGTAGAGCGGTTCCATGCTGTGTGTACCAAAAATTAGATTCGGCAGTACTGATGGTGGAGGCCGCCAAGAAGCGGCAGCGCTGTGACCGTGCGAAGAAGCTCGGTGGCTCGATGGAGCGGAGCGTCCTTGGCTAAGGCCCGGTGGGTCCGGAGGCCGTTGTAGTAGTAGTCGTACGCGCGCAAGTTGCGGGCGCTCACTTGGCGGCCCTCCACTCGAGCAACGGCATCGGCCGCGGCGCGGGAAAAAGAGGTGAAGCCCGTCGTCATTCATCCGCTTCCCACGGCGCCAGCTCTGCCGGGTCGACGCCGAGGCCATCGGCGATTCGCAACAATGTCGGTCGATGCGGCAACGATAGGCCCAGAGAAAACCTGAACATTCGGTTCTGGTGCACGCGCGCAACTTTGGCTGCATAGGCTACCGACCAGCCCAGTCGCCTCAATTCGTCGTTGAGGCGCGCGCTGAAGGCCCGCTTTCGCTCTCGTCGTGCCAGTGCTTCGTGCTTCGCCCGCGCCATCTCTACAGCCTACACATCCAGCCGGGCTGAGACATCACAATCCGGTAACGGATCGCGCCGTACGGACAGATGCGGCCCGGCAATCCTGTGGAGCAGTTGGGCGTCGCCAAGCCAAAAGTTGGGCCACTTGCGGGCGCCGAATTGTTGGCAGGTGCACACAGCCGCCGGTTGTGTCAACGTCACCTTTCCGCAACCGTACTGTCCGTGCAATCAGGCCATCGTTTGCTGCCGATGCAATGAGGACAAGTTGTCAGTGAACTACCGACCCGGGGCAGCCTACCCCGGCTTCCCATATCCGCCAGGCTCCATCGCGTCTTCGGCCGGCAAGGTCCCGACCCCCGCGCCGATGGCAATGCCAAGCGCGAGCGCGACCAGCACGTAGAACAGGATCTTCAACATCAGAGGTGTCCCCGCCGTAGAAGTCGGAGCTGGCATTGAATCCCAGCTTGTCGGCCAAAGAAGGGCGAGGTTGCCAACGCCGAACCTTAGTCACATTTAGTGGCCAAGCTGTCGAGCTCAACTATTGGGAGGCCCAAATGGATAGGATCCGATTGATTGGCCTTTTGGCTGTGACTGCTTTGCTTGCATGCCCAGCTGCAGTCGCGCAGATGTCGCAAAATTATGAGACCGTTGAGGCTACGCCCGGGAAACCCCTGCGGATTGGCGTCCATGGCAGTATTAACAAAAAGGACTGTAGCGCGTTGGACGCTCCCGCCATCCGCCTTATCAAACCGCCTGCGTCGGGATCTTTAAGCGTGCAGAAGCGAACCGTGGTTGCTGACAAGATTGAAGGCTGCACGTCGGTTACCGCGCCAATACAAGTGCTTGTCTACACCGCCGGAACAAGCGGAAGCACAGATCACGATCAGATCGTGTACGAGGTCACAAGCGCAAATGGCGCGGTCACACGATATCAGGTGTCGATCAAGATTCACGACGCTGCAAGGACGCCAGATAAGACGTGAGTTTCGCAATAGATGCGCCACTCAACCAATTGGCTACTCAATCGAAGAAAGACGTGACTTGGCGAGTGACTACTAGCTAGCCGCCGGGGGACCACAAAGAGGACAACTCGCAGGTGACGCGCACCGGATTGTAGTCGGGGCCAACTAGGTAAGGCAGCCCTTCTTGCAGTCGACGCTAAGATCGATTGTTGCCGTGCAGGCTTCTGAAGGAATACGCCTAGATGACACCGAATATCGCCCGCAACCTGTAAGTCTTGGTGCTCGACTCCGCTTGATCAAACATACGCTGATTGTGTCCGCGGGAAGCCAGGAAGGTGCCAGCATCACGCTGTCTCATCGTCCGACTCAATGATTTTGAGGCCGATCCTCGGGAGACTAAATCACCAGTGTTGCCGGAGCTGTTTTTAAGCAGGGACACGGTCATCAGGCTGTGATCTTGCGCGGTCTGTTTCCCGCGTCGATGCCGAATCGGATTTTCGGTATACACGACTTGTCGTTCGCCAATTGCGCCGATGCCCTCCACAGCTCTCGGCTCACGACTGCCGGCAACGCCGGGGGCACATCGGCTCGCGAATCAGCATTGGGGGGTCGGTTCTCAAGGGGCCGCCGGGGCACCGTATCGAAATCTTCTCACGGCGCCTTTAATAAGTCGCGATTTCGACACCAAATGTCGCTGCTGCCGTCGCAGCCGGCGAGCAATTCTTTCGATCCTTATGGGGAGCGAACGTCGATGCTGAAAAGTGTAGTCGCGGCCTCTGTGGCCACCCTGTTTCTTGCCGGACCGGCGCTGGCCGAGCCGGCGATTTTCACCTGGACGGGATATGGCCTGAACGTTCCCGGAAGCGGCAAGTGCCCGACCTACAAGATGACCATCGATGTTACCGTTGTCGGCACGGATGTGCAGGGCCGGTTCCAACAGGAAGGCCGCCCGGAGCGTAGCTTCAAGGCGATTTTGGGCGCCGACATGAAGTTCAAGACGACGGCCATCGTCGGCGGCGGGAACAAGATGGACGTCGTCGGCTCCCTCAAGGAGGGCAATTCGACGATCATGCTCGACGGCTACTGCCTTTTCGAGGGCAAGCTCACGAAGAAATAGTCGGCCCATGGCAGCGGGCCGGTGGATGACGCTGCGCTCCGGCAGGGTGCGCAACGCCGTCCCACTCGCTGTTGCAGGGACGATCGGTCGGGGAAGCCGCGGCAACGACTGCCGGGAGACTGGCAAGTGAGGCTAGTGATGAAGAGACGTCTTCTGACACAGGTTCTGTTGCTTGGTTTGGTCGGGGGACCGGCCATTGCCGCGGATCCGCTGCCGGTGATGCGGGAGACGCCGAGCCTTGTGGAACAGGTGAAGTCGGGCGCGTTACCGCCGGTCGACAAGCGCATTCCCAAGCGGCCCCAGATCGTCGAGCGGTTCGCCGGTGGCGACGGCCCGGGCAAGCATGGCGGCCAGCTCAACATGCTGGTCTCGGGCTCGCGCGATACCCGTCTGATGACGGTCTACAGCTACACCCGCCTGATCGTCTACGACGACAAGTTCAAGCTGCACCCCGACATCCTCGAGAGCTACGAGGTCAAGGAGGGTCGCGAGTTCACCCTGAAGTTGCGCGCTGGCCACAAATGGTCGGATGGCCACCCCTTCACAACCGAGGACTTCCGCTTCTTCTGGGAGGATGTTGCCAACAACAGCGAACTGTCGCCTTCCGGTCCGTCAGTCGAACTTCTCGTCGACGGCAAGCCGCCCAAGGTCGAGATCATCGACGATCGGACGATTCGCTATAGTTGGGACAAGCCAAATCCCTATTTCATCGAAAGCCAGGCGCGCGCCGCGCCCCTCTTCCTGTTCCGGCCGGCACACTACCTCAGGACGCTCCACGGCAAGTACACGCCCGAGGAGGAAATTCTGAAACTTCACAAAGGCAGCCGTTGGGTCAACATCTTCCGGCGCCAGGACGTGATGTACGGCAACAGCAACGTCGACATGCCCACGCTCAACCCGTGGGT
>CADECW010000204.1 GCA_902825855.1 uncultured Rhodospirillales bacterium | reverse complement strand
CGTTACAGCCCGTAACCCGTCGGCCCTGCCTCGAAGCAGACCTGCAGTTTCTTGTAGCGCCGCGCCAGCTTCTTGATCAGCCGCTCGATCGTCGCCGGCCGGTTCTCGATCTCGCCCACAAACCGGATCTCGCCTGCTCGACCTCCCTCCGCGATCGCCACCGCGTGCTTCCGCTTTGCCGTATCGAAGGCGACATACACCTCGCTATGCTCTCCCATGGTCCGTCCCTCCATGCCTGAGGCTCGGCTTGGCCTGTCCAAGCAACCCTCGATTCTTGGCATGAGCAGGGACGGGCCACCGACTTCAAACTGGGGACATAACGTCTAGGTGCTTTCGTTTGACATTACGTCGCCAAACAGCTCCCAAGTCTCGCCCTGAAAGCGTTGCAGGCGCTCCGACTGGATGGGATAGAAGTCCGTCGGACTGGTGTTGACGGTGATGCCCGGTAGCAGCAGCGGGACGGTGAGCTTTTTGAGGTTGGCCGCCTGCTTCATCAGGTTGGCGCGTGTGAGTTCATTGCCACACTGCTCCAGTGTCTTGTGCAACGTGTAGGAAGCGGCATACGCATAAACGTTGAAGCCGTCGGCCAAGCTGGCACTGGGATTGTATTTGGCCATCCACACGCGCCAAGCTTTCATGTCGTCCGAATTGTCCCACTGCTTGTCGGTGGGATCCTTCAGATAGGCCGCTGTGACGATGCCTTGGCTGTTCTCGAATCCAGCTGGTTTCAGCACTGCCGCTACCGAGGAGGATACGTTGTTCAGGTAATGGACCGGCTTCCAGCCGATGTCGGCCGCCTTGCGGATAGCCTGGGCCGCAAATTTCGGCGTCGTGATGTTGAAGAATACGTTGGCGCCCGAGTCCTTAAGCTGGATAATCTGCGAATCGACCGTCGGGTCGGTCACTTCGTACGTGACGTGCTTGACGATCTTACCGACGTCCTTGCCCAGCCCGTCGCGCATGCCGTCATAATAGTCCTTGCCGTAATCGTCGTTCTGCATCAGCACGGCGACCTTCGGGTCCTTGACGGTGGCCAGGATATGCTTGGCATAGATCACCGCCTCGGTGTGGTAGTCGGGCTGCCAGCCCATAGTCCACGGGAACTCCTTCGGCTTGCCCCATTTGGAGGCGCCCGTGGCCACAAAGAGCTGTGGCACTTTCTTGGTGTTCAAGTACTTCTGGATCGCAGTGTTGCTGGGTGTTCCCAGCGTTTGGAACATTGCGAACACCTTTTCCTGCTCGACCAGTTGACGCACCACTTCGACGGCCTTGGGCGGGCTGTAGCCGTCGTCCATCGTGATGAACTTCACCTTGCGGCCGTTGACGCCGCCCTGATCATTGACCATCTTCCAATAGGCGTCGATGGCCTTGCCAATCACGCCATATGCGGAGGCCGGCCCACTATAAGGGTTCGCGTTACCGATTTTGATCTCGGTGTCGCTGGCACCGTCGTCATACTTTCCCTTTTGCGCGTATGCGCCAGCGCTGCCAAGAACAGCTGCCATCGCCGATGCGCCGCTCAGAAATGCGCGTCTCGTCGCTCTCATAGTCGAATCTCCCGGTCGAAGGCGAAACGTCCATTTTTGAATGCTTATTTGATTCTCGACGACTGGCAAGATGGCGCGGTGTCTGTCAGTTGTTCGGCAGCGTAGACCAGGTATGTTAAAAAAGGCATAACGTGTATATTATAAGTAATACTTACTATTGACGACCGATATGGGAGGCTGTCGTGGTGGATCCAGATTCAAGCATTGGGTTTCTCGTGGGGGATGTCGCGCGCCTGCTGCGCCGCAATTTCAATCGGCGGGCGCAGGCACTCGGTCTATCGCAAGCTCAATGGAGAGCGCTCGCCTATCTGGCACGCCAGCAAGGCGTGAGTCAGGCCTCCCTCGCAGACCGCTTGGAGATTCAGCCGATCACCCTCGTCCGCCTTCTCGATCGTCTTCAGGCAGCCGGTTTGGTGACCCGTAGGCCTGATCCGCATGACCGGCGCGCGTTCCGGCTCTATCTAACGGACAGGGCGCAGCCTCTGCTCGCACGCATGTGGTCCATTGCTGCCCAAACTCGGGAACAGGCACTCGCAGGTATGCCGATCCAACGACAACGAATGCTCATAAAGTCGCTGCAGCATCTAAGGCAGAACCTTCTTCAAGCCGAAGACAGTGCCACGGCCAACGGCCAAAAGGACAAGCGGATCAGAAATGCAGCAAACGCGTGATCAAACAGCTCCGGCGACAAACCCGGTACCATGCGCGCCCGGAAGCAAGCGCGGATGGCGTCGCCGAGATCGATTCAGTTTCTCATCTGGCGTGCAAACGCCGCCGCTCGCTTCGTCCTGGGCACAGCCAATGCGTAGGTGAAGGAGACAAGGTCATCGAGATGCATCATATGCGCTGTCTTGTCTCCATCTTGCGGTGATGGCGGCACGAGCTTCGTGGTCCGAGGGTCGAAGCCGCCGGGGTTCGCACGGATGTCGACACAGAGCGAACGCTTCGTGTCGGAACGACAACTGCATCACGGGTGCGGCCCTGACCGGGAGTCGGCCAGCACGGTGGGGCTATCGCGCGCGACATCGACGCCCGCCTCCCAACGACCGGTGCAAGGCCCCTCAGGAGCGCAACCGCATGGCCGAACCGGAATGTGCCCTGCCGAGAAGCTTCTCCGCTCTCAGCGGTCTGGTTTAGCGCTTCGATCACTCAGCTGCGTGGGCATAGCGGTGATCCGGCAACATACCTGCGCGATCGATGGCTGCACCGGCGTCAAACTTCTTGAGCTCGGGCATCACTGTCTTGGCGAACAGCCGCATGTTGCGCACTGCTTCCTCATGGGCCATCCCCGCGTAGGAGAATACGCCAACATAACCCGAGTTCTTGGTCTGTCGGTGAATGGCCATGATCTTCTCGTAGACTTGATCTGGAGTACCGTAGACCTGTAGCTCGGCGAAGAATTCTATTGCCTTTTCCTCACCGTAACTATGCAGCTTCTCGTTCATCTTGGCATAGTACTCGTATCCTTTGGTGTTCTTGATGTGCTCGCCCGCGAACTGATAGTGGGCGAGCACGGTACGGTAGTAGCCACCGATGTACTTCAACGCCATCTCACGCGCCCGCTCCGGGCTTTCATCGACGAAGGTCCAGCCAGCCGAAATGGGCTGCGGTGCATCCGTGCCATTGATCTCGCGATAGAGCCGATTGTACTCCGCAAGCTCCTTTTCGACCTCACGCCAGGGCTTTTGCGGGATGATCAGCAGGCCGACGCCAAGCTTGGCCATAATCCGCGAGCTTTCCGGGCTTACCGCCGCGGCGTAGGTGCGGCCCCGGAAACTCTTGAATGGAGCTGGCCGGATTGCTGCCGGCGGCTGCCGATAGAACTTGCCATTATGTTCCATGAGTCCCGCCTCAAGGCCGTTGAGCAACGCCTCGGCGTACTCGACAAAGCGCTCCCGGCTTTCACCCATATCCAGCCGAAACCCGTCAAACTCGACCTTGCCCGCGCCACGACCCAGACCAAGGATCATGCGACCTCCCGACAACTGGTCGAGCATGGAGACCTGCTCGGCAACGCGCATGGGATCGTGCCAAGGCAATACCACGACCATCGAGCCCAGTCGCACGTCTTTGGTTCGCCCGGCCATATAGGACAGGAACTGCACGACATCGGGGCACATCGTGTAGTCGGTGAAGTGATGCTCGACCGACCAGATCGACTCGAAGCCTAGCGGTTCGGCCATATCGGCCAGCGCAAGCTCATTCAAATACACCTCCCGGTCCGTGAGCTGACGTCCGGTATTTTGGAATATGGTGGCCATTCCGACATGCATTGTCTTTCTCCTCGCCTAGAACTCAACCTTTGAGACAACCTCTTGCTGGAACCGTCCGTCTGCGGACATGCAGCGCATGTACGTCGAACGAGATAGCTCAATTCCCGATGTGATGGTCATTCCCGCCGTTTACAGTCGATCCGCACCTCAGGGTGCAGCCATCTGGTGCCGCCTGCCGAAGCTAGGCGGCTGCACGACCTCCGCGGAGCACCACGCCTGGCAGTGGCCCCGCCGGATCGACTGCGTCGACGCCGCGGCTGCGAATCATTGTTCCGTTGACGACCACGCCTTCGATGCCGGATGCATCCGAGATCAGTCGGTCAGCTCCAGCGGGGAAGTCGTTTATGCGGCGCAGCTTGCTCGCACCGATCGTCGCGGGATCAAAGATCACCAGATCGGCCGGTGCACCGAGCGCCAGGCGACCGCGATCTACGAGACCGAACACCTCTGCGGGGCGCGATGTCAGCATGCGAACTCCTTCTTCGAGACTAAATGCGCCCTTCTCCCGCACCCAATGCCCGAGAAAATAGGTCGGCAAGCACGCGTCGCAGAGCTGGCTGGCATGCGCACCGGCATCAGACAATCCCACCACGGTGCACGAGCTCTTCAGCAACGGCTCTACTTCGCTCTCCTCGTGATTGGCCACCGGCATGCGGAAGCGCGCTTCGAGTCCGGTACGCAGCGCCATGTCGAGCGCCAAATCCGTCGGCAGGACACTCCGTTCACGCGCGATGTCGAAAAGCAGGCGCTCCTCCAACTCCGGCTGTGGCGTGTACTGGCCGACCACCGTCTTGGCGAAGGTGGCGCGGAACGTAGGAGGACCGTTCGTCAGCAGCCGCTCTGCGAAGGCCCGTCGAAACTCCGGATCAGCGTAAATGCGAGCCTTGCCGTCGGCATCTGCGGCTGAAATCGGCTTGAACAGGCTCAGTGGCTCGAACGGGAACGGTGCCTTGAACTGGTACTCGAAATTGAGCGGCCGGGGCGTGACCTGTGGCACGATCTTCAGTCCCTCGGCAGCAATCGCTTCCGAGCGCGCAAGCTGTTGCACGTGGTCACCCACGCCGAACGAAAGGCCGGCGAGGAGAGCTGTCCAGGTGATCGGCCTCCCGGTCGCTCGGGCAATCTCGACAAACTCGTCCAAGAACAATTCCTTGCCGATCGTCGCCTGCATGATTCCGCGGCCGGCCTCGCCCAAGGCACCGGCCAGCGCCTTGATTTCGGCCAAGTCGGCGATGCGGCTTGGCACAGGACGCCCGCCATAGCCGACATGCGTCGAGGCCTTGGATGTGGCGAACCCGATCGCGCCGGCATCGATTGCCTGCCGCACAATTGCCTTCATGTTAGCGATTTCCTCAAGCGTGGCCGCGCGTTCGGTGGCTGCTTCGCCCATCACCCAAAGGCGCACCGGGGTATGGCCGACCAGCACGCCGAGGTTGATCGCGATGCCACGCTTCTCGATCGCATCGAGGTATTCAGGGAAAGTCTGGAATGGCCAATTCGCGCCGAGGCCGGCCTCGAGCGCCTCGACACTCATGCCCTCAACCTTCTCAAGCGTCCGGGTAATCAGGTTGCGATGCTCCGGCCGGGTCGGGGCGACGCCGAAGCCGCAGTTGCCGACCACCGCGGTTGTCACGCCGTGCCACGGCGAGATGCTCAGCATGCGGTCCCACATGACCTGTGCATCGTAGTGGGTGTGAATGTCGACGAAGCCCGGCGAGACGACCAAGCCGCCAGCGTCGATGGTGTTGTGCGCCTGTCCGGGGGCCTTGCCCAATGCGACAATGCGCCGATCCTTGACCGCCACATCGCCGCGATAGCGCTCGCGGCCGGACCCGTCGACGATCTCGGCGCCGACAATCTTTAAATCATAATCCATAGCTTCCTCCTTAGATAACCGGCAACCGCGGGAGCTCACTGAACGGAGGAGTCGCAAAGATCGGCATCTTCATGGGATCCTCTTCCGTTTGGTGTTGTCGGAACAAAATGCAGCCCGCCGGCACCAGAGCCGTCCACGAACCTGGCTCGCACGGGCATCGAGACCCACAACGCGTCTGTCGATGCCGTGCGAACTTCCGAAACGAGTCGGATCCCCGGTGCGTCTGGGAATTCAATGAGGCCGACGACGTACGGCAGCCTGTCGACGAATGTGGGCGCGAAGGCATGCCGTACAACCGTCCATGAATAGAGTGTGCCCCGGGGCTCGACGGCGCGCCATTCGATGTCCGCGGAGAAGCAATGTGGACAACGTGTCAGCGGATACCAATGGAAGCGACCACACGCCTTACACCTTGGAAAGCACAGCCGGCGCGCCGCGACGTTGCGCCAGAACGGGGCGAATTCGGGTATCTGTTCGTCCGTCATGGGCCGCTCCATCATCGTCCCAGCAGCAGCACGCCGAAGTCGGGCATCGACAATCCGGTCACGAGGCCGATTTCGGCGTCGGGAACCTGGGCCCTGCCAGCCTCATGCCGGAGTTGTCGCACTGCCTCGGTTACATGCTCGATCCCAAGGCGATAGCTGTATGCGAGAAACCCGCCATGCGTGTTGACCGGCAGGGGACCGCCTGGCGCGATGCCGCCGTCTTGGATGAAGCAGCCGGCCTCGCCCTTGCGGCAGAGACCGGTATCTTCAAGCTGCAACAGACAGGAGATCGAGAAGCAGTCGTAGATCTCGGCGAAGTCGACATCCTTCGGGCCAAGGCGAGCGCATGCGAAAGCGCGCCGAGCGGCTTCGGCGGCACCAGGCATAGCGGTGAGGCAGGAACCCTGCGTGAACACCGAGTCGCCGGTGACGGGCGCCGAGGCAAACCCCGTCCCAAGCACTCTGACAGGCCGTTTCGAACAATCGCGTGCGCGATCCATGGCCGTCATCACGAAGGCGCCAGCCCCGTCGGTAATCAAGCAACAGTCCGCCGCCCGAAGCGGCTCCGCGATCATGCGTGAGGTGAGGTATTGCTCGAACGTCAGCGAGTCGCGAAGCTGGCCGCGGCCGTTGAGCAGGGCATGTTGCCGGTGCGACACGGCCAAGGCGCCGAGCTGGCGCTCGGTGAGACCGTACTCGTGCATGTAGCGCCGCGCCCAGAGGGCAAAATAGATCGGCTGCGCATTGAAGCCGTAAGGCTTCTCGAACGCCTGCTTTGCAGGGTAAAGGTCGTGAAATGCGTACGGGCCTCCGGCGCGAGTTCCCCAGTCGACTCCGAAGTAGCCAACGACGACTTTTGCGAGGCCCGACGCGATTGCATGCTGTGCGAGCATGGGCGCACAGACGATTCCTGCGCCGCCCAGGGAAGCGGAAGCTGCAAAACAGTTCGAAGCGCCAAGCTGACCAGCGAGATAGTCGAAGGGCACCTGTGTCGGCATGATGACCGCGTCGGTGACCAACCCGTCGACCTCCTTCGGGCAGATGCCCGCGTCAGCGAGAGCGGCCATCACGGCATCCACCACCATGGCATGCAAAGTCCGGCCTGAACGACGCACTGGCGGCGTTTCGCCAATCCCGACGATCGCAATCTCGCAGGTCATGCGTGCTCCTGCGCCAGCCAGCGCTCGACCTCGTGGCGCTGGATCTTGCCCGTGGTGCTCCGCGGCAGGGCATCGAAGGCGACGAAGCGGATGTCCTTCGGGCGCTTGTAGCCGGCGAGATGCCGGCGGCAGAGCTCGACAAGGTCGTCGGCGGTCAGGCCTTCATCCCGCCGCGCGACGAAAGCCACAGGCACCTCGCCCCACTTCGCGTCGCGACTGCGGACCACGACAGCGTCGGCGGTCAGGCCTTCATCCCGCCGCGCGACGAAAGCCACAGGCACCTCGCCCCACTTCGCGTCGCGACTGCGGACCACGACAGCGTCGGCGGTCAGGCCTTCATCCCGCCGCGCGACGAAAGCCACAGGCACCTCGCC
>CADECW010000203.1 GCA_902825855.1 uncultured Rhodospirillales bacterium | reverse complement strand
TTGCCGTCATCCCGACCGGAGCGCGAAGCGCGGAGTGGAGGGACCTGTTCTGTTGTTGCGTCGACGAGAAGAGGTCCCTCGACTGCGCCGCCCTTCGGGCGGCTTCGCTCGGGATGACGGCAAAATTGGTCATATGCGATAGTCCTGCGACGCGGCGGCAGGCTCGCTGTTGGTTCTCTTCCACACCTAACATGAATACATGCCAGGTAGTTGAGACGAAGCGGTCGTCCAGGCCATGTCGTCGGCATGGGCGAGTTGCTGGGACCACTGGTGCTGTTTGCCGTCGCCATGACGCTGACGCCGGGACCCAATGTCGTGCTGGTGACGGCGTCGGCGGCGAACTTCGGCTTCCGACGCACCGTGCCGCAGATGATAGGCATCACCTTCGGCTTCGGCTCGATGAGCATGGCCACGGGCCTGGGGTTGGCCGGGCTGATCCATGCCGAGCCACGACTGCATCTCGGCCTGAAGTACGCTGGTGCAATCTATCTCCTCTATCTTGCCTGGCGAATTGCCCGCGCCGATGCCGCCAGCGCCTCGCTGCGCGCCAAACCTGTCGGCTTCCTGGAAGCGACCCTCTTCACCTGGATGAATCCCAAGGCCTGGGTCTCTGCGCTGGGTGCCGTCGCCGCCTACAGCACGGTGGGCGGCGACGTCCTGTGGCAGACGTCGGTGATCGCGGCCGTGCTGGCAGCAGCCTGCCTTGCCTCGGTGGCGATCTGGGCAGGCTTCGGTTCGGTGATCGGCTGCTATCTCGCCAATGCCGGCGCGCGCCGTGTTTTCAACGGAGCGATGGCCGGTCTGCTCGTGCTGTCGCTGATCCCTGCGTTTCGATGATGAGGAGCGAACATCACCCGGTTCTGGTGGCCGCGAGCGGGAGCGCTGCACCTTGCTTCACCGTGCGCAGCGCGAACGAGCTTCTGATCTGGGCGATGCCCGCGATCTTCGTGAAGTCCATGACGAAACGCTCATAGGCTTCGAGGTCGGGCACGACGATGCGCAGAAGGTAGTCGCTGTCACCCGTCATCAGGTAGCACTCCATCACCTCGGGCCGAGCCGCGGCGGCGCGCTCGAAGGCCTGCAGCGCCTTCTCGACCTGGGTCGAAAGCGACACGCTCATGAAGACATTGACCGACAGGCCGACCGACTTGGCGTCGACCTGCGCGGCATAGCCCTTGATCACACCCGCCTCCTCCAGCGCCCTGACGCGGCGCCAGCAGGGCGAAGAGGACAGCCCGACCTGCCCGGCGAGATCGGCATTGCTCACCCGGCCATCCTTCTGCAGGTGGTCGAGGATGCGCCGGTCGATGGCATCGAGAGAGATCATTGCTCAAATTTCCTACTTTTGGCGCAATTCTACCCTATACAGACCTTCAAAGGGTCTGAACGCAAGGACATTCCCCAGCGCCAGGCGTATCCCGTGCCCATGACCACGCTCGCCCCTGTGCAACGTCTGCGGCTCCTGCGCGAGCTCGAACGCAAGGTCCTGTGGCTCAGCGCCTGGACCGTCCATAACGCCAATCACCTGCGGCCCAACCGCGACGGGCTGAAGGTCGGCGGCCACCAGGCGTCGTGCGCCTCGCTCGCCACGGTGATGACGGCGCTCTACTTCTCGGTTCTGAAGCCGGAGGATCGCGTGGCGGTGAAGCCGCACGCCTCGCCGGTGTTCCATGCCATCCAATACCTGTTCGGCCATCAGACGCAGGAGAAGCTCGAGCATTTTCGCGGATTGGGCGGCGCGCAGTCCTATCCCTCGCGTACCAAGGACGTCGACGACGTCGACTTCTCGACCGGCTCGGTCGGCCTCGGCGTCGCCATGACCCTCTTCTCCTCCCTGGTGCAGGACTACGTGCGCCTGAAGGAGCTCGGCGACAGCAGGCGTCCGACGGGTCGCATGGTGGCGTTGGTGGGTGACGCCGAGCTCGACGAGGGCAACATCTTCGAAGCGCTGCTCGAAGGCTGGAAGCACGACGTGCGGAACCTGTGGTGGGTGATCGACTACAACCGCCAGAGCCTCGACGGCGTGGTCAACGACCGCCTGTTCGGCCGCATCGGCGAGATGTTCGAGCTGGTCGGCTGGCGTGTCGTCACCTTGAAATACGGCAAGCTCCTGGAAGCAGCCTTCGCCCAGCCCGACGGCGAGCATCTCAGGCAATGGATCGACGACTGCCCCAACTCGCTCTACTCGGCGCTGGTGTTCATGGGCGGCGCGGGCTGGCGCGAGGCGCTGACGCGCGACCTCAACCAGTATCCCGGCATCCGCCGCATCCTCGACCAGCACGACGACGAGACGCTGCACCGGCTGATGACCAACCTCGCCGGCAACGACATGCAGGCCGTGCTCGACGCCTTCGAGGGCGTCGAGGGCGACCAGCCGACCTGCTTCATCGCCTACACCATCAAGGGCCAGGGACTGCCCTTCGCCGGCCACAAGGACAACCATTCCGGTCTCATGACGCTCGATCAGATGGCGGGCTTCAAGAAGGGCATGGCCATCGCCGACGGCCAGGAGTGGGACAAGTTCGCTGGACTGAAAGCCTCGCCGGCCGAGCTGCAGCAGTTCCTGGCCGAAGCGCCGTTCAACGCCGAAGGCCGTCGCCGAACCGACGCGCCGGTCGTGGCAATCCCCGCTCAGCTGCCCAAGCCCAATGACAAGGAATCGAGCACCCAGGCGGGCTTCGGCAAGATCCTGAACGCCATCGCTGCCGAAGACAGCGAGCTCGGCAAGCGCATCGTCACGACCTCGCCCGACGTCACGGTGTCGACCAATCTCGGCGCCTGGGTGAACCGGCGTGGTCTGTGGGCGCACACCGAGGCGGAGGACGTGTTCCGCGAGCTGAAGGTCGTGTCGGCCCAGCTCTGGCGCAAGACGCCGCGCGGTCAGCACATCGAGCTCGGCATCGCCGAGAACAACCTGTTCATCCAGCTCGCCGCGATGGGTCTCAGCCATCGGCTATTTGGCGCGCGCCTGCTGCCGATCGGCACGCTCTACGATCCGTTCATCGCCCGCGGCCTCGATGCCCTGAACTACGCCTGCTATCAGGATGCGCGGTTCATGATCGTGGCCACGCCGTCGGGCGTGACCCTGTCGCCGGAAGGCGGCGCGCATCAGAGCATCCACACGCCGCTGATCGGCATCGGCCAGCCCGGCCTGCTCTCCTACGAGCCCGCCTATGTCGACGAGCTTGCCGTGCTGATGCGCCATGGCCTGGAATCCATGCAGCAGGACAAGGGCGGCTCGGTCTATCTCCGCCTGTCGACCCGCAGCCTGCCGCAACCGCAGCGAACACTGACGCCCGAGCAGCAATCCGACATCGTCGCCGGCGGCTACTGGTACGCCCCACCCGAGCACGGCAGCGACGTCGCGATAATCGCCATGGGCGCCGTCACGCCCGAAGCGATTGCCGCGCATGAGAGCGTGGCGCGCGATTTCGCCGGCGCCGGCCTCCTGGTACTGACATCTCCTGACCGCCTGCATGCCGACTGGCTTTCGGCACAGCGCAACCGGGGACGGACCGCTGGACTGGTCGATCGAAGCGCGGCGCCAGTCGAACGCCTGCTGGCACCACTGTCGCGCGACGCTCGCCTGGTCACGGTGCTCGACGGACATCCGCTGGCGCTGTCATGGCTGGGTTCGGTGCGCGGCCAGCGCGTCGTGCCATTGGGCATCGAGGCCTTCGGACAGTCCGGCGACATCCCCGACCTCTACCGCGCCTACAAGCTCGATGCGGCGGCGATAGTCGACGCCGTGGCCCGCTCGATAGACTGACCATCGCCGCGGGTCGCTTGACCTCCGGCGGCCTGGGCCTCTATCTCCCGGCGCATGAAGGTCGACGGCACCCCCTATCGCACCATCTGGCTCGGCGCCGACGGCACGACCGTCCAGGTGATCGACCAGACCCTGCTGCCGCATCAGTTCGTCGTGCGCGACTGGCGAACCATGGCGGACGCCGAGCGCGGCATCCGCACCATGATCGTGCGCGGGGCACCCCTGATCGGTGCGGCGGCGGCTTATGGCATGGCCCTTGCGATGGCCAAGGATGACTCCGATGCCATGCTGACCCAGGCCTACACCACCCTGATGGCGTCGCGGCCGACCGCAGTGAATCTCCGCTGGGCGCTCGACGACCTGCGTAACCTCCTGGCGCCCCTGTCGCCCAGCCGGCGCGCGGATGCTGCCTATCGCCGCGCGGCCGAGATCTGCGACGAGGATGCCGAGATATGCCGGCGCATCGGCGAGAACGGGCTCGGCCTCATCCGCAAGCTCAGGCCCAAGGGCGATCGCATCAATGCGCTCACCCACTGCAACGCCGGCTGGCTTGCCACGGTCGACTGGGGAACCGCACTGGCGCCGATCTACCAAGCGCACAATGCCGGCATCCCGATCCATGTCTGGGTCGACGAAACCCGGCCCCGCAATCAGGGCGCCAGCCTGACGGCATGGGAGCTTGCCAAGCACGGCGTGCCGCACACCGTGATCGCCGACAACGCCGGCGGCCATTTCATGCAGCACGGTCAGGTCGATTTCTGCATCACCGGCACCGACCGCACGACGCGTCGCGGCGACGTCTGCAACAAGATCGGTACCTACCTGAAGGCGTTGGCGGCGCACGACAACGGCATCCCGTTCTATGTCGGCCTGCCCTATCCCAGCATCGACTGGACGATCGAGGACGGCGCCGCCATTCCGATCGAGGAGCGTCACGCCAGCGAGGTCTCGCGCATCGCCGGCCGCACGGCATCGGGCGAGGTCGTCGCCGTCGACGTGCTGCCCGAGGGCAGCCCGGCCGCCAATCCCGCCTTCGACGTCACGCCGGCGCGTCTGGTGACGGCGCTGATCACCGAACGCGGCGTCTGCCCCGCGACCGAAGCGGGCCTCCTGTCGCTCTATCCTGAACAGTCCCGGGCGGCGTGATCACGCCCGCCCAGCGATCCGCCCATCTCGCGACCATCGGCCTCGGCTTCACGCAGATCGTGGGTTGGGGCACGACCTTCCTGATGCCCGCGGTGCTGGGCCGCCATATCGGCGACTCACTCGGTCTCGCGAGCGAGGTCGTGTTCGCCGGCATCACCGTGATGTTCGCCGTGGGCTCGCTGCTGGCGCCACAGGTCGGCCGGCTGATCGACCGCACCGGTGCGCGCACCATCATGGCGTCGGGTTCGGCGCTCTATGCCGTCTCGATCGCGGCGCTGGCCTTCAGCCAGGGCATCGCGAGCTACCTGATGTGCTGGGCGGCGATGGGGATCGCCTCGACGCTGGCCCTCAGTACGCCATCCAGCATCGCGCTGGCCCAGGTCGCGGGTCCGGGCGCGCGGCAGGCCATCGCCATGCTGGCCATCATCGGCGGCTTCGCCTCGACCGTGTTCTGGCCGCTTTCGGGCGCGCTCGAAGTGGCGCTGGGCTGGCGCGGCACGCTCCTGATCTATGCCGCGATCCATCTCTTCGCCTGCCTGCCCGTCCATCTGCTGGTGCTGCCACGGCGGCCGCCGGCGCACCATCTCGCCGCCGCCGCCAACGCGGCGGCGGGCGGGGTGCCATCGGAGGTACGGTCTCGCGCCTTCCTGCTGTTGTCCATAACTCTGTCGAGCGGCGCGTTCGTCTTCACCGGCGCCATGGTGCACATGATCGAGCTGATGCGCGGGCTCGGCCATTCCGCCGCCACTGCTGTGTTCCTGGCTTCGCTGATCGGACCATCGCAGGTCACGGTGCGCATCTTCGAGCTGCTGTTCGGCCATCGCTACTCGATCATGAACTCGGCCGTGTTCGGCTCGGCAGCGCTGGTGCTGGGACTGGCGGTGGCGATGATCGGCGGCGGCAACTTCGTCCTGGCGCTGGTCTGCATCGTCTCCTACGGCATCGCCAACGGCTTGAAGGCCGTGCAGCGCGCCACCCTGCCGCTCTCCCTGTTCGGGCGCGGCCAGTTCGGTGCCTACATGGGACGACTGGCTCTGCCGCAGGGCATCGTCTCGGCGTCGGCGCCGCCGGTCATCGCGGCCGTCCTCAGCAGCGGAGGCACAGCTGCTGCCCTGTGGTTGATCTTCGCGGCAGCCATGCTGTCGCTCGTCTCCATGATCCTGCTGGCAAGGCTGGCCCGCAACGTTCGGTGAGCAGGGTCCTATCGGGCGAGGCGGCTCCGGGAGGCACGCCAGCGTTTCTTCGAGGCGGTCGCGAAGCCTTGCGGATCGACCCACATGACGCGCGAACAGTTCGACATGCCATCGCCGTAGAGCTCTTTCAGGAACATCTGTCGCGCCTCAGCGTCCAGGAGAGCGGTCGTCAGCTCCGTCGCGGCGACGAGCACGCGGTGATCGCCGCACAGGATGCCGAGCGTCCAGCCTTGCCTGACGGCCGTTACATCAGCTCCACAGTCGCTTTGTCCGTCCGACATGGCCTCGCACTTGCGCAGGGCCGAGGCCAGCGCAGGGCCGTAGTGCACGGCCGTCCCGACGCCCCACGAGCCGTCCAGCGCCAGGGTCACCACGGTCCATTCCGACACAGGCTGAGCAGCGAGCGGAGCAGGAAGCAGCAGAACGATCGACAGGAATGCGAGGATTGCCTTCATCGGACCTCTCCGAGCATACCATGGTTCTCGCAATCCACAGCGACGGTCGGTGGCAAATCGCACACACGACACGTTCGCCGTGGCGACCGGCGCAATTGCTTTGCATGATCCCGCGAAGCCGCCTTTATTGAGGCGTGCGGAAGAGGAACTGCCCATGACGACACCCGCTCCGGTCGACTCCCTCGATATCCAGATCATCGTCGACAACGTGACCGATTCGCTGTCGTCTGTGCCCTCCTTCATCGAGACCGAGTTGGGTGGTCTCGGCCGGCGGCGCGGCGGCGCCTGGGTGTTGGGCGGCGGCTGCCTGTGCTGCGCCGCGCACGGTCTTTCCTGCCTGCTCACGGTGAGCAGCGGTGGCCGCAGCCATTCGGTGCTGTTCGACACCGGGCCGGAGGATCGCGTGTTCGAGCAGAACGCCTCGCGGCTCGGCCTCGATCTCGGGCCGGTCGAGGCCATGGTGCTGAGCCACGGGCACTGGGACCACGCCGGCGCCATGCTGCGGGCACTGCAGCTCGTGCTCGATCGCAACGGCGGCAAGCACATCGGCTGCTATGTCCATCCCGACATGTTCCGCAGCCGCGCCGCCAGGATGCCCGACGGTTCATTCCGGCCGATGGAGGACGTGCCCTCGCCAGCCGATCTGGAGGCCCACGGCGGCCTCGTCGTCTGCACACGCGAACCGCAGCTCATTGCCGACTGTGTGTTCGTGAGCGGCGAGATCCCGCGCCGCACACCGTTCGAGACCGGCCTGCCCGGCCAGCACCGCCGCACCGAGGATGGCAAGGGTTGGGAGCCCGACGAGCTTCTGATCGACGAACGCTTCGTGGCGGTGAATGTGCGCGGCAAGGGGCTGGTCGTCCTGACGGCCTGCAGCCATGCCGGCGTGGTCAACGTGCTCGCCCATGCACGCGACTGCTTCCCGGACGTCAAGCTGCACTGCGTGCTGGGCGGCCTGCATCTCTCCGGCACGAACGAACGCGTCATCCCGCAGACAATCGAGGCGCTGAAAGGCTTCGATCTCGCCGTCGTCGCCGCCGGCCACTGCACCGGCTGGCGTGCCATGACCGCCCTCGCCAACGCCTTTGGCGACAGGAAGCTGACGCCGTTGGCGGTGGGCAAGCGGCTCAGCTTCTAGAGCGGAATGCGATGAGATGGAACCGCGCGCGGTTCCATCTCATCGCATTCG
>CADECW010000202.1 GCA_902825855.1 uncultured Rhodospirillales bacterium | reverse complement strand
GGGCCCGTAGTTCAGTGGTTAGAACGAGCCGCTCATAACGGTTATGTCGCAGGTTCGAATCCTGCCGGGCCTACCACCTACCTGTGGTAGGTTTTTTCGCGTCATGAAGACAGAAAAAGGGCCGCTAAATGCGGCCCTTCCCGCGTTCGACCGTGGACTGAGACCGCACCGTTTCGTGTATCTAGGTGCAATTTGGGGACGTGTCTCTGGACGCCGGAGATTGAGCCATAACTCTACCCTAGATTGTTTCTTCACTTCGAATCCAGCCCGCGGACCTCGCACTGGTCCTCTTGGGAAGTCCCTGGGGATCGCATGCCCTAGTTGGGACTATTCGGATCAACTCGTCCCCACGTGCCGCAGCCTTCGTGTCATCCTCCGAGGAACCGCGACCGATCGCATGCACTGGTATCGCAGTTGGATCAAGCCCGCCCTCGGTACCTCACAGCGCGAAATTGAGGTCATAGCGCATAGCCGAGGCTCCGATATCCCGCCTCCCGCTTGACGGCCATCCTCGCCAGCATCGGTTCATTTCCATCGACGTAGTCGTAGATAACGACCTCGCGTTTGGTGGCGTACAGCCTGTGCAATCGGCCAGTATACTGCGCAAGAATGCCGCGCCAGGAAATCGGCATGGTTAGAAACAAAGTATCGAGTCGCGCGTCATCAAAACCCTCGCCAAGATATCGGCCGGTCGCCACCAGCACCTGCTCCTCGCTGGCCGGAATCGCCGGCAACGATTCAATCGCCGCTCGCGACTGCCGTACGCTCATGCCGCCACGGAGAACAATGACGTTCTTCGCGAACATAAGGGCGGAAATCGTCATCGAAGAAGATGCTGTTGCCATTCTCTCGGGGTCGGCTTTGAAGTGGCAAGGCGATCAGATTGCCGAATCCGCCCGCTGGCATCGTGTCCTGGCTCGGAAAGAACCGATCATACGAATCGAACCCAAGATCGGGGCGGCGATCCATCGTTGCCGTGACCAGGAACGCACCGAGCCGCCTTGCCTCCACCACCGCGCCGGCTCAGCGAAGAAGCATGCACACCATTGCCGGAGCGTGATCGCTCGATCGTGACGGGGATACCCTTCGCTCGCGCCGTGTCGCGGAATGCCACAACGTCTTGCATCCAGGACTTCTTGTCGAAATCAGCGGCAAGGAACCAACATGTTTCATCAGCAAGCATTGGGTATACGCCGACAGTGAAATCGGCTGCGCTGCCCGGTGCCTTTCCGGCAAGATGAGAATGGAGAATACTATCGTCGATGGCGATGAATGCCTGGTTGGGGCACTTACCGCACTTGACCTGAGGCTTGCCGCAAACTCCCCGTACCCATTCGTTCTGGCACATGGGGGCGTAGCCCGCTTTGCCTGTTTTTGGGCTTCCCACCGGCGCGGCAGCACATCTTCTCGCCCGCGGAACAGACTCCGGAATAGTGCGATCTTCACGGCTGTCGGAGACGTCATGGTTATACTTGCAACGTCAGGAGGTGGCTGTTTGGTCTCTTCTGCCTGTGATCTCTCGAACGCATCCAATTGCTCGGCAATTTCCAACCGCTCTCGGTCGAGCGCGGTTAGACGTTTCCTCAGAATCGCAATCTGACGAGCAATGTGGCCTGAACTAGTGATGATCGTACCTGTTCACCGTAGAATCTCTCCACCAATCAAAACTTCGCGCGGTGATACGTCAATAGTAGCGTCGGCTCGTTTGCGCAAACCCCGACCCTCCGCAAATGGCGTCTAGCCGTAAGTTCAATAGGACGAGGCGATTAGTGCTTGCCAATGTCAGCTTCGGGCGCAAACTTTCCTGAAGCAGAACTCTTGCCCAAGGAACGCTGCAATATGGCCCACCGTCCGACGATCATGGGGACACGCCACATGGTGGCTGCCTGTCACTATCTTGCCTCCGAGGCTGGCTTCAAAATTCTGGAGGCAGGCGGCAATGCAATCGACGCCGGCGTTGCGACCGGTATTGCGCTCAGTGTCGTGCAGCCGGAATACGTGAACTTCGCGGGCGTGGCGCCGATCATCATCTATTCCGCTGCCGAAGATCGCGTCGTCACAATCCCGGGACTAGGCCCTTGGCCGAAGGCGATCCGGGCTGATCACTTCCAGAAGCACCATGGCGGTGCCATTCCGCTTGGAATCCTCC
This sequence comes from uncultured Rhodospirillales bacterium, assembly GCA_902825855.1. GTDB lineage: Bacteria > Pseudomonadota > Alphaproteobacteria > Reyranellales > Reyranellaceae > Reyranella. The sequence goes on along the minus strand of CADECW010000202.1, from coordinate 5,620 downwards.
GCACCCTGGTGCCGGCGGCGCCCGACGCCTGGATCACCGCGCTCGAGCGCTTCGGCACGATGAGCTTTGGTGAAGTCGCGCAGTCGGCGATCGGCTATGCCCGCGACGGATTTCCGGTCTACCCGCTCCTGTCGGAAATCATTACCGACCACGAGGCGGAGTATCGGAAGTTTCCGTCCAACGTCGCACTTTATCTGCCGAACGGGCGTCCACCGCTGCCCGGTGAGGTTTTCGTTCAGAAGAACCTCGCGGCCACCATTCAACACATGGCCGATCAAGAGCGCGCCTCCCAGCATCGCGGGCGTGCTGCAGCGCTCGAGGCCGCCCGCCAAGCGTTCTATCGCGGCGACATCGCGCAGGCGATCGTGAGGTTCCAGAAGGAGAACGGCGGCTTCCTCTCGGCCGAGGACCTGGCCGACTATCGATCGGGCTTCGACGAGCCAGTCGGGACGACGTTTGGGGATATCCAGCTTTTTGCCTGCGGTCCCTGGTGCCAGGGGCCGTCGTTGCTGCAAGCGCTCAACCTGCTCGATGCCGCGGCGCTGCGCGCGCTTGGCCACAATTCTCCCGGCTACCTGCATCACATCACCGAGGCGGTGAAGCTGGCCTTCGCGGATCGCGAGGCCTATTTCGGCGATCCGCGTGTCATCGACGTGCCAATCGAGGCGTTGCTGTCGCATGAGTATGCCCAGCGACGACGCAGCATGATCAGGCCTGACCGTGCGTGGCCCGAAATGCCGCCGGCCGGCGATCCGCGCAAGGTGTCTGCTGAGAGCGCGCGAAGCGGTGCGGCGCTCGTGCCCGAACGCGCCTTTTCCACGCCCGAGCTCGACACGTCGCATGTCTCGGTCATCGATCGTCATGGCAACGTGTTTGCGGCGACGCCGAGCGATGGCTCCTACAACGCGCCGGTGGTGCCAGAGCTGGGCATTATCCCTTCACCTCGTGGCAGCCAAAGCTGGGCCGATCCGGATCATCCGTCGGGCGTGGCGCCCGGCAAGCGTCCACGGCTGACCCCCAATCCGGCAATTGCGATAAGGCCAGGCAAGATGAAGATGCCGTTCGGCACGCCCGGCGGCGACGTGCAAACGCAGGCGATGCTTCAGGCCTTCCTCAATATTCATGTGTTCGGCATGGAGGTTCAGGACGCCGTTGAAGCGCCGCGCTGCGCTTCTTACAGCTATCCCGGCTCTTTCGAGCCGCACGACTATCACCCTGGGCTGCTCAAGCTGGAGGGGCGGATCGACCGTTCCACTGGAGAAGCGCTCGAGGGACTCGGCCACAGGATCGAGTGGTGGGCCGACTGGACTTGGCTGGCCGGCGCCGTCTGCACAGTCGTCGCCGACCTCGAGACCGGTGTACTCAAGGGCGGTGCCGATCCACGCCGGCCTTCCTATGCGCTCGGCTTGTAGGGACGAGCGGCTGTCTGACGAGTGTCCGACCGCTAAAGTAAAGAATGATATCTAGGCTAGTCTATTGACGGTACCATCTCGATGAAGTCGGAGTTGGCCGCTATTGCACGAAGCCGGAAATCCGAGGCAAATAAAGAACCAATTCCGGAATGTAGGTGATCAACAAAAGGACCACGGTCATCAGCGCCCAGAGCGGGTAGATATGCCGAGTCACCGCCGAAATCGGGCGCTGTGCGATCAGCGCAGAAATGAAAAGTGTTCCGCCGAACGGAGGAGAGATCATCGCGATGACGCAATTAAACACGAAGACGACCGCGACGTGGACCGGGTCCAGGTGGTAGGCGACGGCGGTGTCGAGAAAGATCGGACTCAACAGAAGTATCATTGCGAAACTTTCCATCGGCATCCCGAAAATTATCAAAAAAATGTTCATCAACAGCAGAAACGACCAAGGGCTGGAGACAGTCGCAGCAAGCCAGGTGGCAACCGCGGCCGGAACGCCCTCGGTGGCCATCAGCCAATTGAAGACGACCGCCCCGCCAACAAGAAACATGATGCCCGCGGAAAAGGCGCCGGCCTTGAGAAAAATCTTCGGCAGTGCCGACAACTTTAAGTCGCCATAGACAAATCGTCCGACGAGGATGGCATATATGACTGCGAGCGCAGCCGCCTCCGTTGGGGTCGCAAGTCCGCTGAATATTCCTCCTAGAATGATCACGCCGAGACCGAAAGCCGGCAGGGCACTGACGAACGAGCGCACCAATCGGCTAAGACTAAACGACTGAATCGATCGATATTGAGGACCGCCTTTTTTTGCGTGGCGCCAAGCTAAGTACATGAGCCCGGGAACCACCAGCATTCCCGGTATGACGCCGCCGAGGTAAAGCGCCGAGATCGACAGGTTGTTGGTCACGCCGATCAAGACAAGCATCGTGCTCGGGGGAATAATCTGGGCGAGTGTTCCCGCGGTTGCAATCAAGGCAGCAGAGTAGTCGACGTTGTATTTCCGCCGCTTCATCTCCGGCAGAAGGGCGGCGGAGACCGCAGCTGTGTCCGCGCTGCCGGATCCCGACATGGCCGCAAGAATCGTGGCGGCGACGATCGCGACTTGCAGAAGGCTCCCAGTGATCCAGCCCACAAGATTGACGGAAAAGTCGGTGATCCGACGAGCCATTCCCCCAGCTTCCATCAGCATTCCCGCCAACAGAAAGAAAGAGATCGCCATAAGGGTAAAGTTGTTCAGGCCAGTAAAGAACTGATGGGCAATGATGACCAGCGGGACGTCGCTCATGACAACGACCACGACTGCAGCCAATCCAAAGACGAAGGCGACGGGCACGCCGATAAGGATGAAGAAGAAAAAGCCGACGCCGAGTGCGATCACGCCGACTCCTCCTGATCACCGCCAAAAGGGTCGTTCCACCGTTCGACGACCCGCAGGACGATTTCGATGCTGACAATGACCGCCGTGATGGGAACGGCCAAGAACACCACCCACATCCTGATCGGAAGTACTGGCGACGATTGGCGAAAGCCCCCCTCTGTCAGAATAACGCCGCCATAGAACATGACGAACATGAGCAGGAGACTGAAGGCCGCGATGACGACGCTCAGAATCCTCTGAAGATCCAAGGCCAGGTGGCGACTCAAGGTATCGAGCGCAAACATCGCGCCGAGCCGTACCGCAACTCCGGCGCCGATGGCCGTCATCCAGATCTGGGCGTATGTCGCGAGCTCTACCCAAAAGCTGATCTTGAAATGGAAATAGCGCCCCATCACGCCGGCAACGACGGCAAGTGCCATGAGGGCGAAAAGAAGCACGAGGATTGCATCCGATATGACGCGAAAAACGGCGATTCCCTTCGCCAAGTACCCCATCGGCGATCCACTTACCATCCGGCAACGCCTCAGTTGGCGAGCACTATCGAAAGAAGTTCCCGCTCCTTGTCGGTCTTGAGGAACTGCTCGTGGACTTTCTTGGCAGCTTCGCGAAACGGGGCGGGATCGGGCTGCGTGAAGGTGACCCCTTTCGCCTTGAGCTGCTCGACGATCGCCTGGTCACTCGCCTCGTAGCGCTTGAAATGATCAATGCCGGCTTGGCGGCCGACGGCGTTTAGGGTCGCCTGGCGCTCAGGCGGAAGCCGGCGGTAACGCGCTTCGGACATGATGAGGCAGTTCGAATAGTACAACCAACTTACCTGGGCCCAGTTCGGTGCAACTTCGTAGAACTTTTCAGTGAAGTAGTTCGTGTTCGCCGCGTCAGCGCCGTCGACGAGACCTGTCTGAAGCGATGAATAGACCTCTGTGTAGGCAAGAGCCGTAGCATTCGCGCCGAAGGCATTGAACGTTGCGACATGGACAGGGTTCTGAACTGTCCGCACCTTGCGATTCTGAAGATCGGCGATCGATCGTATCGGGGCGCGCGACATGATGTGGCGCGCGCCAGAGGTCATCATGCCGAGAACACGAATGTTCTTCGCCGCTGCCGCTTCGACGATCTTATCGTACAAGGGGCCTTGCACGACGCGCGTATAATGGGCCCAGTCGCGAAATGCGAACGGCATGTTCAGCACGTTCATCTCGGGAATCCAGTTGGCCAGCACCGCGGCCGACGGAGGCGACATATCGACGGCGCCGAGAAGCAAGCTTTCGGTGACAGCGACTTCGCCGCCGAGCTGGGCATTTGGGAGAATCGTTACCTCGTACTCTCCGTTCGTCGCGCGCTTCAGCGCTTCGGCAAAGGCAAGCGCTGTGGCGTGATTTGGGTCCGACGGGGGCGAGAAATGGGCCAATCGAAAACGCGTAGTCGTCTGCGATCGGGCCGCTCCGCTCAAGCCAGCCGCCACTGCCAACGCACCCGTTGCGGCCATCACACTACGTCGCTTCATTCCGACCTCCCAGATTCATGTGCTTTGAGAACGCGAGATCTCAGCCGAACGCTCGCATGACATCGGTCGGTCATGAGACCACCGCCGATTCTATGCGCGTAGTCGTTTAGCGGAACGACCTACCTCGACAAGAAGGCCCAAAGCTACGAGGCCGCGACGAAGGCCTTCGTATTGATCCCCGTCGAGCGGCTGGAGGGGCGGCCGCAGCTTGCCACCGGGCAAACCAAGCAGCTCCATCGCTGCTTTAGTCGACGGATAGAGCGTCCGGCCTTCCGACGTAAACAGACCTGTAAGGGCCACGCCGAGCTCTTGAAGCTCCCGCGCGGCTTCGAGATTGCCGCCTTTGACGACGTGGTAAAGATCCAGACCTCCCGGCGCCCAGACGTTTGGGAAGCAATCGATCAGCCCATCGGCGCCCAGGAGAACGGCCGCAACGCCGTAGACCGACGATGGCCCGCAGAACACGCGCAGGCGATGCTGCACAGCCAGCGCAGTGGCGTAATAGTTATTCCAATCGCCCGCACTTTCCTTGATCGCAACGATCGGATCGAGCTCCGACAACCTGAGGGCAAGCGTCGGCGATATCGAGTTAATCGCCGCCTGCGGAATATTGTAGACCATGATCGGCAAAGCGACGGACTTCGAGATCGCTTCAAAGTGAGCAAAGATCTCGTCGTCCGTCAGCTTCACGAAATATGGAGGCAAGACGAGCGCGCCATCGCATCCCGCATTCTCCGCCGCCTTCGTGAGATCAATCGCCTCGCGATATGAAATCGAACTGGTGCCGGCGATCACCGTCGCGCGACCACCGACGACTCTCGCACTCAAGCCATAAAGGCGGCTACGCTCTTCGGGTGAAAGGGACCAGAACTCGCCAGTGCATCCGCCGACAATGAATCCGGTCGCGCCTTTTTCGAGGAGAGTCTCCAGATTCTGTTGGAAAAGAGCTTCGCTGATGGCACCGCGGTCATCAAAGGGCGTTACGACTGCGGGCATGGGGCCCGACCACTTGATCGAATTGCGATCCATGAGGTTGCTCCTCGGAAAGCAGTGGGTCGACGCACAGGCGCGCGGTCAACGCGCGGCCGCTGACTACTTACTACGTAAATAGTAGGAAGGTCGTGCCGATGCAGAGTCAATGACAATTTCGACGTGTTGTGTATGCCGGAGATTCGAGCCGACAGTATCGATTGCACGGGAATCCGACAGACAGAGACGGCTACAACTGGTCAAGGTGCCGCTTTAGAATGTTGAAATCGATGGGTTGGCCAGGAAATCTGCGGCACCTCATTCCCCAGCTACTAAGCGGCGTTGGTTGTT
>CADECW010000201.1 GCA_902825855.1 uncultured Rhodospirillales bacterium | reverse complement strand
GGCGATCGCCGCAAGGCGATGCTGGAGGACATCGCCGTTCTCACGGGCGGTGAGGTCATCAGCGAAGACCTCGGCATCAAGCTGGAAAGCGTCACGCTCAATCAGCTTGGTCGCGCCAAAAAGGTGTCGATCGACAAGGACAACACCATCATCGTCGACGGCGCCGGCAAGAAGGCCGACATCGAGGCCCGCACCAAGCAGATCAAGGCGCAGGTCGAGGAAACCACCTCCGACTACGATCGCGAAAAGCTGCAGGAGCGGCTGGCGAAGCTCGCCGGCGGCGTGGCCGTGATCAAAGTCGGCGGCGCCACCGAGACGGAAGTGAAGGAGCGCAAGGACCGCGTCGACGACGCCGTGCACGCGACCCGCGCGGCCGTCGAGGAAGGCATCGTTCCCGGTGGCGGCGTTGCGCTGCTCCGGGCCTCCAAGGCGCTCGAGAACCTGCGCGGATCCAACGACGATCAGAAGACCGGCATCGCCGTGGTGCGCAAGGCGCTGCAGGTGCCGTCGCGCCAGATCGTGCAGAACGCGGGCGAGGACGGTTCGGTCGTGGTCGGCAAGATCATGGAGAACGACAAGCCGGCTTTCGGCTACAACGCCCAGACGGGCGAGTACGGCGACCTCGTAGCTGCCGGCGTCATCGATCCGACCAAGGTGGTGCGCAATGCGCTGCAGGGCGCGGCCTCGGTCGCCGGCCTGCTGATCACCACCGAGGCCATGGTCGCCGAGCGGCCCAAGGAGGCTGCACCTGCGATGCCCGGCGGCGGCATGGGTGGAATGGGCGGCATGGGCGGAATGGGTGGCATGGACTTCTAGTCCCTCCCCCGATCCGGCAATCGCGGAAAGGCCCCGGCATGCCCGGGGCTTTTCTTTTCCCTTCGCTCAGATTGCCGCCAGCGTCAGCGCCACGATAACGGCAAGCGACACCAGGCTGACCCTATCCTTCAAGGCGAACACGATCGGGTCGTCGTGCATCTTGCGCCGATGCGCGAGCATGAGGGCGCGTGCGATCCAGTACATGAGAACCGGGCAAATCAACCAGAGCACCCAGGGGCGCCCGTACAGCGAGCGCACCGTCTCCGAAGAGGCATAGAGTGCGAAAAGGGTGACGGCATTGAACCCGGATGCTGCCGCCATCGCGCCGACGATGCTCAAATCCTCGATCGCGTAGTCGCGGTTCTCCGGATTGCCCAGCTTGGCCGCGCCCCGTGTCGACAGCTCGCTGTAGCGTTTGACCAGAGCGAGGCTCGTGAAGATCAGGAAGGAGAAGGCGAGAAGCCACTCCGACAAGACGACATCGATTGCAACCGCCCCGACGACGACACGCAACGTGTACAGTATGGACAGCACTACCACATCGAGCAGCACCTGCCGCTTGAGCCACAGCGAGTAGGCTGTCGTCAAAACCATGTACAGCAGCAGCAGCGCCGTGACGCGGATCGACGTCGCCGCCGCGATGGTGAAGGCCACCAGCACCAGCACGGGCGCAACCACGATCGCTTGCCGTGTCGAGATCAGGCCGGCTGCAAGCGGCCGGTTGCGTTTGCTCGGGTGCGCGCGATCCGCCTCGACATCAACGAGATCGTTGAAGATATAGGTTGCCGAGGCACACAAGGAAAAGGCCAGAGCTGCCAGCAGACATGTAGTGAAGGCCGACAGCGTGAACGCGTGCGCGGTCAACAGCGGCACGAACACCAGCACGTTCTTGACGTACTGATGGACGCGCAGCAGGCGCACCCAGTCGCCGATCTTCGCCCGCGTCGCAAAGCCGGCATGTCCGACCCCGGATGACTGCGAAACCAGACCCATCGGCTGCGGCCCCGCATCGAGAACTTTGGCTTCAAGCTGTGCCACGTCGATGCCCCTGCAGGCGTGTTTCAGCGCACGCAAACAGGCAGAGAGGGCGGGTCGCGACATGAACGATCGATGAATGCCACCGCCGGGCATAGTTCATTGTTGCCACGCAATATCGCGCCCTGGGCGCAAAGGCCTGCGAGAAAACTGCCGCGCGCGGGCTAGGATCGTTAGATGGTGCCTCACACAAGCGCCGAAACAGCCAGGGACATGCGCGCAGCAACGGACATTGCACGCACGTTCGCCGCTTCAGCGGACAAGGTTGCTTACATTTCGCTTACGGTGGCGGTCGCGGCGTTCGCACTCTACTGGTCGTCCTCGGTTGCGTTGCACACGGCGAACCGCATCACCCACTTCGGTGCCGATGCCCACGTCTACACGGCCATGGCACAGGGGTACTACGCGGAAGGGCTCACCCGTTTTCACCCGGTGACGATGGGCCTGGCTGCTGCATGGCTGAAACTGCTCAGCCCGCTTACGCACTGGATTCCCGCTGTCTACATCCTGAAGGCCATGTTTGCTGCGGCGGGCGCGATCGGCGTCTGGGCCGCCGTGCGCGCTTTCGCGGCGCTCATGCCGCTTCGCCAAGCGAGCCTGTTCGGGATCATCTACGCATCGTCGCTCGGCATCTGGTATTTCTCCAGCATCGAAGAATCCAAGATCGTCACCGCAACGATCGCTGCCCTCTACATCGCGACCTACGTGAAGCTGCGCCAGCGGTGGACGGTACGCGGTGCCTGCCTGCTGACGGCTTGGCTGCTGCTCGGATGCCTGAACGAGATCGTCTCCGGCTTCCTGGTCATCATTCCGCTTGTCGACACGCTTGTGCGCAAGGGCGTCGACTGGCGCGGCGGCCGCTGGATCTTCGCGCACGCATTGGCGGGCCCGTGCGCGCTCCTCATTCTCGAGCTCGGGGTCAGCCGCTGGCTGCTCACCCCGGAGCGGACCAATCTGGAGCGCGCCTCCCACCTCGACATGCTCATCAGCTTCGTCTCCGGCAACGAGTACACGGCGACGAGCCTGATGTTCTTCGTGAGGGAGTGGCTGATCTTCAGCATCGCCGCGCCGTCGGCAGACGCGACCACGGGTGCCGCGCCGTCGCTGCACTTCGCCGGCACGTTCGCGCCATCGCTGCTGGGGTACTTCACCTCGCCGCTCGGGGCCGGCGTGGCGGTGCTGGGGCTCGCCTTGCTCGTCGTCTGCCTGCTGCCGGGCCGCCAACCGGCAGGCGACGGCGGAAGGCGCGCCCTGCTGCTCGCGCTGGGCGCCTATGCGCTGTTTCGCGCGCTCTTCTTCGTGGTGATGCTACCGCACGAACCCCTGCTTAATGCGTCGACCACCACGATCGCGCACCTCCTGATCCTGGCAGGACTGTTTGCGGCGTCGCGCGTTCCCGGGAAGACTCTGGTGCTGGCCGGGTTCGCCGTCCTGTTGTTTGCCGCCAATGCGGCCTTCATCATCGGGCCCTGAGACGGGCGTTTACCCTAAGGCCCCCGAAAGCGACCGTTTGCTGCCTTTGCGCACGGGGAGCAGTTTCGTAAGGTGCTGCCCGAACCGATTTGACACCCGACCGCGCGCCCATGACCGACATCGCCACCCGCGTCTACAATCATACCTTCAAGATCGACCCGATCGTCCGCTCGGTGCTGGACACGGATTTCTACAAGCTGCTGATGGCGCAGACGATCTTCCGCCGCCATCGCGACGTGCAGGTCACCTTCGGCATCCTGAACCGGACGGCGAGCGTCAAGCTTGCCAAGCAGATCGACATGGGCGAGCTCAAGGAACAGCTCGACCATATCCGCACGCTGTCGCTCTCGCGGGGCGAGTCGACCTTCCTGCGCGGCAACATGTTCTACGGCAAGCGCCAGATGTTCGAGCCGGACTTCATTCAGTGGCTCGAGGGCTTCCGCTTTCCCGCCTACCACCTGGAACGCAACGGCGACCAGTATGAGTTGATCTTCGAAGGCCCGTGGATCGAGACCACGATGTGGGAGATCCCGGCGCTGGCCGTGCTGATGGAGCTGCACACCCGCGCCGTCACCAAGGGCATGGGCAAGTTCGAGCTGCAGGTGCTCTATGCCCGCGCCATGACGCGGCTTTGGGAGAAGGTCGGCCGGCTGAAGCAGCTTCCGGGCCTGAGCATTGCCGACTTCGGCACACGCCGCCGCCACGGCTTCCTGTGGCAGGACTGGTGCGTGCAGGCGATGATCGAAGGGCTGGGGCCGGCGTTTCTCGGCACCTCCAACTGCCTGATCGCCATGCGGCGCGAGGTGGAAGCCATCGGCACCAACGCGCATGAGCTGCCCATGGTGTACTGCGCCATCACCGACAACGACCGCGAGCTGGCGGAGGCACCCTACAAGGTGCTCGCCGACTGGCAGGAAGACTACGACGGCAACCTCAGGATCATGCTGCCCGACACCTATGGCTCGCAGGGCTTCCTCGACCGCGCGCCGGATTGGGTGACGCAGTGGACGGGCGTGCGCGTCGATTCCGGCGATCCGATTGCCGGCGGCGAGATCGCCATCGACTGGTGGCAGCGACGCGGGCAGGACCCGAAGAAAAAGCTGATCATTTTCTCCGACGGCCTCGACGTGGAGAGCATCGCCAAGATCCACCGTCACTTCCACGGCCGCGTCCGCATCGGCTACGGCTGGGGCACGCTGCTGACCAACGACTTCAGGGGGCTCGGCGCCGACTCGGGGCTCGATCCGTTCTCCATCGTGTGCAAGGTGCTGTCGGCCAACGGCAGGCCCGCGGTGAAGCTGTCGGACAACCCGCTGAAAGCCGTCGGCCCCCCGGCAGAGGTGGAGCGCTACCGGCGCGTGTTCCAGGTGGGCGCACAGCAGAGCCTGCCGGTGGCCGTGTAGGGCGCGCGCCGCGTCACTCGCGGCGCTGGAAGAGCTTGTCCCAGAAGATCAGCAAGGCGATATCGGCGGTCGCGACTACGATGAAGACTGTGGCGATCATCTGGGCCGTATCGTCGGGAATGCCGAGGCGATCCCTCAGAGCATAGACCACCAATCCGGCAAGCACCGACCCCAGCGCCAGCGCTGCAAACATCGCCTTGACCGACAACCCGTTAGGCCCCTGGCTGTTGTCCGCCATCCGCGTCCCCTCGCTTACGTTGTTCAGCCGGCCGCGGCCAGCTGCTTCAGCTTCTCGCGCAATTGCGTTTCGTTCGCGGCGAAGTCGCCGGCGATCCACCATCCCTCGAGCTGTCGCAGGAGGTCGCCGATACGCGGCCCGGCCGGCACGCCGAGCGCGATCGCCTCATCACCGCCGATCGGCAGGCGCGGCGCGGCCCACCGATCGGGCAGGGTCAGGCACTGACGCCGGGCCTCGCTTTCTGGCGCATCGCCTGAGGCGACCCAGCCTAGCAGGACATGGCGGCGGTAGGTGTCCGCGCCTTCGGCATAGAGGCAGGCTCTAGCGGCACGCTCGCTGGACAGGTCGGGCAAGCTGCCGGCGGCGAGCGCCAGCACATCCGCCTCGTCGTTGGAGAGCCGCAGACGATCGCGCAGGCGCTCAACGTCGTCGACGACGGCCATAGCCAGGACGGCGAGGCGAAGCACCGGATCGGGCTGCAGCCCGTTCGCTGTCTCGATGGCGGCAAGCCGGGTCAGCAGCGCGGGACGCGGTGCGGCGCCAAGCACGGAAGCGATCAGGCCGTGGTCGAACATGACGCCGACGATCCCGGTGGCGCGGGGCGCCGACAGCAGCCGCATCAGCTCCTGGCGCACGCGCTCGGCGGAGAGGATGGCGAGGCCATCGCGCTCGCGCACGCAGGCGGCCAGGGCTGCGGCATCGGGATCGCCCGTGCCGAAAGCCGCGCTGAAGCGGAAGAAGCGCAGAATGCGCAAATAGTCCTCGCGGATGCGCGCGACGGGATCGCCGATAAAGCGGACGCGGCGGGCGACGACGTCGGCATAGCCGCCGAGAGGATCGAAAACCTCGCCGCCGGCGCTGCAATAAAGTGCGTTGACCGTGAAATCGCGGCGCTGGGCATCGGCGGTCCAGTCGTCGGTAAAGGCGACGGTGGCGTGACGGCCGTGCGTTGCCACGTCCTTGCGCAGCGTCGTGACCTCGTGCGGGCGGCCATCGGCGATCACCGTGACCGTGCCGTGGTCGAGGCCGGTGGGAATGGCCTTCAAGCCCGCGGCTTGCGCCGCAGCGATCACCTCCGTGGGCAGGGCAACGGTGGCGATGTCGACATCGGTGACGGCTTGATCCGTCAAGGCATTGCGGACTGCGCCGCCAACGGCACGCGCGTCGTGTCCCTTGGCGGCAAGCGCGGCGAACACGGCCTGGGTCTCGGGCCAGCGCAACCATTCGGCGCTTAGAGAACGAGGCGGGGAGGCGCTCATCTACTTCAGCTCGCCGGGCTGAATGCGCCCGTCTTTCATGTAGGGCGGCGTGTATTTCTGGTCCGGTGAGCCACCTACTGTGGTCGACGCGAAGTAGATCAGGGAGGCGATCACCATCGCCGCCCCGGCCGTGAACAGCCACACCAGGGGTGCATCGTTGAACACCTCGCCCGGCGAAGCGCGCCGGCGCGTCAGCAGCATGTAGCCGACGTACACGGCAGCCGGCAGGAGAAAGAGGAGGATGTTCTCGACGATGACGCGGATCATCGCTGGAAAACCCGGTCGTGCAGATTTTTCAGCATGCCGGCGGTGGCGCCCCAGATGTAGCGCCCCTGGTAGGGCATGGCGTAGAACGAGCGCTGGCGTCCACGCCACTCGCGCGAATCCTTGTGGTGGTTGGCTTCGTCCATCAGGAAAGCGAGCGGCACCTCGAACACGTCGCGCACCTCGCGCGGGTCGAGGACCGACTGGAACTCCGGCTTCACCAGCGCCACCACGGGCGTGATCTGGAAGCCGGTGCCGGTACGGTAGCTGTCGAGATAGCCGAGCGGCTCGACATTGCCGATGGGAAGGCCGATTTCCTCGTGCGCCTCGCGCAGCGCGCACCCCAGCGCGTCGGCGTCGTCGGCTTCGACCTTGCCACCGGGGAAAGAAATCTGGCCGGGGTGGCTCGGCACGTCCTCCGAGCGCTGGGTGAAGAGGATCGTCAGAACTGGGCGCAGCATGATGGGCACCAGCACGGCGGCGGCACGCGGCGCGTTCATGACCGCCAGATCGCCCTTCAGCTCCGGGTTGAGATCCCAGTCGCCCGGGCCCCACGCCTTGCCGGAGCGCGGGTCGAACACGGCGTCCGACGGTTCCTTGTGCAGTCCACGCGATGCGAGTGCGCGGAACCCGGCTTCGGTGAAGGGATCGGCGAATTGTCCGGTGGGCATGTCCATGGGCAACCTTATCACCTCGCGGCTCGCCGTTACCATCGCTCCGGTGCCGCGGCACGGGCTCACGCGGTGGACAGAGAAGGCGTCGCCGCGCTAGGCGGCCAGCGCCGGGTCGACCCTGAGCATGGCGCCGCGCAGCGCATGAAAGGCCTCCGGGTCGGTCGCGGTGCCAAGGCCCTCCTCCATGATGGCGAGGGCCTTGGTAACCGTCATGGCCGCCCGGTAGGGGCGATCGGCGGTCAACGCATCGAACACGTCGGCGGTGGAGATGATGCGCGTCTCGCGCGCGATCTGATCGCCCCTGAGGCCGCGCGGATAGCCCTTGCCGTCGAGCCGCTCATGATGTGCGCCGGCGATGAAGGCGAGGTCCTTGAACGCACCGATCCGCGACAGGATCGTCTCCGAATAAGCGGCGTGTTGCTTCATGGCCGCCCATTCCGTGTCGTCGAGCTTGCCGGGCTTGTCGAGGATGGTGTTGCTGACGCCCAGCTTGCCGATGTCATGCAGCAGCGCGGCCCGCTTCAACCAGCGCCGGCGCGGAGGCGGATAGCCCAGCTCCTCGGCGATCATGTCGGTGACGACCGCGAAGGTCGCCGGTGTCACGAGCGTCA
>CADECW010000200.1:5920-7813 GCA_902825855.1 uncultured Rhodospirillales bacterium | reverse complement strand
CTTCGCCTCGCTGCGCTCGGCTCCGGTCGGGATGACGGCTCAAGTTATCGTCATCCCGACTGGAGCGAAGCGGAGTGGAGGGACCTCCTCTTTGTCGAACACATGAGCAGGTCCCGCTTCGCCTCGCTGCGCTCGGCTCCGGTCGGGATGACGGAAGGGTGCGCCGGCCTTACGGCTTGCCGAAGGTAGCGATGCGATCGACGTTGCAGATGAACAGCACTCGCTTCTCGTCGATCGCGGGGTCGCGCAGCCCGTAAGGCGGCGGATTGCCCGTGTACTTTGTCCAGATCTTGTCGAGCTGCCTGGTGACGCGCTCGCCGCCCGGGGCGTTTTCGTGTTCCTCGCGCTCCACCGAGCATTTGAGCTGGACCCAATGGTAGGCGTTGTCGGGATTGACGACCAGGATCGTGAGCTTGCCGTTCTTGCGGATCCAGCCGCACTTGGGGCGGTGCGAGGCCGTGTTCACCAGCACCTTGTCGCCTTCATAGTCGAACCACATCGGCGTCAGCCCGATCGTGCCGTCGGGCGCGGTCAGGCCCATGGTCACGGTGATCGGCCGGTCGAGCAACGCCTTGTAGATCGGATCGAGGTCGGAGAGGTGCCGGATCTTCACGTGCTCGCCGACGGCGAACTGGCCTTTCTGCAGGCCTCCGGCGACGTCCCGGAATTTCGCGACCGTGATGCCGTCCGCCATGATTCCCTCCGTCGTCGTTGTCAGGCCAGCCTGAGTTCCCGGTAGCCGTCAGCCGCCACCGCATCGCAGCGCTCGCGGAAGGCCGGCGCGCTGCCGCTGTAGCGGGCGATGATGCGGGTCTGCTTACCGTCGACGTTGCGGTTTATGCCGGTCATCCACGAATCGATTTCGTTGGACAGCAGCCCGACGCCGAGCGACTTGACGTGATCGGTCCACGAAGCGACGCCTTCGGCCGTCGCCTCGATGCGCGTGACGTCGTGCTTGCGCGCGTGGCCGAGCAGGTCGCTCACCCATTCGACGCTGTATTCGATGCTGCGCGGGATGTTGCCCAGCGCGGTGTGCGGGCCCATCTGCATCATCATGTTGGGAAAGCCCTCGACCATGATGCCGAGATAGGTCTGCGGTCCGCCCTTCCACTTGTCCTTCAGCTTGAGCCCATCGACGCCCTGGAAGTCGATGCGATCGAAGGCGCCGGTGATCGCGTCGAAGCCGGTGGCGTAGATTATGATGTCGAACTCGTACTCGCGATCGCTGGTCTTGATTCCCTTGGGTGTGATGCGCTCGATCGGTGTTTCCTTGATGTCGACAAGCTCCACGTTGGGCTGGTTGTAGACCTCGTAGTACCTGGTCTCGAGCGGCACGCGGCGCGTGCCGAAGCCGTGGTTCCTGGGGATCAGCTTGTCGGCCACCGCCTGGTCCTTGACGCGCTCGCGGATCTTGCGGGCGACGAAGTCGCTCACCAGCGCGTTGGCCTCGCGGTCGACGAGAATGTCGCGGAAATTGCCCTGCCACATGCCGAAGCCGCGGTTGCCGTAGAGCTTTTCCCACAGCGCCTCGCGCTCCTCGGGCGTGACCTCCATGGCCTTTCGCGGATCGGGCGTGTGCAGGAAGCAGGCGAAGGTCTCACGGCAGCGCTGGAAGATCTCGGGATAGCGCGGGCGGATCTCGGCCATCTCCTCCTTGGAGATCTGGGCGTTGTGCAGGGGCGCGCACCAGTTGGGCGTGCGCTGGAACACGGTGAGATGGCCCGCGGTCTTGGCGACTTCCTGGATGGTCTGCACGCCGGTGGCGCCGGTGCCGATCACGGCCACGCGCTTGCCCTCGAAGCTCACCGGCTCATGAGGCCAGCGCGCGGTGTGGCACGACTGGCCCTTGAAGCTGTCGATGCCCTCGATGCGCGGCATGGTCGGTGCCGACAG
>CADECW010000200.1:0-5820 GCA_902825855.1 uncultured Rhodospirillales bacterium | reverse complement strand
CCGGTCTCGAACACGCGCACCTTCATGCCGAGCTTGCGCAGCAGATGGAGCTGGTAGAGGCCGGAGATGCCGGCCCCGATGATGATGGCGTCGAAATCGAACGCCGGGTTCTTACTCGTCAGCGCGAGACTCCCTGATTCTGCGAGTGCCCTGGAACACGGGCTTGAGAGGATCCATCACGAAGCGAATGCGCGGCAGGTCGGTGTCGACCGTGCAGCAGGTGCCGACGATGGGATCGGCAAGGGTGATCGCCCCGGCGTTCCATGCCGTGGCGTCGAAAGCGTTGACCTGCGGCTTGCCGCGCTCGGCCTTGTAGAAGGTGTACTTGGGATCGACCTGAATCAGGAGGGGCTGGGTCTGGCCGTCGAGCGGCGCATTGGCCGCCGTCACCCAGTTGATGTACTGCACGTCGGTGCCAGCGACCGGCTGCGGATCGATCAACGCGCAGTCGAGCACCGTCTTGCCGGCTTTGGTGACCGTGCCCATGACGCGGTCGTGCCGGCGCAGGAACTTCACCTCGCCGACCTCGACCGGGAGGCCCCAGCGGCCGCGCAGTTCCTTGGCCGACGCCTCGGTGCTGGCGACGGCGCCCAGCAGAAAGCCGCGCGGATGCGCCCCGGCGCGGCTGCCGAGCCGCAGCACCGCGAGATTGAACGGGCCGACAGGGCTTTCCGAATATCGCGTGACCGCGAGGATGACGTAGGAGGGCAGGGCCGGATGCATCGCCTTGGGCAGCAGGCCGTCGGTCGTGCTGCGCGGCACCTCGATCAGCAGCTGCAGCATCTCCGCCTTGGGCAAGGTCCAGGCTTCGGTGTCGAGATTGCCGAGCGTCGGCAGTGCCTTGGCGTTCCGGGTGATGTCGAGGGTTCCGTACAGGGGCATGGCTTACTCCGCCGCGACCTTGCTGGTCGATCCCTTGGCGAACACCGGCATCACTTCCTTGGCGAAGAGTCTCAGGCTCGCCATTACCTGGTCCTGGGGCACGACCTCGTTGGCGTTCAGGATGAAGTTGATGCAGTCGACGCCAAGCGATTCCCACTTCTTGACGGCGCGAATGATGCGCGCGGGATCACCGTAGGCCATGCCCTCGGTCTGCTGCTCGTTGGCGTCGGGGCCGGTGGCGGCGCGGCGCAGCGCCGGCAGCAGCCCGAGTGACTGGTAGGACGGCGAGGAAAAGACCTCGCGCGTGGAGATCAGCTGCGTGGCGAGATAGTTGAAGGTGTTGCCCAGCCGCTTGCCCATCTCGACGCCGGTCTTCTCGTCCTCGTGACAGAACAGGAAGTTGGTCGTCGCCACCTGCTCGTTGACGAAGGCGCCGACCGGCTCGCACGACTTGATGCGCCGGCGGTACTCCTTGATCTTCTTCTCCTGTTCGTCGAAGCCCGCGAAGGAGAGACCGAGGCTGCCAAGGCCGCGGTCGGCCGCGTCGATCTCCGTGCCGGGGCTGGTGACCGCAACCCACATCGGGGGGTGCGGCTTCTGATAGGGTTTCGGCAGGATGGTGCGCTCGGGCATCGACCAGAATTCGCCCTGGTAGGAGAAGGTCTCCTGCATCCACATCTTGGGCAGGCAGCGCACGAACTCGTCCCAGCTCTTCTTGGTGGTATCGGGATTGGCACGGAAGCCGCCGAGCTCGGTCCAGGTCGCCGAGCGGCCGGTGCCGACGTGCAGGCGGCCGCCCGACAGGATGTCGAGGGTGGCCGTCTTCTCGGCGATCTTGATGGGATGGTTGAACTCGGGCACGCAGACCACGATGCCGTGGCCGACCTGGATGTTCTTGGTGACCATCGCGCAGGCGGTCAGGAACAGCTCGGGCGCGGAGCAGTGCGAGTACTCTTCGAGGAAATGGTGCTCGACGGCCCAGACGTGGTCGAAGCCCAATTCGTCGGCCAGCTTCACCTGCTCCAGGCAATTGTTGTAGACGGTCCGCTCTTTCTCCGGCGTCCACGGACGCGGAATGGAGATTTCGTAGAACAGGCCGAACTTCATCGACGGCTCCCTTTTCTGACCCGTCATCCCTCGCCTTTGCTCGGGATGATGGAAGGCGTAATACACCTTCCGTCAAACGCTAGGCTTGCGAGCGCGTCTGCGCAACATCACCATTGGTCCGGAGGGCGAAATCACAGATGACGAGACTGGCGGGCAAGGTTGCCATCGTCACCGGCGGGGCGAGCGGCATGGGGCGTGCCACGGTCATGCGCTTCCTGGCAGACGGCGCCAAGGTGGTGGTGGCAGATCTCAACGAGGCCAACGGCGCAGAGACGCTGGCGGTTGCCAGAGCGAACGGGCATGGCAATGACATCGCCTTCGTGCGCTGCGATGTCGCCAAGGAATCGGATGTCGCCGCGACGGTCGCCGAAGCCGAGAAGCGTTTCGGCCGCCTCGACATCGCATATCTGAACGCCGGCGTCGGCGGCGCCTTCGGCCCGATCGCCGAGACCAGCGTCGAGGACTGGGACTATACCTTTGCCGTGCTGACCCGTTCGGTGTTCCTCGGCATGAAGCACGCCTCGCTCGCCATGAAGAAGCAGCGCGGCGGCGTCATCCTGGTCACCGCCTCGATCGCCGGCATGGTCGGTGGTGGCGGCAGCCACGCCTACTCGGCGGCCAAGGCTGCCGTCATCAGCCTGATCGAGAACGTGGCCGCCGAGCTCGGTCACGAGCGCATCCGCGTCGTTGGCATCGCGCCCGGCGTGATCTCGACGCCGCTCGTCCATCGCGGCCGGCCGGAGAAGTACGAGAGGCAGTTCCAGCACCAGCCCTGGCCCGACCGCGGCGAGCCCGACGTGATCGCCGACGTGGCCTCCTTCCTGTGCTCGGACGAGGCCCGCTTCATCACCGGCGAGACCATCAAGGTCGATGGCGGCCTTTTGGCGCAAGGCATTGCGCTCTGGGGCACGGGCAAGGAAAACATGTTCATGAAAAGCGCGGGCGTGAACCGCGGCACGACCGGCGAAGCCATGGTCGTGCGCAACCTGAAGGACAGGCCATGAGCGAAGCCGAGAAACTCCACCGCCATCTGATCGGCCAGCAGGGATCGCGACGCTCGCTGAACACGCCGGCGCTAGTGCTCGATCTCGAGATGCTCGACCGCAACATCGCCGAGATGGCGGCCTTCGCCAAGTCGCACAAGGTGAACCTCAGGCCGCACTCGAAGACCCACAAGTCGGCCGACATCGCCCGCCGCCAGATCGCCGCCGGGGCACTCGGCGTGTGCTGCGCCAAGCTGGGCGAGGCCGAGGCGCTGGGCGAGGGCGGCATCGAGAGCCTGCACATCACCTCGCCGGTGGTGACGCCGCAGGCGATCGATCGCCTGATGGCGCTGAACGCCAAGGTCAAAGACCTGATGGTCGTGGTCGACCATCCCGCCAACGTCGAGGCGCTGGCGGCGGCGGCCGCGAAGGCAGGCAAGCCATTGACGGTGATCGTCGATATCGATCCCGGCCTTCATCGCACCGGCGTGGCCACGCCCGACGGCGTCGTCGAGCTGGTGAAGAAGGTCGTCGGGCTGAAGTCGCTGAAATATGCCGGCGTGCAGTTCTATTGCGGCCGTCACCAGCACATCGTCGACTTCAAGCAGCGCCAGGCCGAGATCGAGGAGCGCACCGACTACCTGAAGGTCTCTTTGGCCAAGCTCGAAGCCGCCAGCCTGAAGCCCGGCATCGTCACCGGCTCAGGCACCGGCACGCACTACATCGACGCCAAGCTCGGCGTCTTCACCGAGTTGCAGGTCGGCTCCTACGTCTTCATGGACCACGACTACAACGTCTGCGACCTGCGCGGCCTCGACAAGCCGACGTTCGAGCAGGCCCTGCAGATCGACGCCCGTGTCGTCAGCGCCAACACCGCCGGCATGGTCACCGTCGACGCCGGCCTGAAGGCGATGGCCACCGAAAAGGGGCCGCCGATGATCCTGAAGGGCGCGGTCGAAGGCTCGACCACGCGCTTCATGGGCGACGAGCACCTGGCGGTGATCGCGCCCGACGGAAAGGAACCTCCGGGACACGGCGAACAGGTGATCCTGACGCCACCGCACTGCGACCCAACGGTCAATCTCTACGAGAGCTACCACGTGGTGAAGGGCGACACGCTGGTCGACATCTGGCCGGTCACGGCGCGTGGACGGTCGCGGTAGGTCCCTCGACTGCGCCGCCCTTCTCTCTAACCCGTCATCCCGACCGGAGCGCGAAGCGCGAAGCGGAGGGACCTTTTCTGTTGACGCGTCGACAAGACGAGGTCCCTCGACTGCGCCGCCCTTCGGGCGGCTTCGCTCGGGATGACGTCCGTCACAACAGAAAAAGGGGCCGTTCCGAAGAACGACCCCCTTCCGGACCGTTGCGACCCCAGCGACCTCGGAAATCCGCCCGTCGCGTTGCCGCTCCAGGCAATCTCCGGGCGGTCACAAGAACCGCGCGGCCTACCGACTTGAAAGATCACAGATGCCGCTTGCGCGTCCCCTCCGATCCCGGTGCGGCGTGCCCTTTCGGGTCGTCACCGCGCCTTAAGCCGGTCGCCGAGTTTGGTCTTTTATTTAAGAGAGGACCGGGGCTCGACCAACCGCTGCTCTCTGATTGTAAAGCTAACACGACTCGCTCGTGCAATCCGGCGGATTCCGCCAACCGCCGTCGGTGCATTAGGTGGAAAACGAAGATAAGATTCGTGTTGCTCGCATCTGTTGTATGCCGCTTCGTGCGATCCACAACTTCATGCAACCGAATGCGCACGAACGATTTTGGATACGTCCGTCTTCCCCATCGTTCACGATGGGGAGGTGCCCGCGAAGCAACAGCGTTGGTGACCCCTCCGCGAGAGCTACGCTGTCACCTCCCGAGAATGGGCGGTTCGTGACATTCACCCTGTTCCAGAAGTCGATCGGTGCGGTGTTCAGCACGAGACTGCCAGAGCCTTCTCGGGGCGCTCGACCTGTCCTTCGCCGGCGACATGATCGTGGCGATCGCGGTGGTTGCCGACCGCGACCGGTTCGGGGCATTGGATTTGTCCACCTTGCCGCAGCCGGAGGATTGCCGTGCGCCTTTACGTTACGCCCGCCTCGCCCTGGGTCAGGAGGGTGAGAGTCGCGATCCTCGAGCTGGGTATCGAGGATCGCTTCGAGTTCGTGCAGACCAGGTGGTCGCACAGGTGGGCCACCCAGGCCGTCGAGCATCGGCCCGACTTCCTCGAGGCCACGCCGGTCGTGCGCATCCCGGCGCTGGTCACGGCCGAATTCACCCTGACCGACTCTCATTCGATCTGTGACTATCTCAATGGCGAGCTCGGCGGCTATCGCCTGATGGTGCGTGAGGGCGCGGCGCGCTGGCAGGCGCTCGCCGATATGTCGATCGCCTGTGGCATCATCGAAGCGCACATCTTGCGGCGGGCCGAGCTTCTGAGGTCGGAAAGCGAACGATCGAACGACTTTGTCGGCAAGATGAAGGATCGCGAGCTCCGCTGCTTCGCCGCCCTGGAAAATCGTGTTGCCCGTTTCGGCGTTGCGTTCGACCTCGCGCAGATCACGACCGCCGTCGCCTGCGGCTACGAGAGCTGGCGCTACGGCGAGGAATGGCGCGGTGTCGCTCCGAAGCTTGCGGCCTGGTACGACAGGACGGCGCAGCGGGCATCGATGAAGGCGACCGAACCGGCGGAGACGCCGCAGATATAGCACTATAGTTGTTTACCAGAACCACAGTGCATGATACCGTCGAGCGGTATCGAGATGACGGGAGGGGGAGCCACTTTTCCCGTCATCCCGAGCGAAGCCGTCCGAAGGACGGCGCAGTCGAGGGACCTCTTCATGTCGACCGAGCAACAGAGCAGGTCCCT
>CADECW010000199.1 GCA_902825855.1 uncultured Rhodospirillales bacterium | reverse complement strand
GTGCGCGAGCCGCAGAACCGCCGCGTCGAGATCGTCATCCAGTAAGCGATCCGAAAATCGGCAAAACGAAGAGGGCGGTCCCGTACTCCGGGGCCGCCTTTTTCATGTCACTCGAGTATCGACGTTCATTCCAAACCCATTGCCGACGGCACCGCCTTCAGCAGCTGCTGGCGACCTGGGACGTCTTCAATATGTTGCGCATCATCTCGTTGGCTACATCCGGCCTCATGCGGACGGGAACGACCTGACCGCCGTCTCCGACAAGCGCGCCGACGATGGAGCCGTCGTCGTCGCACAGATGGAAATTCGACGAGGTGATGTCGAATGTCAGGGACTGCTCGTCCGCCAACGGGGCATCGTCGTCGTGCAGAGCGCGGCGCTTCGCCATCTCGGTGGCCGCGTGTGTCAGGGAGACGATGAAGCCGTTCAGGTCAGCGAAGCTTGCGATGCAGGTTATCGACCGATGACGCTCGTCGACGAAGACCAGGGCGCACGTCAAGCCATCGGCGGCCAAGCCGAGATGGAACTTCTCGAGCGAGCCCGGCGTCTCCGACCGCTCGGTCCCGATACCGGGTTCGGTGGCCATGGAACCTCCATGTTTTGCCGACAACGGGCTGAGTCGCCTTTCCGTTCCCTGAAATAAGGAGAACAGACGCGGGCAAGTCAGTGATCGCCGCAATGTGACCAGCGAGTGACCCAAACGGGCATGGCGGGCAGCTGGATACGGTTGTTCCGTCCTCGGCGATGCAATGTCGCGGCGGCGTGCCGTTGCCGATCGTGATAGGTCTGCCGGCGCCATGAAGGATTGGGCCACACGGCGGCGCGCCATCGAGGACAGCCGATACCTGGTCAACCGTGCCGGGCGGTACGGCCGCTGGCGCAAGCTAGCTTTCAGGCTGATAGTCGCCGTGCTCGATGCGACGCTCAGGACCACACCGGTTTTTGCGCGCGGCCGGCGCAACGCGCTCGACCTCAGGAAGGTCGAGTTCGAAATCGAGTTGCCGGGCCTGCCGTCGTCGTTCGACGGCTATCGCGTCCTGCAGCTGAGTGACACCCATCTCGATCACCTTCCCGAACTCGCGCCGGTGGCGCGGGCGCTGCTGGACGGTGTCGAGGTCGACATGCTGGCGGTGACCGGGGACGTGCACGGCGATCCGCGCGCCTCGATCGAGAAGTCGGCGGAGCTGCTGATGGAGGCTCTGGCGGGTGTTCGCGTGCGCGGACCGCGGCTCGCCGTGCTGGGCAATCACGATCCAGCGGCGATGGTGAGTGTGCTCGAGCGTGCCGGCTTCGACGTGCTGGTGAACCGGTCGACCGTGGTGAGGCGCGGCAGCGACAGCCTCTGCGTTACCGGACTGGACGACGTCCACAGCTTCTATACCGAGGCGGCGCTGGCGGCGCTGGCCGACCATGACGGCGGCTTCCGCATCGCTCTGGTGCATTCGGCGGAGGTCGCCGACGACGCCGACGCGGCTGGCTGTGCGCTCTATCTTTGCGGCCACACGCATGGCGGCCAGATCTGCCTGCCCGGCGGCCGACCACTGGTCACCCATCTCAAGCGCTGCAAGCATGCTGCGAGCGGCCTGTGGCGCCAGGGCCGGATGGTCGGCTACACCAGCTACGGGCTCGGCGTGTCGGACCTGCCGATGCGCTTCAACACCCGCGGCGAGGTCGTCATCATCACCCTGCGGCGGTCGCGGGCCTGAACTTAAGCATCATGCCTCCTGCAACACGCATCCCTGGTGCATTCCACGCTAGTGCAGCCGCCTGACGTGCGGTGCGCCTTCGCAGGACATGTAGCGCACGCCGTCCTTCATGATGAAGGCGAAGCGCTTCTTGTCCTGCAGCAGGCGCACGTCCTGCAGCGGATCGCCGTCGACCAGCAGCAGGTCGGCGAGGTAGCCCGGCTTGACCAGGCCGAGCTCATGGCCGCGCACCATGATCTCGCCACCAGTGCGCGTCGCCGCCTGCAGCGCCTCGCTGGGGCTGAAGCCGAAATGCGTCACGAAATGCTCGAGGTCGCGCGCGTTGGTGCCCTGGGGGTTGGCGGCGAAACCGTAGTCGCCGCCGACCACGACGCGGATGCCGCGCTTGCGCATCTCATGATGGACGCGACAGGTCGCCTCGAACTGCGGCGTCATGCGCTCGAGCCAGCGCCGGCCCTCCGGCGTGTTGTCGCCGCGCAGGCTCTCCAGCCTCGAGACAGTGAGGCCGATGGCGGGACCGGTGAAGATACGGTCCTTGGCAGCCTCGAGAAGGTCGAGCGCTTCCTCGTCGGCGTAGTCGCAGTGATAGATCACGTCGACGCTGTGACGCAGCGCGCGCTTCACCGAATCCGAAGCGCGCGCGTGTGCAGCGGCGCGCCGCCCGGCGGTGTGGGCAGCCTCGACGCCGGCCGCAACCTCGGCGTCGGTCATCATCGCGGAAACCGCGGGAGCGGAGTCGGTTCCGAGCTCGCCCGAGATGTTGAGCTTGATCATGTCGACGCCCTCGCGCAGGCAGAGCCGCGCCATGCGTCTCACTTCGTCGGGCCCGTCGACGGCGACACCGAAGCTGTCCTGGTGCAGGTGCAGCCGACGGCCGTCGCCGAGGCCCCCGGTGACGGTGAGCTCGGGGCTGGCGGCGAGCAGGCGGGGGCCATCGACCACGCCGCGGTCGATGGCGTCGCGCACCGCAACGTCGAGGCGGATCTTGGCCGCCGCCGCCGAGCAGGCGCTGGTGAAGCCTGCACCCAGGAGTTTTCGCGCAGCGTCCATGGTCAGCAGCGCATGGTCCTCCGGCGGCAGCTCACCCAGCCACGTGCCGCGCGGCGTGTCGACGAACGACAGATGAGCATGCCCCTCGACCATGCCCGGCATGAGGAATTTGCCCGCTGCATCCAGCCGCTCGGCGCCGTCGGATGAAACATTTTCGGACTGCGGAGCGACGGCTGCGATGCGATTGCCGTCTATGACCACCTTGCCGGCAAAAGGCGCAGCGCCGGTGCCGTCCCACACCATCGCCCCGTCGATCAAAAGGCGCATCGTTTCCTCCGCGGCAAATGTTTGTTCCGCCCCCTCGAGGGGAGCTTCAGCTTGGTAGCTTAGTGGAGGAAGCGTTGACTAATCGACGGCAATTCGTCGCCGCCCGGGGGAGGGGAATGCCCCGGAAGCCGGCCGGGATCGGCCTCGGCGTGAGATCGTTCCGGTAGTCAGGCACCGAAAACCCGTTGCTGAGGAGGGTTGGCTTCCTTAGCGTTTCCTCCAACGGCCCCGGTCCGAGGGCCGACAACAGGAGGAAACATGGTTGCTTGCAAGACTACGCGTCGTCGTTTTGTCGCCGGTAGCGTTGCTGCGTCGACATTCGTTGCTGCTCCCTTCGTGCGCGGCGCCTATGCCGCGGGCAGGCTTACGCTTGCAATGTGGGATCATTGGGTCCCCAACGCGAACAATGCCACCAAGAACGCCGTCGACGAGTGGGCCGCCAAGGAGAAGGTCGAGGTCCAGGTCGATTTCATCACCTCGCAGGGCAACAAGCTCCTGCTGACCGGCGCGGCCGAATCACAGGCCAAATCGGGTCACGACATATTCGCCTTCTCGACCTGGCTGCCGTCGCGCTACGGCAACCAGCTGGTGCCGATGAACGACGTCATGGAGGGCCTGATCAAGCAGAATGGCGCAGTCAACGCGACCGTAGAATACCTTGGCAAGGTCGACGGCAAGTGGGTCGCCGTTCCCGCGACCGTCGGCAGCCAGATCAAGGGCCCGTGCTCGCGCATCGACCTGATGAAGGAACATGCCGGCATAGATGTGCAGGCGATGTATCCGGCTGGTGCGCCGCCCAAGGCCGACAGCTGGACCTTCGACACCTTTCTGAAAGCGGCCGAAGCCTGCAACAAGGCAGGCCATGCCTTCGGCATCGGGCTCGGCACCACGGCGGACAACGTCGACACCGCGGGCGCGATCTTCCACGGCTTCGGCGCCATGCTGGTCGACGCCAAGGGCAATGTCACGGTCAAGAGCGATCCGGTGCGCCAGGCGCTCGACTACTACAAGCGGCTGATGGCCCATCTGCCGTCCGACGTACCCTCGTGGGACGATGCCTCCAACAACAAGTGGCTGGTATCGGGTCGCGGCGCGCTGATCATGAACCCGCCGAGCGCCTGGGCGGTCGCCAAGCGCGATGCGCCCAAGGTCGCCGAGCAGCTGTGGTCGCACGGCTTCGCCGCCGGACCGAAAGGCCGCTTCGCGCCGTTCGTGCCCTACTTCTGGGGCATATGGAACTTCAGCAAGAACCAGGCGGCGGCCAAGAGCCTGATCGTGCACCTGTCGCAGCAGCCTGTGGTCGAGAAGATGGTCGAGGCGAGCAACGGCTACGACCTGCCGTCGTTCGCCAACTTCACCACCTTCAAGACCTGGGCGGAGGAGGGGCCGCCCAAGGGCACGCTCTATCACTATCCGAACCCTTATCAGCACCAGATCCTGTCGATCGCCGGCGCCCCCGCGCCGCACAAGATCGGTGAGCAGATCTACGTACAGGCGTTGCAGACGCAGATGGCCGTCCGACACTTCCGCGGCGAGGCGCTGGAAAAGACGCTCGACTGGGCAGCCAACGAGCTCGAAGGCTTCACGCGCAACTAGACCGGACTTCCAGTTCGGCCTTCGCCACAGCCAACGCACGGTCGGACCCGAGGCCCGACCGTGCTCGCAAAGTGCGAACTGCGGCGACCGGGACCCGGCAGCCTCTGCGCCAACGCCACTTCTTTGCGAATATGGATGCGAACGGCGTGGCATCCGTTAGTTTCTCCATGTAGATCGGACAGCCCTCGTTGAGATGCATTGCCTCGAACACGCGACTGCGATCGTAGTCGTACATCGAGATGCCCGCCGCGGCGTCTGGTGCCAAATCTCCGATCATGCCTTCATCTTTGTAAATGGTGACAAGCATCGTCAGCGCCCCGCCAGGGGCCACGCAATCCCACAGTGCACGGATAAGTTCATAGCCTCGTACTGGCGGAATGTGCTGCAGGACGATGACCGTGTTTACCCAGTCGAACTTCCGGTCGGTCGGTATCGTCTTGCCACTGCGTCTTGTCTCGATCTCCTTACACAGGCAGCGCCTTCAAGTCGGAACCGATACCTTTCCAGAGGCATTCCTCACGGAGCTATTCAAGTGCTCTGCGAGATCGCTATCGAGGCGCAGCCGTGCGGCGAGCATCGCAAGATACCCACGTTCGGCTGGTGTATCGGCATCGATTGCGAGCAAAGATGCCGCATATATCTCCGCCGCTTCTTCGGGGGAGGATGCCGCGCTCGCGACGCCGTCGATGTCGAGCTTCGCTCTGAGTTCGTCCATCACAAAGGCCTTTTCTTCGGGCGACAATGTCAATTTGTCGAGTTCGGAGAAGATACGCGCCTGCTCATCGGCGTCGATATGTCCATCGCACTTGGCAGCGGCGATCATCGCGCGAAGTAGCTTTCGCGCCAGTGTCTGCTGCTCGACATCGGTCGCGGGGTTGAACGGAGTGCCTTTCGGCGCGGGCAGCATGCGAGGAGGGATATCCTGTCCCTGCTGCTGTGCAGGGGACGCCTTCTTGCCTGCTTGCCAATCGTTGTATGCCTTATAGGCCAGCGCACCGACGGCTGCCATGCCGCCAAGTTTCAGTGCCTCACCTCCAATCTCCCGGCCTTTCTTCGATGTCAGAAGAAGAGAGGCAATTGTGCCCGCGAGCGCGCCACCCCCGGCGCCCCGGATGAAATCGCCAGCCCCGCCGCTTCTTGAGCCGTGCTGGCTCCCTGAGTCTTGGCCGCCGAAGAACTGATCGAGTAAGCCTTTTGCGTCGAACATTGAAATCCCTTCGCTCGATGTCGGCGCTTCATATCTTGTGCAATTGAGGCTAATTCAAGGACCGTACTCACATCAGCGAGAACTATGGCTAGCGCTGGGTAACGCAATCAGCAAGAGAAGCAGGGCAGTTGTGACGAGAAGTCCAAGGCTCAGGGGACGCTTGAGGCGTAACGCGCAAAGACGTTCTCCCCGAGCCAGCCTGACCATGATACTCGTCAAAAGAACAATGGAACGAGTGCCAGCATCCAAAGCGCCATCGGAACCAAGCGCAGGATAGCAGGCTCTTCCTTCCGCCGGGCACTGCGGCTCATGAAAAACAGAGTCACGGCTCCGAGAGCGACAATGATCAGGAGCCCGGAGAAAAATCCACACAGGCCGTCACCGCAGCCGCGGTTGAGGTGATCGAGTAGCCTCAAGGCAGGTAGCGGCAACAGTGACAGCACGATAGCGACTATCGCGTTGGCGGCGTGTAAAGACATCGTGTTGGTCAGGATATGCCAGTACGCGTTGGTTTGTATTGTCGCTAATCGATCGATTTGTTGCGCATCGCCACGACATCCTCTGTTCGAGGATGCCGAAGCCACAAATCGATTGGTGGCGATGACCGCAGTGGAGGGTGGTCGTGAACACGGCGAGTGCGGGTGTCGCTTGGGCAATCCCGACGCTGATGGCGCCCAAGAGAGCGGCAAAAGCCCCGCTTCGCTGCGTCGCCCTGGATCGCCAGCCAGCGCCTGCCTTCCGCTCCCTGTACTCGCGAGAGAGCTTCGAGCCGGTGGCTTCCATGAGGATTATTACTCGCCGCGCACGGGCCGCCGCCTATCGTTTTCCGGCAGCGTCGCCTTCGGGTCGCTCGGCGGAGAAGTACCCAGAGCCTGGAGCTGCAGGCGCTCACCGGGAATACCACGAGCCACGAGCCCCTGTTTGGCGGACCGCGCCCGTTCGCCGGACAGAACGAGGTTATGGTACTCACTGCCGTTCTTGTCGGCGTGACCGGCTACGAACATGACCAAGGGGCTGCCTTCCCGATACAACCGCGCCGCCTGATCGAGTTTCTCGTTGGAAGCAGGCGTGAGGGCGCTGCTGCCTTCATCGAAAAACAACTGCACATCGCTCGGTGCCGTTGACGCTGAAGCGGCTGCGGCAGGTGGGGGTGGCGCTCGGCTATCCGATGGCGGCGAAGGCGCACAAGCTGCCAGTAGCATGGTCACCGGCATGAAGATCGGCAGCAGTCGCCTCAAGCCGCCTGAGCAACCGTACGCCGAACGTTTGATCAAGGTCTTCATTCTTCCAGTATTGCGCCCAAACCGACCCGATGCTGATGTCGGGAACGAACTTAGGGCCGATGTTGCAGCCCGCTCGGATCAGCGTGACGATGATGTCGGCGCTTTCCTTGAACACGCTGAAGTAGCCCGCCGGCACGCTGTCGCAGACCAGCGACACGCGATTCGCCTCTGTGACCTTGTCATCAAACTAAGCCCCGACCGGTTCGCCGGCGCGGGGCTTTTGTCGTTTCAGGTTACCACTACCTCGATTACCCCGAGGGGGCCGTACTGCGGCACTGCTTCCGACGGCTGGATGAGCACCAGCTCCACCAGGCTATCGTCCAACCACGGAACTCTTAACGATTCGCCTCCGTCGGCAGCATGGCGCGAGCTGCGACCGAAGCGGAGAGCGGCATATTGGCGAGCAGTGTGCCTGCTCGGGGCGCGGACGAGCACTACATCCATGCGTGTACTGGCTCGCCAATGAATGCTGTCGAGGCCAGTCGGCTTCGGCCGGAGCTCGTAGAGCCTGATCTTGCCGGTGAGCAGACGGCACGCCGTCTCCACGGCTTTCGGGATCTCGCGCTCGCCGTCCAGCCACCGATCGACGATCCTGCGGTCCACGCCCAAAATTTCGGCCGCGCGGGCGACGTTCAGGTCGCGGCGCTCGATCCAGTTCCGGAATTGGTCAGCAAACATCTCGGCGGCCCAGGTACGGTGAGTCTACCGCAGCCGGGGCAGGGCGCTCTGTGAACTGGGTCACACAATAAGCTCTGTGCCTCGGCTCCGAGCCGACGCGCCACCGGCGGGGAGGGGTCGCGCTAGTCATTCCGGCAGCCCTGCGAGACGCAATGCCTTAG
>CADECW010000198.1 GCA_902825855.1 uncultured Rhodospirillales bacterium | reverse complement strand
GCGCCGCCATCTGCTCGCAGATCGAACGGCCGATGCCGCGGCTGCCGCCGGTCACGACTGCTACCTTGCCTGTCAGGTCGAACATCGTTGAGTTACTCATGTCAGCGCCTCTCTTCTCCTCGAAGGGTTTCGCACAGTTCGGCTTTTCCTGTAGCTCTCAGCGATCGCCTGCAATAGCGGCCAGAAGTCACGGACAAAGTCAGGGACACGCTCTCAAGGCTCCCGAGGACTGGAACATGCCCCGCACGCTCAATCGCCTCAAGCCACCGGCCGACGAATGAGCGGCCGCTTTTCTGACGGGTTCGCCCAAGCGGCCGCACCCCGGGAAGACACACCCGGCCGTCTCGTATGCTGGCGCTCGCACCTCTATTGCATGTTCGGCATTCGGCACCGGTGGCGCTCGGTTTGGTTTTCTCAATTGGATTGGGTTCCATCAAAGCGTCGGGTTTGCAGAATGGCCCAGTGAATGCCATAGAAGAGCTTGCGATTGACGATGAAATCCTCCTCAATCAGGGCAAGTGAATCTGAATATGATCGACTGGAGACGATGACTTGGCCGATGCCATCTACCTGTGGCCCCTGACAACCGAGGATATCTACGAGGCCTGTCTTGGTTGGTTTCGAGACCATGAGGTGACGGCCTTTCTTCCGGCCCATCTGGAAGCGAGCAAGATCGGAAACAGCTACACGACCTACGCGATCATTCATACGGAAACTGGGACGGACCGCTTGAGGCATCCATACCTCATTGACGGTGAAACGTGCCAAGCCATCCCCATCGCCTTCTCCAGCCCCCGCTATTTCCCGGAAAGCGCCGGCTAAGACGCAAATGTCACGCACCATCTTGTTCGTCGAGAACAGGGAGAAGACCTACTTTTGGGCGGCGGTGGCGCAAATCCTCATCGGCCGGGGCCATCGGATCGAATGGCTCGTTCAGAATCCAATGTTCACCCCTACAGGTGCGGGGGAAGTGCACGTCCTGCCTTTCCCCGGCAAGAACGAACTCGCCGGTGATGAAGAGTCGTTGTCGAGCTTTGGTGCGGTCGTTACGGATCGCGGACGCCAGTATTTTCACGCGGGAAGCCGACACTACTCCTATTACCGCGATCGGATTGCAGCGCTGCTTCGGCGACGCGCACCGGCGCTGATCATCGGCGAATCCACGCTGTTCCACGAGCTCCTCACGATCGAAGCGGCCGCGACGGCAGAGGCCGTCTATCTCCATCCAGCTGCCGGCCGCTATCCCAATGACCGCTTCTTTCTGTTCAGGGGACTCAGCCAGGATCCCTACGTGGGATCGGGCGACCTGGGCGACAGCGCTTGGAAGCGCACCCTGGTCCAGGCCATAGCGCATGGCAATGAGACGCCGGCCTACATGGCGGCCCCTCCCCTGCGCGAGCTCCTTCGGCGAAGAGCGAAACGGACGCTCGCGGGTTGGCGGGTGTGGATCGGCCGTGTGCGCGGCGAGCGCTACAATACGCCGTCGCTCCGCACCAAAGCGGCGCTGACGCTTGCGACAATGGGCAACGCCCGAAAATGGAACCGCATGGCGGCCCTACCACCGGGGCACGCGCGTGCAATACTTTATCCGCTCCAGTTGCAGCCCGAGTCCAATATCGACGTGTGGGGCCGACCCTGGTCCGATCAGTCGGTGGTGATCCGGAGCATGCTGGAGGCAGCCCCCGACGATGTGGTGATTGCCGTGAAGGCCAATCCCTGGCTCAAATACGAGACATCCGACGATCTGCTTGCGCTTGCCGAAGAGGAATCCCGCGTCGTGCTCCTGCCGCGTGAAATGAACATGCAAGCGGCGCAGGCGAGGACGATCGGCGCCGTCACGGTGAGCGGCACGGTAGGTTTCGAAGCGGTGATCGGCCGCGGCCGATGCGTCTCGTTACGGCACCCGATCATCGACAGGCTCTTCCCCTGGTGCTCCGCCTCCACACCGCAGGACGCCGTGGCGAAGCTGCTCCACGAGCCTGCTGCTGGCGTCGGCAATCCCGACGAGGGCGAGAAACTGTTGACTGAACTTCAGCGTCAGTCCTTTCCCGGCTTGATCGGAGACTCTATCTGGGCCCCCGAGTGTCTCGATCGCGCCAACCTCGAGTTGGTCGCCGACGCAATTGAGGTAGGATGGCGGCAGGCCATGAGATCGCACGACCAGCACAATTCTGCTGCCTGAAGATGCGGACCTGTCTTCACAGTAGTGCCGGATGCCCACGTAGCAGTTAGGCAGCCGGCGTCGCCGCTGCGCCTTTGCGCATCCAGACATTCCAGACCACGCTGCGCTGATTGCCGAGCACATTCTCGTGGCTTTCGAGTTCGAGCGTCAGAACCTCGAAGCGGGATCCGTACAATCTGTCGACGTCCGCACGATGCGCAAAGAAGGTCCGGCCAATGCGGGTAAAATAGCCGTCGCTGAACGCAGCGGCGGACCCATCGGCATAGTCGTCGGCGAAGCGAAGATCGCTATGCTCGGTCGAGAACATCTGCGAAAAAAAATGCCCACCCGGCCTTAGAACCCGCCGAATCTCGTCTAGCACCACTTCGATGGTCGGACGCGTATTGTGGGTTATCGCGGCCCGATCCAGCACGAAGTCCATGCTCGAATCTGCGAAGGGCAATCGCTGGAAGTCACCCTGGCGGATATCCGCGTCGAACCCCTCTGCCTCGAGCCTGCGCCGGGCGTAGGCGACGGCCGACTGGGCGCCCTCGATGGCGTAAGTGTCATATCCCTCTCGACAGAAGAACCAGAGATTGTTGCCCGCCCCGCTGCCTACCTCCAGCACCTTGATGGCCTTGCGATCGGCCACGCGGCCGAATTGCGAGAGGAATCGGCCAATGAAGACAGGAAAGGGATAACGGTTGATCTGCTGACTCTGTGCATAGACGTCGGTTTCCCAACGGGCGTTGAAGGCGTCGCGCGCATTCCCGCTCATGATTCTCCTCGTTCAATCTGCACCGTGGGTTGCTTGAACGGCGGACGATCAGCTCGGACTACTTCCTCAGAAAGATATTCCAAGAGGCCGCCAAGTCACCGGTGAGCACGTTCTCGTGGCATTCCAGTTCGAGCGACACAATGGCGAAATGCAGTCCGTACAGCTTCTCGACATCGGCCCGATCGGCAAAAAAAGTCCGCCCGAAGCCAGCGAAATAGCCAGCACTAAACGTCGCTGCCGAATTGTTGGCATAGTCACTCGCGAATCGGAGGCCGCTGTGCTTCGTGGAGAATATCTGTGAGAAGAACAGTCCTCCTGGCTTCATGACGCGCTGAATCTCGCACAGCGCAGCTTCCACTCCCGCCCTCGTATTGCAGGTCAGCGCGCCTCGATCGAGAACGAAATCCATGCTGTCGCCTGCAAAGGGCAGCTCGCGAAAATCGCCGAGACGCATGTCGGCGCGAAGTCCATCGGCATCCAGCCGCTTGCGCGCGTGGGCGACCGCGGAAGCGGAACCCTCGATCGCATAGGTATCAAAACCTTCGCGCGCAAAGAACCAGACATTGTTGCCTGCGCCCGACCCCACTTCCAGCACCTTGACCGCGCTGCGATCAGGCACCTGGCCGAACTGCGCGAGAAACTTCCCGATGAAAACGGGAAAAGGATAGCGGTTGATCTGCCGCCCCTTGGCGTAGACGTCGGTTTCCCAGCGGGTGTTGAACGCATCACCGTCAGTCATCGCCGTTCCCGCGTTCTGCTTCGAGCTCAAGAACGTGTGCAAGAGTGCTGTAGCGGCGGATGCTGTCGTCGGTGATGTCGATGCCGAAGCGTTTCTCCAGCTCCATCATGACGTTCAACTGGGCGAAACTGTCCCAGCCAGGCGTCGCGCCGAGCCCGGCTTCAGGACCCATGGCTGACGACGGCTGGCGGACGAGCTGCGCTATGAAATCCTTCATTCCCGTCATCATGCATCCGGCGCTTGCAAGTCGAACCAGGCCGCCGCGGCCTTGCGATCGAGCTTGTCGTTCTCGTTTCGCGGCAAATGGTCGATCTTACGGATCGCCACGGGCACCGCGTGGTCCTCCAGCATAAGGCGCAACCGGGAGATCAGGGTATCGGAATCAAACGTCTGTCCCTCACGATGTTCGACCACCGCTGCGAGAGAATCCCCCCGCTTGAAAACGCAAACCACCGGCCAGCCGCAGTTTCGAATCGCCGAGGCGACCTCGTCCAGTTCTACCCGATAACCCTTCACCTTGACTTGGAAATCGATCCGCTCCCGAAAGTAGAGCTCTCCGTCGATACGCTCGACCCAGTCGCCGGTGAAATAGGCACGGGTCGGCCGTCCGGCCAAGTCAATCGTCCGAAACGCCCGATCGGTCTTCTCCGGGTCCTCCCAATAGCCATCGGCCAACTGTTCCCCCGTGATGGCCAGTTCGCCTTCATCGGGATGGCTGCCGCCGATCAGATGCAGGCCAATGTCTCCGATGGGCGGCCCAATTGAGACCGAATCGCGCGCGGGTGGACGATAACTGTGTCTATACATCGGTAGATCAGTTACCGCGATCGTCGCTTCAGTCGGGCCATAGGTATTGCGCACCAGCGCATTGGGGCAGGCCTCGAACAATATTTCGACCTGCTTCGGAAGCAACGGCTCGCCGCAGAAATTGAATATTCTTACCGACGAAAGATTGCTTGCGGTGACATGCCCTGCCTGGTCCATCAAACTGACCACGCTCGGCACCGAATTCCAGATGGTGACGCGCTCACGCTCGATCAACCGAGCCGGCATCAGTCGGTCCGCTTCGCCCGAGAGCAGACACAGGCGGGCACCGTGACAAAGCGCCCCGAAGATGTCGGTCATGCTGATGTCGAACGCAAGGTTGGGATGTTGCGAAAAGCGATCCGCTGGCGTGACTGCGAACGTCGCGGTCAACCAGCGAACGTAGGCGGCAAGCGCTCGGCGGGAAACAACCACCCCCTTTGGAACGCCCGTCGAGCCCGAGGTGAAGATTACATAGGCCCGCCGATGCCTACGCCCCCTGCCGGCGAACTGGCGCTGCTCGTCGACGTCGGCGGGATCTATCACCAAAGCGTCGGGTGCGACCTTGGAAAGCGCGGCTCCAAGCTCCGTCTGAGCGACGATGATGTCGGGTCTTAGTACGGCTGCAATCCGTTCCAGCTTCCCGAT
This sequence comes from uncultured Rhodospirillales bacterium, assembly GCA_902825855.1. Lineage (GTDB taxonomy): Bacteria > Pseudomonadota > Alphaproteobacteria > Reyranellales > Reyranellaceae > Reyranella. The sequence continues at coordinate 2,871 of CADECW010000198.1, read as the reverse complement.
TGGCGCGTCGAGATTGAGCGGCGTATGGTACCCGCCGGCGAGGCCCGCCGCGAATATCGCCGCATAGGCATCAGGGATGCGCGGCATCGCCAGAAGAATGCGAGGTCCGTCGAAAGCCGAGAAGCAATGTGCGAGGGCCCGTACCCGCGCCTCTAGCCCGGCGTAGCTAAGCTCCTTGCCCGCATGAACGATGGCGACTCTCGTTGGTGCGGCCGCGGCAACGTCCAGAAACTGGTCAACGACGTCAGTCAACATCAGGAGACTCTGACCAGAGAGAATGGATCCCGCCGCAGTGCAGCCATCCCGCAGTCGAACAGATCGCGCAGGCGCACCATTCGGCTCGCCCCAAAATGCGTTTCAACCCGCCGCATCAGGCCGGTCGCAAGCAACTGAGGCTCAAGAACGTCGAAATTCTCATCGATCTTCACCCCGGATGGCCGGCCGAAATATTGGCAGATCCGCGAAACCAGCATGCCATCCCGGTCGATACATTGTCGTTGAAGGTCCATCCACTGGCGATAGGGCACCGCGGCGATCGCCTCGATGTGATGGATCACGGTGGCACCCTCCGTCAGGCTGGTGCCCAGCAGGAGCAACTCGAAATCGGACGCCAGCAGATGCTCGAAGTCCGAACCCGCCCCGAACGAGACGCTGCCATCACTCCGCTCCAGAATCCCCGCGCGCGCCCCGACGCCTGCATGATTGTGCATCGCACAGGCACTGCGCACTCGTCCTGGCAAGCCGAGCACGACTTCGGGCAAGGCGCCGACCCGCTGCGACGGCGTCGTCCGCGGATCGTAGATCGTGCCGTCCGCAAGCGTATAGGCGGGAACGACGATGGTCCCAGTCGGCCCAACCATCTCGGCGATGACATCGAAGACGGTCGCGGCACCGCCTTCGATATGCCCGAACGACAACAGCCGCGAATGGATGGCGACATCGGCTCCCCGGCGCAGACCGAGCGCTTCGAGATGGCCTGCGAGTTCGTCGCGCGAAGTGGAAGGAACACCCATCGGCGCTACCGCTTCACATTGATCAGCCCGGCTGCGTCGAGCCTTTTGACGATATTGATCAGATCGAGCGCGGAAACACCGATCTTGTCGGCAATCTCGATCAGGTCGCGCTCGCCGTCCGAATAAGCGATGAGGTCCATCATCGACCGGACGTCGCTCGCCGATCCCTTGCTGCTGACCGTCGGGTAGAGCCCACGCTTACCAAGTTGCGGCTCGCACAGGGTCGTGACCCGCGGCCGCCCGTTCGCCTCGATCACTTCGAGACAGGCCCTGACCGCCTCAAAGCCGCCTTCGAGTCCAGCCGGCGTTACGAGATCGAGGTCATCGAGCGACGTATGATACTCGGGATACTCACCATACTTCGACCGCATCACCGACGCGATCGGTAGGTCGACGCCCGGGCTGCAATATTGACGCTCGTCGCTGCCGCGATCGAGAAAGCTGTAGGCGCGGTGATCAGGCGCGCGATGACGAAGCACGTTGCGCGCTGCGCGATCGGCGAGCGTATCTCCCGAACGGGAGGGCAGGAACGAATAGGTCCGCTCGTCACCGAGACAGGTCAGAACGTAACCAGCCACAACCTTCGCGCGCAGCTCGTCGAGATTTCGCGAAATGTAGATGATGGCCCCGATCGTTTCGGGCGCGAAGACGATCCGGTAGCTGTACCGGCGGGGAGTCGCCATGATCCACTGCGCCAGCGCCATCGCGACAACCGGGCCCGACAACTCGTTGTTCGCCATCGAGGGATGGCAGATGTAGGTGGAGAGCAGTATTTCCTGCTCGGACTCGCCGGGGATCAGCAAGTCGGCATAGTCAAGCACGCCTGGCGCCAACGTGGAATCGATCTTCGCATGATAGCGCCCCGGAGCCAGCGATTGGCGCTGGCGATGGGACAGGCAAAAGCCCCAGCTTTCGGCATAGTAGGAGGTCACATAGGGGATCGCTTCGGGCTGATCGGGCAGCGAATAGAGATGCCCCTGCAACTCGGCGAGATCCACATGCCGATCGATCGGGACCGAATAGCCGACGACATGGAGATTGTGGTTGTCGAAATCCACAATTCGCTTGCCACTGCTATCGGCGAGGAAGGCGGAGCTGATCTTCCATTCGTTTGGGACGACCCAGTCGAATGCAGTTTCGCCCGAGCGAATCTGGTGGCGACGCAGCCCCCGTAGAACACCTCCGATATAATCCAGAGTCTCGCGAACACCATCGCCGGTCAGGCTACGGCATATCGGGAACAAATCCCTGGCCCAGCCATGCATCTGGTCGCCAATCCCGATCTTCAACCGGTTATGAGCGATCGGCGCCGCCACCTCAGACTCCGCTTTGCAGCAGACACGTCCTGGCATACGACTGCCAGAATGAGCATCGCGCAACAATTGATGCCGCCACAGCCGTCGCGGGCAAAGACCGAAGAATCAAGGCGGGACGCTCCCCAGAGAAGTCGATGCGACGGTGTAAAACACGTGAAGAATCGTGACGGCAAATTGCTAATACATCCAAAAGCTTACCACAATTGACTATCGTGTCCCGGCGCATCCTGGCCGCAACGCGTCCCTTCTGAAGACCGGCACAAAACTTACCAGAAGATGGACAAATTGCAGGCTCCCATCTTTTGCAGCGCCTCTGTCGCGTGGCCGAACTGGCGAAACACTAGCATTGGCCCGCCATTTCGTGCTGACGAGCTCAGCGGCGGGTAGTGCTATTCCGAGCCCCTGCCATCGGAACAAGGCGAGGTCCAGTCGCATTCTGCCAGTTAACTGCGGAGAATAAACGATCGGCTCAATCTTTATTGCCGGCGCGCACGGGCAAACAGCGCAATCAGCTCGATATGCGCCGACCACAGGAACTGGTC
>CADECW010000197.1 GCA_902825855.1 uncultured Rhodospirillales bacterium | reverse complement strand
CGGTCGGGATGACGGAGCCATATGCGATAGCCGACAATCTTGAGATAGTCCCATCCATGTCGCCGGATACCTATGCTGCCTACCTCGTCGCCTGCCTGATCGTCGTGCTGGTGCCCGGGCCAACGGTCACGCTGATCCTTGCGAACAGCATCCGCCATGGCGCACGCGCGGGGCTGCTCAACGTGCTGGGCACGCAGATCGGCCTTGCCATGATGATCTGCGTGGTCGGCCTTGGCCTTACCTCGCTGATGGAGGCTGCCGGCCACTGGTTTGACTGGTTGCGACTTGCTGGTGCGGCCTATCTCGTATGGCTCGGCTGGAAGCTGATCCGCTCCAGCGGCGAGGGCGCACTGTCGGCGCCGCCCCGTGGCGGCTTCCTGACGCAAGGTGCGCTGGTCGCACTCAGCAATCCCAAGACGCTGATCTTCTTCGGCGCTTTCTTCCCGCAGTTCATCGATCCGGCGCGCGACCACGGCCTGCAGATCCTGATCATGGGCCTGACGGCAATGCTGGTCGCTGCTGTCTCCGACAGCTTGTATGCGTTCGGAGCGGGCCGCGCCGGCCGTGCGCTTTCCGCCAAGCGAGTTCGACTGCTGTCGCGCGCCAGTGGCGGTTTCCTCATAGGTGGTGGCCTCTGGCTGGCGTTCTCCCGGCGCTGACGATCGGGTAAAGTACCGTTCATACGGGAGAAGCGAACATGGCGAAGGAATTCGATCTGGTCGTCCGGAGCGGCACGGTGGCTGACGGTACCGGTGCCTCCCTCCATGAAGCCGACATCGCGATGAAGGACGGCAAGATCGTCGCCGTCGGCAAGGTCTCGGGCAGCGCTGCCGAGGAGGTCGACGCCAAGGGCCTGCTGGTCACGCCGGGCTTCGTCGACATCCATACGCACTACGACGGCCAGGCGACCTGGGATTCGCATCTGCAGCCTTCGAGCTGGCATGGTGTCACGACGGCAGTGATGGGCAATTGCGGCGTCGGCTTCGCGCCGGTGAGGATCGAGGACCGCCAGCGCCTGATCGAACTGATGGAAGGCGTCGAGGACATACCCGGCGCGGCGCTCGACGAGGGACTCAACTGGTCGTGGGAATCGTTCGGCCAGTACCTCGATGCACTGGAAGCACGACCGCGCGACATGGACCTCGGCGCGCAATTGCCGCACGGCGCGCTGCGCGTGTTCGTCATGGGCGAGCGCGCCGCGCGTCTCGAGGAGGCGACGGCGCAAGAGGTTGCCGAGATGCGCGCGCTCACGGGTGAGGCCATGCGCGCGGGCGCGCTCGGTTTCTCGACCTCGCGCACCCTCAATCATCGCACCGTGAAGGGCGATCCAACGCCCTCGCTGCGCGCCTCCGAGGCAGAGCTGTTGGGCATAACTCTCGGCATGAAGGATGCCGGGACCGGCGTCATCGAGTTCATCTCCGACTTCAACACGCCCAATCCCGAGAGCGAATTCGAGATGATCGACCGGCTGCTGACAGCGTCAGGCCGGCCGTTCTCGGTGTCTCTGGCGCAGCGCCATTCCAAGCCCGAGAGCTGGCGGCGCCTGCTCGGCCTGGTCGAAGGGCTGGCGGCCAAGGGTCATGCTGCCAAGGCGCAGGTGGCGCCGCGGCCGATCGGCGTGCTGCAAGGCTTGCAGGCGAGCCGTATCCCGTTCTCGATGTGCCGCTCCTATAAGGCGATACAGCACAAGAGCGTGGCCGAGCGGCTGGCGATCATGCGCGATCCCGCCTTCCGCGAGAGGCTGCTGGCCGAGGCACACGAACCGTTGCGCTCCGACATGGCGGCGCGGCTCACCGACTACGACCGCATGTTCCCGCTGGGCGATCCGCCCGACTATGAGCCGGCCGAGGACAGCTCACTCGGCGCGCGCGCGCGCCGCGAGGGCCGCGATCCGCGCGAGGTCATCTACGACTACCTGGTCGAGGGGGAGGGCAGGAACTTCATCTTCTCGCCCTTCGCCAACTTCGCCGCCTACAATCTCGATTGCTGCAGCGAGATGATGCAGAGCCCGCACACGCTGATCGGCCTGGGCGACGGGGGCGCGCACGTCGGGCTGATCTCGGACGGTTCGTTCCCGACCTCGCTGCTGGCCCACTGGGGACGCGACCGCGCATCGGGCCGGCTCGATGTGTCGTGGCTGGTCAAGCGCCAGACGCTCGACAACGCCAGGGCGGTCGGCCTCAACGACCGCGGCCGGATCGCTGTTGGCTACAAGGCCGATCTCAACGTCATCGACTTCGACAAGCTCAGGGTCGAGGCGCCGGTGATGAAGTGGGACCTGCCGGCGGGCGGCAAGCGCCTGTTGCAGAAGGCCCGCGGCTACCGCGCTACCATCGTCTCGGGCGCTATCACCTATCGCGACGGCGACGCGACGGGCGCACTTCCCGGCAAGCTGGTGCGGGGGCCGCAAATTATCGCGTGACCAGGACTATGCCGGCCACGACAAGGCCGATCCCGACGAGGTGAACCGGCGGCAGGCGTTCGTGGAACGCCAATGCCGCTGCCACCGTGATCACGGCAAGACTGGCGCCGGTGAAAAGCGGGTAGGCGACGGAGAGCGGGATCGCCTTGATCGAGCGCGCGAACAGGAAGGTGTTGGCGGCGCCGAGCATCAGCCCGACCCCGAAGATCGGCCACCATATGCGCGGAACGGCGTCGGCGATCGATCGGTAGATAAGGTACGACGCGACGTTGAACAGGACCGCACAGCCAAGTTGCGCGTATGCACTCATAGGGCAACCGGCAGGGTCTCAAGTCCCCGCAGGGTAAAGGTCGGACGTCTGGTCGGCGGGGCCGCCAACTCGATCTTCGGGAACGCCTCGAGCAGGGCCTTGAAGGCGATGAGAGCTTCCATGCGAGCCAGCGCCGCGCCCAGGCAATGATGGATGCCGCCGCCGAAGGCGACGTGCTTGCGCGCGTCGCGCGTGACGTCGAGCCGGTGCGGGTCGGGAAAGGCCAGGGGATCGCGGTTGGCGGCGCCCAGGATCAGCAGGACTTCATCACCTCTCCTGACTTTGTGGCCGAACAGGTCGAGATCCTCCATGGCGACGCGCTGGTTGATCTGCACCGGCCCGTCGAAGCGCAGGAACTCGTCGACGGCCGGGCCGATCAGCTCGGGGCGTTGGCGCAGCAGGGCGAGCTGGTCAGGTGCGTGCAGCAGCGCCAGCACTGCGTTGCCTATGAGGTTCACCGTGGTCTCATGGCCGGCTACGAGCAGAAGCTGGGCAAGGGAGATGATTTCACGCGCCGTGATGCTGTCGCCGTCGATATCGACGGCGGCCAGCGCCGACAGAAGATCGCCGCCTGGCTTGCGGCGTCGCTCGGCCAGCAGCTCGCCGATGTAGGCCCGGATGCCGCGGCGCGCGTCAGTGATTGCGGCTTCGACCTCCGGGCTGCGCAGGATCGAAGGATCGACCGAGCGGGCGATGCCGCGCGACCAGTCGGTGAAGATGGCCTCGTCGCGCGCCGGCACGCCCAGGAGCGTGCAGATGACCCGCACTGGCAGCGGATAAGCGAACGCCTCGATCAGGTCGACCGTGCCGCGATGCCGCGTCATGTCCTCGATCAGCTCGGCGGTGATGGCCTCCGTCGCAGCGCGCAGCTCCTCTATGCGTCGCGGCGTGAAGGCGCGAGCCACCAGGCCGCGCAGCCGGGTGTGGTCCGGTGGATCCATGAACAACAGGCTGCGCACGCGGTTGGGATCAGGCTCCCGCCCGGCCTTTGTCGTGGCGTGCTGCATTTCGTCGGTGGATAGCCGGGGATCGCGCAACATGGCCGCCACCTCGGTGTGGCCCAGGGCGAACCAGATCGTGTCGGCGACCCGCAGCAGCGGCGCAGTCCCACGGAATCGTTGGTAGAGAGGGTAAGGGTCCTCGCGGAAGGCCGGCTGCATCGCCTCGAGGAAGAAATTGTCGGCCTTGGTCGCCGCGGTTGCAGGTTGGCTCATGATGACGCCTCATTTGCAACTCGATACAATATTGTATCGAAATGCAAATGTGATAGATTCCCCATGAATGTCAAGAGTAAGAACCCGACCGACCCGCGAGGAGACGCGCGAAAAGCTGTTCCAGGCCGCCGCCGAGGTGTTCGAGGAGCAGGGCATCGGTGCCGCCAGCATCGAGGCGATCGCGGCCGCCGCCGGACTGACCCGCGGCGCCTTCTATTCCAACTTCGCCGACAAGGACGAGTTGATCATCGCGATGCTGGAGGATCATGTCGATCGCTCTATCCAGCATCATCGCGAGCTTCTGGCGCAGCATCGCTCGCCGGAGGATTTCATTGCGGCGCTCAGCGCCTCGGAGCGAAACCGCCGCGATCCGCTGGGTCGCGCGCCTTTGCTGCACATTGAGCTGATCCTGTTTGCCGCTCGCTCCGAACGGCGCCGCCCCGAGCTCGCCAAGCGCCTGCGTGCCCGCCGTGCCCTGGTAGCGGAGATTCTGAGCGGGATTGGCTTCACCGATCCTGAGCAAGGCAGCGCCATGCTGCTGGCGCTCGAGGACGGGTTCAGGCTGCACCGCCTGATCGACCCGGCCTCGACGCCTGCCGACAGCTTCGTGCGTTCGATCGGCGAGCTGCAGAAGCTAAGGGCACGGAGCGGGTAACCCCTCATCCAACACTTGAGCGGGTCCCTTCCACTTCGCCTCGCTGCGCTCGGCTCCGGTCGAGATGACGAAGAGCAATACGCGACAGTAGCCGGCGCTGGCTCCTAGAGACCCAAAGCCGACAGGTCGGGTGCGCGCCGATGGAAGTCCGTGGCGTCCTGGAAGGCCTTGCCGAGCCGCAGCACGTCGCGCTCGGCGAAGCTCTTGCCGACGATCTGGACGCCGACCGGCAGGCCGCCGGATTGGCCAGCCGGCATGGCGAGGCCGCACAGCCCGAGATAGTTCGCCGGCCGGGTCAGGTATCCAGGGATGGGTGAGGTCTCATCGACCTCCGACAAGGGAATTGCAGGGATCGCCATCGTCGGCAGCAGGAGCGCGTCGTAGGCGCAGAACCACTCGTTGAAGAAGCGCCGGCGCTCTTCGAGGATTCGCATCTCCTCAGGGTAAGAACCCGCTGTGAAGCTTTTGGCCGCCTGGGCGCGGGCGCGCACGCCCGGCCCGATCGCCTTGCCGGTATCCTCGATGTAGTCGCGATGCAACGCATAGGCCTCGGACGCGATGATCGTTCCAGCCGGCCGCGACAGGTCGAAGTACCAGTCGGGCAGGCGCACGGCTTCGACCGTCGCCCCGAGGCTTTCGAACGTCCGGCCGGCCGACTGCCAGGCCTTGGTCACATCGGCATGCATGAAGCCGGGGAGCTGCCTGGTGTCGGGCAGGGCGATGCGCATGCCTTCGATCGACCCCGGCTTGGTCGCGAGCGTGAAATCTTCGAGCGGCTGGCCGAACGTCGTCGGATCGCGCGCGTCCGGAGCGGCCAGCGCGTTGAGGAGGAGGGCACAGTCTTCGACGCTGCGCGCCATGGGGCCGATCGAATCGAGGGACCAGCTCAGGAGCATGGTTCCCGACAGGCCGATGCGGCCGAACGTGACCTTCAAGCCGACCAGGCCGTTGAACGCCGAGGGAATGCGCACCGAGCCGCCGGTGTCGCTGCCGATGCCGGCCGGCGTCAGCCGTGCGGCGACGGCGACACCGGTACCGCTCGAGGAGCCGCCGGGCACGCGATGGGTCTGCAGGTCCCAGGGGTTCCAGGGCGCGCCCATCAGGGGGTTGGTGCCCCAGCCGCCGAAAGCGAACTCGACCATATGCAGCTTGCCCAGCGGCACCATGCCGGCGGCGGTCAGTCGCTCGACCGTGTTGGAGGTCTCGGTGGCGACGCGCTTCTCGAACATCTTTGAGCCGCCGGTGCCGATGCGTCCGGCGATGTCGCAGAGGTCCTTGTAGGCAATCGGCAGGCCGTGCAGCGGCCCGAGCGGAAAGCCGCCGGCGCGCGCCTTGTCGGCGCCGTCGGCGATCGCCCTGGCCTCCTTGGCATAGACCTCGGTGAAGGCATGCAGCTTGCCGTTCGCCTTGGCGATGCGGTCGAGCAGGCCGTCGACGATCTCGCGCGAGGAGAATTTCTTGGCGGCAAGGCCCACCGCGAGTTCGGATAGGGTGAGGTCGTGGAGTTGCATTGCGGCTACGGTCCCCTTTCGCTTCGTCAGATCAGTAAGTTGCCCGCCCGCCCGACAAATCGAAAGTCGCACCGGTGGCAAAAGTGCAAAGGTCGGATGCAAGCCAGGCGACCATCTCGGCCACTTCCTCGACCTCGCCGAAGCGATTCATCGGGATCTTGCTCAGCATGTACTGGATGTGCTGCTCGGTCATCTGGCTGAACAGCTCCGTTTTGACGACAGCCGGCGCCACGCAGTTCACCAGCACGCCGGTCGTCGCCAGTTCCTTGCCGAGCGACTTGGTGAGGCCGATCACGCCTGCCTTGGAGGCGGAGTAGGCGGAAGCGTTGGGATTGCCTTCCTTGCCGGCAACCGAGGCGATGTTGACGATGCGGCCGCGGCCCCGCTTGGACATGCCACCGGCAACCGCGCGGTTGCACAGGAAGACGCCGGTGAGGTTGATGTCGATCACCTGCTTCCACGCATCGACGGGATAGTTTGCCACCGTCGTGTTCGGGCCCGTGATGCCCGCGCTGGCAACCAGGATGTCGGGTGGGCTGAGCTGGCTCTCTGTGGCGGCCAGCGCCTCGTCGATCGACTCCTCGCTGGTGACGTCGACCTGCACCGCGATCGCATCCGTGCCCAGCGACGCCGCCGACTGCCTGGCGCGATCGAGGTCGCGGTCCCACAGCGCCACGCGGCCGCCGCCAGCGGCGATCTTGGCTGCGCAGGCAAGCCCGATGCCGCGCGCGCCGCCGGTCACGACGGCCGTCCGATCCCTGAACAACCCCGCCTGCATGGCTACCTCCCAAATCCTTGAATTATCTCGCGATTCCTACCATATCGAGCCTCAACTCCATCCGCTACACTGACACATGTCCACGCCTGTACCACCGTCCATCGACGCCACCCTCGAACTCCTGAAGGGGGGCGACTACATCGCCGACCGCAGCCTCGCCACCGTCCTCTATCTGGCGCTTAAGCTCGGTCGCCCGCTGTTCTGCGAGGGCGAGGCGGGGGTGGGCAAGACCGAGATCGCCAAGGTTCTCTCGGCGACACTGAATCGGCCGTTGATCCGGCTGCAGTGCTACGAGGGCCTCGACGTCAATTCCGCGGTCTATGAATGGAACTATTCGCGCCAGATGATCGAGATCCGGCTGGCCGAGGCGCAGGGCGTTCACGATCGTGGCCAGCTCGCCGCCGACATCTTCGACGAGCGCTTCCTGATCCGGCGTCCGCTGCTCGAGGCGCTGAGCCCCCATGCGGGAGGCGCGCCGATCCTGCTGATCGACGAGCTCGACCGAACCGACGAGCCGTTCGAGGCGTACCTATTGGAGGTCCTGTCGGACTTCCAGGTGACGGTGCCCGAGCTCGGGACGATCAAGGCGGCCGAGACGCCGATCGTGATCATCACCTCGAACCGCACGCGCGAGATCCATGACGCGCTGAAGCGGCGCTGCTTCTATCACTGGGTCGACTACCCTGATCTCCAGCGCGAGCTCGAGATCCTCAAGGTCAAGGCGCCGGGCGCCAGCGAGCGGCTGTCGCGGCAGGTCGTGGGCTTCGTCCAGGAACTGCGCAAGCTCGACCTGTTCAAGGCGCCGGGCGTCGCCGAATCGATCGACTGGGCGACCGCGCTTTCCGAGCTGAATGCGCTCGACCTCGACCCCAGGACCATCAACGATACGCTGGGCGTGCTGCTGAAATATCAGGACGACATCCAGCGCCTGCAGGGCACGGAAGCCGCCGAGATCCTGCGCAAGGTGAAGTCCGACATCGCAGCCCAGCCGCTGGGTTAGAGCTGGCGATGCTCTCTTCTTTCGTCATCCCGAGCGAAGCCGCCCGAAGGGCGGCGCAGTCGAGGGACCTGTTTTTGTCGACGCATCAACAGAACAGGTCCCTCCGCTTCGCCTCGCTGCGCTCGGCTC
>CADECW010000196.1:1594-8218 GCA_902825855.1 uncultured Rhodospirillales bacterium | reverse complement strand
GCGCCGAGACCTGCAACGCCGGCGCCGATGACCGCAACTTTCATTCTCTGACCCCACTACCGGAAATCTGTTTCAGTTACGTGGTTGGCGCGTGGTTGGATGAGTTGAAGGGAATCTATCCAATGAAGGGCTGAGGCTGTTGGAACGCCTAGAAGAAGCGGATTCGGCATGCTCTGTCTCAGCGAAATGGAACTTCTCGGCTCGCAGTGGAATCCTTGGAACTTCGCGGCCGAACCATCGACTTTATGGACGTGCTGGGATTGCGCGCCGTTGGAGGTCTGATCAACTCGGCAATGGTCTAAGAGTGGGGGCGTGCGACTGGTGCGGGTGAAGCGTGTGCCTGCGTAGTGACGGATCCCAAGAAGACGGATTCAATCATTCAACACATAATCCACCCGCGAGCCATCCGATGCCGTGAAGGCAGTCTTCACCCATCGACCATAATCGTCGAACCAGTGGTCCATCTCGACGTCGCCTTGATAACTGTAGCGAGAAGCCTGGACGACACCGGACGACGTCCTTACCTGCTCACGCCCCATCAACCTGATCCGAACGCGTGCCTCCCGGCCGGTCTGAGTATTGAGCAAAACTGACTGACTGACCTGTGTGAAATTCCAATGCGAGGATGGAAGCAGCCCGCCGGGCAAGGTCTCGACACGATCGTTCGCCCTCACGGTGAGTCCCGCCGGTGTGCGCTCGGCTCTGACATCGTACAGCTTCCCATTGTCATCTGTGCGCGTGGACAGCGACAATAGCCTTTCGTTTTCCCACACCTCTTGTGCGGCATGATCATACTTATAAGAGACGAATCCCATGAACTTCACAGCAAGCTTGATCCTCGTCGCCACGGTCAGGCGCGACCCATCGCGTGCGAAGGTAAGTTCGTGACGCCCAATGGCCTCTCCATTGCGATAGGCAGTAAACGAAAGCGAGAGCCCGTAGGCGATGGCTCTGTCGGCTGACGCCGCGGTATGAACAGGTAGGATTAGGCAGAGGAAGAACAGCAGAAGACCTGCCCGCGCGCCGATGAGCAGTTTGTCTCTCATGCGCTCAGCCGTCCGACGACGAATCCGACCGTTGAGGTGAAGGATACCAGAATGGTACCCCATGCCATGTCGACAATGGCCAGCCGAAGCGACCAGCGCTGAAGGGTTGCCAAATTGGTCAGATCATAGGTGCCGTAGGCGCACAAGCCGAATACGGCGCCGAGAAACACTGCTTTGGTCCAATCACCTGCAGTGAGGGCGGGCTGTACCGCGAGGATCGTGATGCCGGCGGCGCACAACATGTAGAAGAGTACAGCAACTTCGAGCCGAGGCCTTTCGAGCATGAGCGCGCCGATCTCTTTTCTGTAGAAGTCGAGCGCGACCAAGCCGAGCCATAGAAGATCAACGGCCGTCAAGACGACCAGCACGGTAAGATAGGTGATGACGATGTTGCGCATTCTTAAGCTCCAGCACCTAGATACGACGAGATGCGGAGGGCGGATCACAATTCGCAATTGGTGATCGTCGCGTGCTGGCGGGCGAAATCGCTGGTGCAGCAACCGGTCGAGGTCGCTCCGATGGCGACAAATGCTTGGTCCTATGATGTCGTGATGTGACGGTGTCGAGATAATCCATTGGCCGCTCGGCGCTCCGCGCCGCGCACGCCCTCCATCACCGGTCGCCGACCTGAAGTTGACGCAGAGGAGCCCGCCCGGCTTGGGGGACCGGGCGGGCAACAACCTCGTGGGGCGCCTACATTGGGGAATAGGCGTGTGAGGCTGCCTAACATTGGGAAACACTCTGGACACGGAAATTTTTGTGACCGGGCTGTGACCAAGATCAGTTCTGTGAGCGCAAGTTAGTGACTCATCACAGACTAGCCTCCCACCATGGTGGCCACCGTACCTTCCACGGCGTCCTTGTTGCACTGACGACCACGCTCTGCTGTTCTGCGGTAAGACGCCTTCCACCCAATCGCGCCAAGGCTTGCTCCACCAGCCACGGCTCGAGCATCATCTTTGCCGTCTCGCGGAAGCGATCCACCTTGTGAGCCATGATCGATCCATCGCGTCGTTGAGCGATACGCCACTGTGTCATTGCGACCGATCCTCGGCGGCCTTCACCATCAATACTGCCGAATCGGATATTTCGGCACACACCGGTATCGCCGTTCGAGATCCCGCGAACTGGCCATCGATCACATTGGACGATCACGCAGTCCTGGATCTTGAGGTCGTCGAGGCAGTCCAGCATCCCGTCCGATCGGAGACCAGCTTTGGCAACGTTCCGAATGTAGCCGAGCAACCTCGTCCTGTGACTATGATCATTCATTGTTCTTGCTTCTCGATTGAGAATCCAGTCCACCACCGGTCTGTGCGTTAGGCCGGCTGTCCAGCCCATCGGGGAATTCACCGCATTTGGAGTCCTAGAGACCCAAGCCCCTTCAACAAGGGCGGGACAACATGTCCTTGAGCAGGGACTGCGAGCGGGTGCGGTCGAAGAAGCGCATATGGAGCATCTGTTTGTTGCGCGCGGCCGAGGTCAGATAGAAGCGCTCGTAGAGAAAGCCGCGCCCGCCGAGCGTGGAGCCGACCAAGTCCCACGCCAGGCGGAAGACGGCGGCCCGCTCGTCGGCGGTGGCGCCGTCCGCCCCATGCAGCATCTCGTCGATGAGCGGCCGCAATGCGGGATCGTCAAGCTCGGCGCGGCTGGGCGTGGTCAGCAGATTGTGGCTACCGATCAGCGTGATAATCTCGGCCACTCGCGGCATCCATACCGCGAGCATTGATCGCATCGGCTCGAGCACGGCCCCGTTGGGAAACCACACGCCGTCGGCGCGCTCCCAAGCTTGCTCCAGCGACAGCTCGAGTGCATTGGCGGTCAGGCGAACATAGCAGGCGAACTCGCCTAACATCTCCGTCGTGGCAGGCGACACGTCGCCAATCAGCTCGGCCATGCGGGTCGCCAGCCCATAAGTGAATTCGAGCTTGGTCAGGGCGCGGATGGTCGACTGGGTGGTCATGTTGATGGCGTAGCCAGTCTCACGCATCGAGTTATAGATCTGAACGTCGCCATCGATGAAGACGCGGTCCCAAGGCACCAGCACGTTGTCGAATATGCAGAAGGCGTCCTGCTCGTCGAAGCGTGAGGACAGGGGTTTGTCGAACGGATCGGCGCCCGGAGCCGAGGCTGAGTCGCGGCACAGGAATTTCAGGCCTGGCGTATCTAGGGGAATGGCGAAAGCCACCGCGTATTGCGTCGCCTCACCCGGAATGGGCTGGCCCGGATATACCGCCTGCTCATCGGCGAAGGGAGCCAGGGTAGCCAGCACCCTGGCTCCCCGGACAATGATGCCGTCGGCCGTCTCGCCGACCTTGCGGATGGTGACCTTGTTGCCCACGACCTGGCTATCGATGCGCTTGTCGATGGTGGGCTGGATGATCGTATGGGTGAGAGAAATGTCGGCCTGGCTAAGACGACGCTGAAAGTTCACGATATTGCGCGCGCCACGCTCGTTGCGCCCGTCGGCGCCCGCCCACACTTTCGGTGCCGAGGCGAAGGCTGCGAACTTCATGTTCATATAGTCGGGCGTGCGGCCCATGATGCCCATCGGGCCTTCCGACATCCTGACCAGGCCGGCATGGCGGCGCCGGAGGTCATCCGGCGACCGCGGAATCATGTGGCTGACATTGGTGGGCTCTCCGCTTTCCGGGTGGGCGAACAGACATTCGGCCGCGTAGGCGTGCTGACGGTCGAATTGTGCGGCGAGGCTCTCGGCCGCGCCTCGGAGCTTGGGATGGGCGGTGACGTCTTCGATCCGCTCGCCGTCGACCCAGATCTCGCGCTTTGCCTTACGGAGCCCCTCGAGAAACTGCGAACCCGTTCGCGCACCCATGCTTCTCCTCCGAGATTCCTGTGAAGGACCGAATCGACCCTGTTGCCAGTGCGAGGTCAAAGTGAAAAAGGCGGCGTGCCGCCTGGGCAAGTGTCTTCAGTCGCTTTCGACCAAGTCCGCACCGGAGGCAATTGTCAAACTGCTGAGTCTCGGAAGTGGCCGCAGTCCGCGTCATGTGTCCGCGTTCCCCGTGAAGGCGGACAGCCGAGGGCCCTGATCGACCTTCGAGCGGCCGTACTGCGCCACCGTTAATAGCTCGGTCCGAGATCCCAAACACCCGGCAGATTTGCCAATCACCTGGCCTTGGCTCGGCGGCACCTCTCTTTCCGCAAAGCGGCGGTGAAGAACCACGTGGCGGTCGTCGCCGAGAGTTGCCGACCTGTCACTTATCTCGCTGTATAGTAGACACCAAATGCCGCCCGCGGCGGAGGAGGCTCGAACGCTCGCCGCAGCGCTTGGGACAAGGCATCGATTTGGTCGTCATGTTTGCTGACGGGAAAGGCCAGTATCTCCTGCTTGAATTCGTCTATCCAGGGCGCCCGTATCGGTAGATGGACAGCGCCTGCCTCTATCGGAGCGGTTTGGGCGGCCATGCGCATGATCTTGTCGCCTTCAGGATCAACTCCTATTGGACGAATGTTTTGTCGCTGCAGATCCTGGATCAGGCTGAGGCCTGACCCTTTCTTCTCGATCAGCAATGCATAGTCTGAGCAGCCGGCCTTTCGCCAGCGCTGATGTCGATCGAGGACGGCACGCTTGAGATCTGGATATTCGAGACGCGCCCGCATGACGTCGAGTACGTAGACGGTCTCCCTCCTCACGAGCAGAACGACGCACGCGGAATAGTCAGCCAGCTGGCTGCTGCTTAGCGCAGTATCCCAGCTGACAATCACCTTGTCGCCTGGCTGGGGATCAGGCGTTCGCTCGTAGAACCTGAACCACGACCAACGTATCAGGTTGCCACCGCTTGGAACCGGCGCCTGTTGATACTGCGCGCTGAATTCCATCGACCCCATTGATGCTCTAAGTTCGTCGAGTGCCAGTTTTGGTTCGCGCGTTGGATGCAGCACGTCGCCGACGCGGCGGCGGTAGCAGCGGTTGGCGCCAAGTTCGATGGTCGTCTCTTCTTCAGCAATGGCTGGCAGATTCAAGTGCTTCCAGCCACCCTGCTCAAGCAGATGGCCGACGAGATCGTCTGGATGCAGCCGCTGCATGACGACGACGATCGAGCCTTCTCCTTTGTGATCCAGGCGAGAAAGCAAGGTGTTGGAGTACCACTGCTTGAGTGATTCTCGTGCGAGCTCAGAGTGTGCGTCTTGCGGCTTTAGGGGATCATCAATGATGAGGAGTTTGCCACCTCGGCCAGTCAGGGTGCCGCCGACCGAGGTCGCTAGGCGAGATCCCCTGGCGGTGGTCATGACCTCGGTTTCCGTGTCCTTCATCGGGCTGATGCGGGTAGCCGGGAAGATCCCCCGGTACAGGGCCGAACGCATCAGGGCGCGACAGTCATTGGCATGCTTGCGGGCAAGCGCCTCGGCGTAGCTCACGCAAATCAGTCGTGCGCTTGGATCATGACCAAAGACGAACGCCGGAAAACAGACCGATGCACAGATCGACTTCAAGCTGCGCGGTGGCACCGTGATGATGAGTCTCTGCGTTCGTCCCTCGAATACCTCCATCAGGCTATGTGCCATGGCCTCGATGTGCCAGTTGGGCAAAAGACGTTGCCCGCCGGAAATGACTGGAAACGATGCCTGCACGAAGGAATACAGGTCTGTTGCCAAGATTGCTGCAGCCAGCCGTTCGGCGCTGGAGCGATGCATGGGATCTGGGTGAGGACCGGTCATGTGCTGTCCTCCCTCCCATTTTCGGCTCGCGATGGATCGTCGCTTACACGGCGGGTAAGAAAGTCAGCGATGATGGCTTGGTAGTCGGTAGTGGTCGGCAAGCCCGCGAACTTGTCCGCCTCCTCGGCGTACCCCGCCTTGTTCATCATGGCCAAGAGCCCGTGCAACGCTTTCAGGTCGCCCTTAAAGGCCCGGGCCAACAAGGAGCGAAAGAGCGCCTCGATCTTGGACATCCGGCGCACGCGACCGCCCGTCCGAATCGGCATTTGCTCGCCTAGCACCTGTTTGACGATGGTCGCCAGGTTGACAGATTTTGGCGCCCGGCCCTTGGGATTGCCGGACAGCCCCGGCTTGAATTGGGTGTGCTTTGGCGGGCGACCATATCCGACCGGATAGCTCGGTTCAGAACGGCCTTGACGTGCCGGCTTGCGCCCACGCCCTGTCTGGGGGCCTCCGTTTTCGGCAGTGACGTGTGGCTCAGCGTGACCGGGGCCAAGATCGTACAGGTCACGGTCCGCGGCCGGCGCTTGCGGGGCGGATTTGCTGCGCTTGTGGCTCATGACCGTCACCCTCCCGCCCGGCGGGCGGCGCGCGACCGGGTCGCCGTGAGACGGTCGGCCGTTGGGCTTGAGGGGTTGAGGCGACGAGCGCCCATCTCCTCGAAAGTGAGACCGGATTCCACGTGGATTGCGTCACGACCCGTGAACGACTGCCAACGGCGGAGCGTGAGGTCGACGTAGCGAGGGTCGATTTCAACCCCTCGCCCCTGACGTCCTACGCGCTCTGCCGCCAATAGCGTCGCGCCCGAGCCGCAAAAGGTGTCGAGGACAATCTCGCCGCGCCGGGTGCAATCCTTGATGGCATCGGCAATCATGCCGACCGGCTTCACCGTCGG
>CADECW010000196.1:0-1494 GCA_902825855.1 uncultured Rhodospirillales bacterium | reverse complement strand
CAAGCGAAGTGCACAGCACCGTCCTTCGAAAACTGCGCTGCGGTACCCAAACTATCGGTCAGGAAAGCAACGAACTCGTCCCGATCCATTTCACCCGAAGCCATGGCGAACTCGCGGTGCTTGCGAGCGCCTCGCCCGACTACTTTCCCGATCTTCAGATTGTAAGGCGGATCGGCGAACATCATGTCCGCTCGTTCATCGCCAAGTAGGCGAGTGAGGTCGGCCGAGCTGCGAGCATCCCCGCATAGCAGCAGGTGTTTGCCTATCTGCCATAGGTCGCCTGGCCGGGTCGTGATAGGGCCATCCAGACCGTCGACATCGATATCGTCGGCGGGATCACGAGAGGGGTCCTCGAAGTCGGTGCTCAAGCGATCAATCTCGGCCGGCTCGAAGCCGGTGATCGACAGCTCGAGGCTTTCTTCAGCGAGAAGCTCGGGCAGCTCGGCCAGTTCTGCGGCCAGTCGCTCGAGGTCCCAGCCGGCATCCTGGGCGATACGATTGTCGGCCAGCATCAGCGCCCTTTTCTTGGCGTCGCTGAGGCCCTTGATGACGATGGCCGGAACGGTCGGCAGAGCCAGGGATTTCGCGGCCTCCAGGCGAGCATGCCCGGCAATGAGCATGCCCTGTTCGTCGACTATAACAGGGGCCACGAAGCCAAACGCGTCCACGCTCGCTGCGATCTTTCTGATTTGCTTCTTGCTGTGGGTTCGGCAGTTTTTGGGGTTTGTCTTGATACGATTGATGGGCATGACGACTAGGGTTGGATGCATGACCTGTCCCTCGCCGGAAAGCGCGCGCACGCGCGCGCTGCCGGCCTCGCTGAGGTGATGGGTAACTGCGGTCCAGACCGGCTTCCGCCAGATCTGAATTCAGGGCATCCGCCCCGAGGCATCCAGCCTCCGCACCTAGGCTCAGGGGTTGCCAGCCCCACCTAAGTACGGTCCACCCTTGCAATCTCAGGGGTTCGGGCTTTGACCCCCAGGGGACTTCCGTCCCGTCCACGCCAAAGCTTCCGCTTCGACGACCTGCAACGTCTAGCACAAATGGTCCGCACGTTGAAGCCTTGGAGCGTGCCGATCAGCCTCGCTGAAGGAATGACCTCGGCGCTGCCTTGAAGAAAATTCGCTGGTCTTCCCTGCTCGGTGGCGGAAATTCCCTGCTCCGATCGGCAGGGAATTTGCCGCTAACCCCTTAAGGTGACTGCTCGCTTGGCCCGCTTGGCTTTGAGCGACGACGCTTTTGCGCGCTTATTCCCTGTAAATCGGCGGCTTGCAGGGAATTTCATCCGGAGACTGGTTCGAAACTGACTGCCAGCACAGCCAGCCACTGACATTTTGGCCCGCCGAACTGCCGCGGTTCATCCATAGACATCACGCGTTCGGCTTGGACGTAGTACGCGTCCACCACGTCCGATTTCGATGATAGTCGCCTTCCGCGACCTTTTCGGCTTGTACCTCTGCCATCGGCTTCTCCGGGCTCGAGCCACTCGGCTTG
>CADECW010000195.1 GCA_902825855.1 uncultured Rhodospirillales bacterium | reverse complement strand
TCCTTGTTCAATTCGGCGGTCAGCTAAAGAGGCGCAGTGCTCCCTACATCTCTAGTTCGACCTCAAGCACGCTGGAACCTTCTCCGAAGCCGTAGAAGCGGGGCGTTCCGGATTGGGCTCGCTCGAGAGCCTGGACATAGTGTCGTCCGAGCAGGGTGTTGGTATCCCTCGCAAAAGTATTTACGACAACACTCGAAGCGTTGAAATTCTGGCTGATTGCCAATGAGCCGTTCGGTGTTGTCGTCTGGTCCCACGCCACGGCGCCGTACGCGCCGGCATTCAACAGGCCGGAAAGCTGATTGTACTGGGCGACAATCTGAGACTGTTGCAGCCCGTCCACCCAGTTTATGCGGTTGTTGTTGGACCCATTGACCGGTCGATAGGTCTGCGTCGGGTAGTCCCAAAAATTCTGATTCTCCGCCGATCGCGACCGCACGGTGACCCGGTTGTAGGCATTCCAGACACCAAGCCAGGTGTTGTTGCCTCCAACCGCTGGCGACGGCTTGAACTGCATTGCCATCTGCCCCGCAGCCGCCGTGATTGCCACGGTACCTACGTAGGTCGCCAGGCCGGGAGCTTTCGGAGAGTATGTGGTCGCTCCGTTGGTCAACGTAATGGTCTGTTGATTCGTCCACAGGCCTTGAGTCAACTGCAGTTGTGTCGTACCGGCGCCCGTGCCGCGCGATGTCGCGCTCGTCCAGGCCGGGCCGAACCCGAGGGTAGTTGTTCCCGAATTGGAAAAAACGAATAGGTCATAGACCCCATTGGCGACCTGGTTGGTTGTCGTTGTCGTCGCCGTGAGCTGCGCGAAGGCGAACGGCACGAAGGCCACGCCGTCATGGATCTGTACCCGCGCCCCAGTATAGGGCGTGTAGTAGATCACAGTCCCCGTCGTGTCGGCAGTCATCAAGGGCGTCCCAGGAGTCAACGTCAAACGTCCGGTCGGCGCAACTGGAAGCACGGTGAGATTGTTGATACAGGTTCGCAGATGGTTGAGATCGTTCATCACATCGGCGGCGCTGGCAGTCGTCCCGTTCGTTAGCGTGATCGGAAGGTTGCCGCATGATTGCGCCATCGCTGAAGCTGTTGCGATGAAGAAGCCGACAACGGCTGAAACAAACGCCTTGACCATGCACATCCTCTTCAGAACGAACAACAATAGTTAATAGTTACAGGTCTCAATCGAGCCATGCTGAAATCGGCGCTTGCTACGCCATCAATCTACACGACAGGTGGCAAGAGGTACTCCTACTTCTAGCGAGCTATGGTTGCAGCCTGCAAAAGTGCATATGCGACCAAACACATTTGGGGAATGTCCTTCCTGCGACTGAGCGACTACCTTCTGATCGTTGGAAGAGGTTACGCTTTGCCGCATTCTGCTTTCGGATGGTCCTCAGTTCGCGCGCCACTACTGGCTTTTGGTCTTCTAACGCTGCCGTCGGCGGTAAGTTCACAGAATGGCAGCGTGGTCTATGCCTACGATGCACTCGGCCGTATCGCGACCGCGAGTTATGACACCGGCGTTTGCATCGCCTACGCGTACGATGCCAACGGCAACCGAACTTCTCAGAAGATATTGGTGACCGCCGCTGGTAGCACCGGCCTGTGGGGCTGCTTCAAGTGGAATGCCGCAAATTGGGGGCCGTAGTGGTGTGGACAGCCTTTTATCGGCGCGGCGCCGTGCGCCGACTTTGGCTCTGTATGGGCATCGTCGCTGTCAGTCTGCCACCTGTCAGCGTCGGACAGGCCCAGGCACTCCCTGCTGACATTCCGACCAATACACTTCTCGGCCCGACTCCGCGCGATCAGCGTGCGGACAATACTCAACGTCCCGATCGCTCGCAAGACGAAGCAAGTCGGGCAAGCGAGCGAGAAGAACCGATACCTTTTGGCCGGGCCCCAGGTGCCCCCTTGGAAACTTTCAAAGACGCGCCGCCGCGCTGACAGGGGGATGCTATGGCTGCAACAACACCAACGTGGACTCGGTTACGTTGGTCGATCAACTTTGTGCTGCTGCTCTTACTGGGCTGCACGGTCTTCTATGGCAGATCGGCGAGAGCCCAAACACTGGCGCCAGAGATCGTCGAACTGGCCCGAGGTTTGAAAAACGATCCGGACCTGATCTATCAGTACGTGTACAACAATATTGAGACCCTGCCTCAGTTTGGAAGTCTCAAAGGCGCTGGCGGTGCGTTGGTCGACGGAAAGGGTACGCCTCACGACCAAGCCGAGCTTATGGTCGCGATGCTTCGGCAGTCAGGTTACTCCGCAGGGTTTGTGACAGGACGAATCCTCTATGATGCTGGCGCTTTTACCTCCTGGCTGGGAACCGACAATGGACTTGGCAGCGTCGAAGTGACCGCAGCAAGTGGTGGCTTTGATCCAATTCTGTACCCGCCACCGCCGTTCACCGCAAATGCTGTAATTCTGAAGTGGGCTTGGGTTTATGCCGACATCGGGGGCACTAGATACGTCTTCGATCCGAGCAGCAAACGCTATACCCGAACTGCAGGGTCGGGATGTGTCGGGTTGGGTTCGGCGTTAGGCTACGCGCGAACAACATTCCTGACCAACGCCGAGAGCGGAGCAACGATCACGCCCACCAGCATTACTTCGCTCAACCGCTCCAACATTCGCGACGCACTCTCGAAGTACGCGGGCAATCTTGTTGCCCATCTTAAAGCCAATTGTCCAGCCGCCTCGACACAGGACGTTGTCGGTGGCAAGACGATCGTACCCTTGAGTGCTGGAGCGGTAGTGCGCCAAACGAAGTTGTCCTATCAGGACAACGATCCGGACAAGAAACCAGAGTTCAAGCCGTCGTTGCCGTCCGATGCGCGAACGACACTAAAGCTCGAGTTCGGTTCGAACGATCCCAGCACCAATAGCTTTACCTCACTTTCGAGTGCGGTCACGTTCAATTCCTCCGATATATATGGCCACCGCATGGTGGTGTCGTTCAACGCGTCTGCGATTCCAAGCCTATTGATAGACGGCGTGGTTCAGATGACAGCGAACGGAACAGTTCCGGGCGGCCGTCGCCTCACGGTCAGAACGTCCATTGTGCATCCCTACCCCGAAACGATTTTCGATGTCGCGGATAGTGATCAGGTGCGTGTCACGCCGACTCCGGGCGCACTCTATGTGATAAGCACGGGGTGGGGCTTCACCAGCCGGGCGATGATCGAAAAGCATCGGAGAGTGCTTCTCGAAAATATTGCAATGAATCCTGGCAATCCCGCTTCTGAAGCGGTGCTCGGCGAGAGTCTGGCGATGCTCGGTTATACCTGGCTAGCCGAACACTCTCAGCACATGGCGCTACTCGAGCAGCTGGCTGGCGTGACCAGCATTTACCATCACGCAGTGGGCGTCGTAGGTATGAAGACGGTCGGAAGATCAACCGGACCCTTCATTGACCTCCCCATGAACACCCTGAGTTTCATTCAGAGAACCAACCGCCCGAGGCCTGCCGCTTCAGCCCCCGTGGTGTCAACTGCGCAAGAGACGGCTGCCGTCGCAGCGGCGTCGGTGTTTTCTAGCGTCGCCGAGTCAGGCTCGATAGAGCAGACGCAGCCCGGTTCGACCGCAGCGTCGACGGTCAAGCTTATCGATCTCGCGATTCAGTCGGGAGGAGCAGTATTTGATATCAACAACCAGCAGGCCGGGGGGAATCAAGCCGACTACGTCATGCTCCGGCCCATCCTGGCCCATAGCTATTTGCCCGCGGATCTTGCTCGTATCGATGTGAGCGTAGCTTCCGGCAACAGACGTGTTATTGCACCAGCGAATGGGTCGATCACTTTGGAGCAGTTCCAGGGCGCTGGCTACTATGCTCTGCTCCAGGAAGGCAATGGTATCGGTGCCTTCATCTCGGGAGGTTTGAGTGGAGGCGAACCGGCGACACCGATACCCCCAGAGGTGGTCGTCGACAACGCGCCGTACTCAGTGACGCCTGCGCCGGCGCAGTCTCCGATCGTCACCAGTCCGATCCAGTCGGCAGGCAACGCTGGGGGCAATGTCGGGTACACGCCGATCAGCTGGGAGCCCATAAACCTTGTCACCGGTGATTATCTGCTCACCGCAACCGATCTCGCGGTGGGCAGCCAACCTATACCGTACGGGCTTGTGTTCCAGCGTTACTACGACTCTGGGACTCGTTTCCAGCGTGGGGCGCTCGGTCCGGCCTGGACACACAATTTTGCCATCACAGCCCAACCGAACAGCGATGCTTTCGAGGGCCTGGCCTCAAATTCGCCGATCAACGGCGCTTCGGCTATCGCAGCCCTGTACGTGATATTTGATATCCTGAATGCAGAAGGCACGAACGGCAAGTCGCTCAAAAGCATTCTCGTTGCCACGGTCGCGCAGCGCTGGCTGATGGATCAGCTGACCGCCAACGTAGTGGCAGTGGCTCAGCCCGGCGTGATCGAGCATTTCGTCAAGCTTGCCGACGGGTCCTACAATCCACCCCTCGGTTCGGCGGCTGGGCTCACCCTCGACACAGGCGCCTACACCTACGTATCCAAGGACCGCACGACCTTGTCGTTCGATACGAACGGCAACCTCGTCACCTGGCGCAGCGCGGCGGGGGCGACGATCACCCTGACCTACGCCGGCTCGCCGGCGAGGTTGGTTGCCGTCTCCAACGATTTTCGCCGTCAATTGACCCTTACCTATGAATCCGATCTGTTGAAACAAGTGCAGGACGATTCCGGCCGCAGCATCTCCTACACCTACGACGCATCGGGCAACCTTGTTGGCTACTACGATACACTGGGCAACTTGACGAAGTATGCTTACGGGGCGCCCGGGCAACTCACCTCGATCATCAATCCTTCGTTCCCCAGCGTGCCGTTCGTCACGAACGTCTACGATTCGCTGGGGCGGGTGATGACCCAGATCAATGCCGCTGGTGCGGCTTGGCAGTACTTCTTTGGCGGCACACGCAGCGAGGAGGTCGATCCCAAGGGCATGCGCCACGTGCTCTACACCACACCACGCGGCAGAACGCGGCTCGAGATCCAGGACCTGGACGGCCTGAGTTTGCAGACGGCCACGGACTATGACGGTCTCGATCGCCCGACGAAGAGGAAACTGCCGGCAGGTAACAGCATCTCGTACGAGTACGATCGCAACAGCAACATCATCAAGACGACCCGGAACGACAAGAGTTCGCTTAACCCGGTGAAGACGCTGGTAACTTCGGCGATCTACGATCCGACCTTCAACAAGCCGGTCCAGATCGTCGACCCGCGCGGGTTGGTGACGAGCCTCGCCTACGATGCCACCGGAAACCTACTGTCGTTGGTCGCCAACAGCGCCGGTTCCCCCAAGCCGCGCACCCGCTACACCTACACGGGCGACGGCCTGCCGCTTAGCGTGACCGACCCGGTCGGCACGGTCACGCGCTATACCTACGATGAGTTCGCCAATCGTCTGTCGACTGTTGAAGGTGACGGCACGGGGCCGCTTAGCCGGACCACCACCTATACCTACAACGCCTGGGGCGACGCGGTCTCGATCACTGACCCCAACGGCAACATCACCCGTGCGATCTTCGACCTGGCGCGCCGGCCGACCGAGACAACGACGCCTGCCACCGCCGCGGCGCCGGGTGGGATCGTCACCACCAACAGCTACGACACCGAGGGCAGACTGCTGCGGGTCCGCCAGAGCAGCGCTGGCGCGTTACTGCGTACCGCCAGCAGCACTTGGACGCCGACCGGAAAGCAGGCCAGCGCCACCGATGCCAACGGCAACGTCACCACTTGGGCTTACGACCTGCTCGACCGTTTGGCGCGCATTACCGACGCCGAGGGCCGGGTCACCACTTACGATTACGACAACGTCAGCCGGCCGACCGCGACCTACAGTCCGGCCATCCAACCGACCGCCCTGGTCCGTCGGACCTATACTCCAAGTGGCCTCATGGCCAAGCTGACCGACGCCAATGGCAACACCACGGACTTCACCTATGACGACTTCGATCGGTTGATCACGATCAGCTATCCTGCCGCGCCGCCCCAACCGGTGACCGATGAGAGGTTCACCTACGACGATAGCGGCAACGTGCTGATCCGCAAGACGCGCGCCGGCGACATCATCACTTTCACTTACGATGGTTTGAACCGGCTCATAACCAAGTCGCCGCCATCGAGCCCATCGGTAACCTATGGCTACGACCTCACTGGTCGCCTCATCGGCGTCAGTGATACCAGCCCGACTATCCCCGCGGCAGCGTCGCCGACCGGCAGCAGCGTCACTTATGTGACGACCTACACCTACGACGCCCTCAATCAGCCGACTGGGATCATCTGGAACCCGGCTCCCGCGGTGTCGGCGCCCGCCACCGGGCTGCTGGTAACCTTCGGCCATACCTACGACAGGACCAACCGGCGCATCGGCCAGACTGCCAACGACAACAATTGGCTTGCCTATCCGGCAGGCCCTCACAGCACCGTCACCTACACAGCCAACGCGCTCAATCAGTACGCCACCGTCACCGGCCTGACGCCGAGTTACAGCGCAAACGGCAACCTGACCGGCGACGGCACCTACACCTACGGCTACGATACCGAAAACCGGCTGGTCTCGGCGAGCGGCGGCGGCAACACCGCCAGCTACATCTACGACGGCCGCGGCTGGCGCAAGAGCCGCACTGTCAACGGCACCACGACGATCTCGGTGACGGATGCCGATAACCGCGAAGTGCTCGAGTATGACAGCACCGGTGCCATCCTGCGGTGGTATGCCTACGGGGTTGGGCCAAATGAAGTACTCAACCAGATGAATGTGTCGGCAAGCACGCGGTTCGCATTCCTGCCAGATATCCAAGGGTCGACGGTTGCCACTCTCAGCCCGACGGGAGTAGTCGCGAAGTCAGCATACTTGCCCTATGGGACCAGCGCTGCACCAGCAAGTCCCTTTGCATACACGGGACAGCGAATCGAGCCAGAGACAGGTGGCCTTTACTACTATCGCGCTCGGCATTACTCACCGGGGTTGGGAAGGTTCTTGCAAACCGATCCGATAGGATACGCAGCAGGTGCCAATCTGTACGCATATACGGGGAATGACGCGCTAAACAACGTCGATCCGGACGGATTGATATCGTTGACGGAGTATGCAGCCAGAGGAATTCGTATCATCAATGCTGCTCTGACCGGCAGCGTGCATCCAGTGACCGGTATCCCATTTCGGAATGGCTTCCCAGACTTCTCATCGGTCGCCACTCGAACAGTACAGCTTGAACGCATTACAGGGAAACGCGGCGTGGACAGCGAAGCTGCCAATGCCGCGGCAGGCCTGGGTACCACGCCCTCCGGGTATGTGTGGCATCACGCAGAAAGCGGCATAGCAGGAGTTTCCTCCACTACTATGCAACTCGTCCCTGAGCGACTACATGCCGCCACTGCGCACACCGGCCCAGCTGCTTATGCCAGAGCAGTTGGTGATCTGGTAGCCGATATCGCGACCGATCCTACCACCTACATGTCAGTCGGAATCGGTGCCTTTCTGAACGTCATGGCTCCTTCACCTGCCAACGCCAACGAAAGCGAAGTGTTACAGCAGTTGAGAGCAACTTCTGGTGTGTATAATGGGGCTGGAGTGTCTATGGACTTTGGCACGTCGAAGCTCAAGTGACAGACCGGAGGCTTGCATGGCTTTCGAAATGCTCGATGTTGGCCCGCCATTAACGCAGGCGCACATCGCTGGTCTCGAGGCGGAACTTCGTGTTGATCTCCCCGACGACTATCGGGCGTTTCTTGCTCGATACAATGGCGGACGACCGAAGCCGCGTTTCTTTCCGATACGAGGCGTTGCCGCCGATGAGTTCGGGGTGGTCCAACGCTTCTTCTCGGTCGGGGGCCCTCCTAGAGTCCCTGACTTGGTTTGGTATTTTAGGACGCTCAAGGGACGAATCCCCAGCGACTTATTTCCAATTGCCGGGGATGGTTCAGGGAACATTATCTGCATTTCGATGGCAGGCTTGAATCGAGGGGTGGTGTATTTTTGGGATCATGACAAAGAATATTGGCCGCCTGGCTATGATAATGTTTATCTAGTTGCAGAGAGCTTCAATAAGTTCCTCGACAGTATCTATTTTCAAGACCTCAGTGAGGAAATTGCAAAAAGCCTCGGCAAGCCCGTCCAGCGGCCTCACTAAACAACTTTTTGTTTCGCGCGCAAGGCGATCCTCCTCGTTGCGGAAAGTTATAAGTTATCGGCCTTGGTAACCAATTGCTGGGCAACGGGTGCCTAAGTG
>CADECW010000194.1 GCA_902825855.1 uncultured Rhodospirillales bacterium | reverse complement strand
CTGCCATTGCGGAAATATTCGCTACGAAGCGGAGGTCGATCCGGCAAAGGTCATCATCTGTCACTGCGCCGATTGCCAAACCCTCTCTGGCACCGCCTTCCGCACGGTGGCGCAGGCCGAACCGGGCACGTTCAGGTTTCTGTCAGGTGCGCCCACGGTTTACGTCAAGACTGGAGAGAGCAAAAACCAACGCGAGCAGACCTTCTGTCCCAATTGCGGATCGCCGATCTATTCCGCGCCTATCGGCCCACAGCCCAAGGCCGTCGGCCTGCGCGTCGGCACGCTGCGCCAACGGGATCAACTCGTCCCGCGCGATCAATTCTGGTTCCGCTCCTCGCTCGCCTGGCTGCAGGAGTTGCCCGGCATGAAGCGGCGCGACAAGCAACCCGTGTTCAGCGCGCAGGGAAATTTCACGGAGTCGTAGTGGACCGGCGCATCGTTCCCTGTCGACGCTAGACTTTGATCTCTCCCGCTGCCTCGAGGGCGGCATACTCGGACGCCAGATGATCGATCAAGGCGCGGACAGAGGGAAGCAGCCCGCGGCGTGACGGGAACACCGCGTGGACGATGCGGCTCCTCGGGGCCCAGTCGGGCAGCGCGTCGACGAGGCTGCCGCGCGCAAGCTCGTCGCGGATCATCATCGTCGGAAGCTGGGCGATGCCCACCCCGTTGCGCGCCGCAAAACACAGCGCGACCATGTCGTCCACAATCATCCGGGGACGGTGCGGCACGCGGGCGCGAGCCCCATCGGGACCATCGAGCAGCCAGATGTGCTCGCCGCCCGGAGGTCCGAGATCGACGCTTGGCAGCAAGGCAAGGTCGGCGGGCACAAGCGTTTGCGGATAGCGCTCCAGGAACGATGGCGCCGCGATCAGGCGGTGCCTGCTGTTGCCGAGCACTTTCATGACGAGGTCGCTGTCCTCCAGTGGCGGAAAACGCGCTCGCAAAGCCACGTCGAAGCCTTCGCCAATGACATCGACGCTGCGGTTGGTCGAGGTCAGATGTATCTCGACCTGCGGATTGGCCACCATGAACCGCCCGAGCATGTCGCCGACGTGGAAGTAGACGAGGGCCGAGGGGCAGCTCACCTTGACTAGTCCCCTCGGCTCGGAGCGGAGCTGCGCAATGGCGTCGTCCGCGGCATCGGCCTCCACCAGCATGGCGACGCAATGCCGGTAGTACTCCTGTCCCACTTCAGTGACGGCAAAGCGCCGTGTCGTCCTTTGCACGAGCCGGATGCCGAGCCGGTCCTCCAGCATCGCGATGCGGCGGCTCAGCCTGGATTTGGGCATGCCGAGGGACCGCGCTGCTGGCGCGAAGCCGCCATGGTCCACGGCCTGGACAAAGAAGTAGAGGTCGTTGAGGTCTCTCATCGTTCACTAAATAGGACTCTGAGTGCCAAAGTGCCAGACTACCCGATCGATTGACCTGCTGACATCTTCTTTCTCAAGACACGGCATCAGACGCCGGAAAGGAGATCAAGTCATGAGACAGGTTCTGGGCACCTTTAGCGCCCCTCGGCAACACTGGGTGGGCGACGGCTTCCCCGTACGCTCCATGCTCTCGCATCGGGCCCAGGGACAGCACATCAGCCCGTTCATCATGCTCGACTATGCCGGGCCAACCAAGTTCACCCCCACCACCGAGCGGCGGGGCGTTGGCCAGCATCCCCACAAGGGCTTCGAGACGGTTACCATCGTCTACGAGGGCGAGGTCGAGCACCGCGACTCCACCGGAGCCGGTGGCGTGATCGGCCCAGGTGACGTGCAGTGGATGACGGCCGCCTCGGGCATCCTGCACGAGGAGTACCATTCGCCGGCGTTTGCAAAGAACGGCGGCAACTTCGAGATGGTCCAGCTCTGGGTCAACCTGCCCGCCAAGGACAAGGGCGCGAAGCCCGGATACCAGAACCTGCTCGATGCAGACATCCCTGCGGTCGAACTTCCCGGCGGCGCCGGCAAGCTGCGCGTGATCGCGGGCGGTTTCGGTGACGCCAAAGGGCCGGCGCGTACGTTCACGCCCATGAACATCTGGGACGTGCGGTTGGTGCGCGGAAAATCCGCGACGCTCGACATACCCGAAGGCCATACGCTCTCGGTGCTCGTTCTCTCCGGTGCGGTGGAGATTGATGGACAGGAGATCGTGCGCGAGGCCCAGACGGCAATCCTCGGCCGCGACGGTGGCAGCATCTCCATCGAGGCCAACGGCGATGCGAAGCTGCTGGTGCTGACCGGCGAACCGATCGACGAGCCGGTTGTGGCGCACGGACCGTTCGTCATGAACACCGTCGAGGAGATCACGCAGGCAATGTTTGATTTCCAGGATGGCAAGTTCGGCGCCATCGCAGAGACAGCCAGTGCAAGCTGACCGCGGAGCGGTCCCGGCGAACTATGCCGGGGCCGCTTTTTCTTTGGCCAGGTTCTGCGGCCGTGAGCGTGTACCGCCCCAAACTTAGGGAGGATGCACATGACCTGAGTGACAATGTACAGCAGGCAAATGCTGCCGATCGGCAGCGAACGAAGCGAAGGTAGCTAGGAGACCATCATGACCAGTGAACCCATCCGCGATCCAGCAAAGGATCGTTTGCTAACGCCTCAGAACTCCGCCTTCATCATCATCGATTACCAACCGGTGCAGGTGAACTCGATCGCCTCCATGGATCGGCAGCTTCTGATCAACAATATCGTGGGAGCTTCGAAGGCGGCCGTCGCCTATGGGCTGCCGATCATCCATTCGACCGTGAACGTCAAGACCGGGCTCAACAAGCCGCCGATCCCGCAGATCCGCAAGGCGCTGAAAGGCGTGCCCACCATCGACCGCACCACCATCAATTCCTGGGAGGATGTCGAGTTTCGCCAAGCCGTGGAGAAGGCGGGCCGCAAGAAGCTGATCATGACCGCGCTTTGGACCGAGGCGTGCCTGTCGTTCCCGGCCATTGACGCGCTGGCCGAGGGCTATGAGGTCTATGTCGTTGCCGACGCCGTCGGCGGCACGTCCGTCACGGCGCACGAGATGGGACTTCGCCGCATCGAGCAGGCGGGAGGCAAGATGATCAGCGTGCCGCAGCTCTTCTGCGAATTGCAGCGCGACTGGTCGCGCAAGGAGACGGTTCCGGCCTTCATGAACCTGTTCATCGAGACAGGCGGCACGGCCGGCATCCAGTTCTCTTACGACCGCACGGAAAACTGAGCTGCGGAACTGCGGGCCGGCACTTCGGCGGCTGGTTTGCGAACATCACTAACGACAGCAGAAAGAACCCCAAAGGGGACCCCAAATGACCAACATGGCACTTCCCGCCAACTTCAATGGCAAGACACCGAAGATCGACCCCGACAACGCGGCTTTGCTGCTGATCGACCATCAGAGCGGCTTGTTCCAGACGGTCGGCGACATGCCGATGCCGGAGCTGCGCCAGCGCGCGGCCGCGCTCGCCAGAATGGCGACACTGGCAAAGCTGCCGGTGATCACCACGGCATCGGTACCGCAGGGCCCCAACGGGCCGTTGATCCCGGAAATTCACGCCAACGCCCCGCATGCCAAGTACGTGGCGCGCCGTGGCGAGATCAATGCCTGGGACAATCCCGACTTTGTCGCGGCTGTGAAAGCGACGGGCAAGAAGCAGCTCATCATCGCCGGCACCATCACCAGCGTCTGCATGGCGTTTCCGTCGATCGCCGCGGTGCAAGACGGCTACCAGGTGTTCGCCGTGGTCGATGCCTCGGGCACCTACTCGAAAATGGCGCAGGAGATCACGCTTGCCCGCATCATGCAGGCCGGTGTCGTGCCGATGGATACGGCCGCGGTTGCCTCCGAGCTGCAGAAGACCTGGCACCGCGAGGATGCTCAGGAGTGGGCCAAGGTCTACACCCAGATCTTTCCGCCTTACCAGTTGCTGATCGAGAGCTATCAGAAGGCGCGTGAGGTCGAGAACAAGGGCGAGCAGCTCGACTCGATGCGGCACTGAAAGTAGGA
The DNA here is from genome assembly GCA_902825855.1 of uncultured Rhodospirillales bacterium. Lineage (GTDB taxonomy): Bacteria > Pseudomonadota > Alphaproteobacteria > Reyranellales > Reyranellaceae > Reyranella. Next base: position 4,296 of record CADECW010000194.1, on the reverse strand, counting down.
ACGAGCGGGGTCGGGTCTACGTCTCCGCTCGTTTGCCTGTCCGGCGCTAGATGGTGCAGCCCAGCGCGGTGCCTTCTTCTATCGCGCGCCTGGCATCGAGCTCTGCGGCGTAGCGGGCGCCGCCGATGACGTGCGCGGTGCGGCCGGCCGCGACGAGGGCGTCGGCGAGCGAGCGGTCGGGTTCCTGGCCGGCGCAGACCACAAGGATGTCGAAGGCGATGCTGCGATCGGTGCCGTCGACCGAGATATGCAGGCCGTCGGCATCGATCCTGCGGTAGGCGGCGCCGGCAATCTGCTCGACGCCGAAATCGCGCAGCTCCTGGCGCAGGATCCAACCCGTGCTCTTGCCGAGCGTGCGGCCGAAAGGACCCGGCGAGCGCTTGATGAGCGTGACCTGGCGCCTGGGCAGCGAGGGATGCGGCGTGCCGTCGACGCCCCAGCGATGCGCGAAGGCGCCGGGCTCGAGCGTCTCGCGCAAGTCGGGATGCGTCAGCGCTAGTGCCACGTCGTGGCCGATGCCGCCGGCGCCGACGATGATGACGCGATTGCCGACCTCGGTGCCGTCGGTGAGCGCGGCTTCGTAGGAGATGACGCGCGTGTCCGCAGCGCCGGGCACGTCGAGTGGACGCGGCCTGATGCCGGTGGCGATGACGAAGTCGTCGAAGCCTTCGGCCAGCAGCTCCGCAGCGCTCGCGCGGCGACCAGTGACAATCTTGGCGCCGAAGTCGCCGAGCTGCGCTGCATAAGCGCGCACCACGTCGGCATAGTCGGCCTTGCCCGGGATGCGGGCAGCGAGGTTCATCTGCCCGCCGATGCGCGCGCCGGCTTCGAACACCACCACCTCATGTCCGCGCGCGGCGGCCTCGATGGCGCACACGAGGCCGGCGACGCCGGCGCCCACTACCGCGATCTTCTTCCTGCTCGCAATCGGCTGCGGAACGAACTCGGTCTCGCGCGCGGCGCGCGGGTTGACGAGGCAGGTGATCTCCTTGCTCTCGAAGTAGTGGTCGAGACACGCCTGGTTGCAGGCAATGCAGGTGGTGATGCGGTCGGCGCGTCCGGCGAAGGCCTTGTTGGCGAAGGCGGCATCGGCGAGCAGCGGGCGCGCCATCGAGACCATGTCGCAGGTGCCGTCTGCAACCAGCCGCTCGGCAAGCTCGGCCGAATTGATGCGGTTGCTCGCCGTCACGGGGATGGATACGGCGGCTTTGAGCCGGCGCACCGGATCGACAAAGGCTGCGTGCGGCACCGTGCCGGCGATGGTCGGCACCTTGGCCTCGTGCCAGCCGATGCCAGAGCTGATGAGATCGGCGCCGGCGCGGGCGACCTCGCGCGCGACGTAAACCGTTTCGTCCCAGGTCATGCCGCCTTCGACGAGATCGAGCATGGAGTGCCGGTAGACGATCAAAAAATCGGGGCCGAGCGCTGCGCGTGTGGCGGCGACCACGGCAACCGGAAATCGAGCGCGATTTTCTATGGAGCCGCCCCAGCGGTCGGTGCGGTGGTTGGTACGCAGCGCCAGGAACTCGGTGATGAGGTAGCCCTCCGAGCCCATCACCTCCACGCCGTCGTAACCGGCATCGCGGGCGAGCCGCGCGGCGCGCGTGTAGTCGGCGATAGTCTGCTCGATCTCTGCATCGGTGAGCTCGGCGGGGCCGTGCTTGTTGATGGGCGAGCGGATCGGCGAAGGCGCCACAACCTTGTCGTGGTAGCCGTAGCGGCCGGAGTGCAGGAGTTGCAGCACGATGGCGCCGCCCTCGGCATGCACCGCGTCCGTGATGCGCCGGTGCAGCGGAACGTGCTCAGCCCGCTCCATCGTGGAGGGCTCGTCCTTCATGCGGCCGGCATGGTTCGGCGAGAAGCCGCCGGTGACGATGAGGCCCGCCCCGCCCTTGGCACGCGCGGCGTAGAAACGGGCGAGCTGGTCGAAGCTGTTCTCGGTCTGGTGACCTTCGAGGCCCGTGTGCATGGACCCCATCACGATGCGGTTGCGCAGCCTCACGCCGCCGAGCGTGATGGGTGCCGCCAGATGCGGAAAGGCTGTGCTCTGCAGAGTCAACGCAATCTCCTGTCCCTGGTCTCAAGTCTTCGTAAGCAGCGGCGTCGGCGAGGCCAAGTGGTCCCATCCGAGCGACAGCAACCTAACCCTGCATGCGGCCTGGTTTTCCACGGGCTGACGCAGCTCGATCTTTCCGGATGCTGATGCTAGGTTTCACGCCGGCGACGGGCACGACAGCAACGCCGAGGTGACCGTCGGCGCCGACATGCGGTCGATGCCGATGGCGCACAACGTCAAGCCCGTGACGGCCAAGGCCACCGGCACGCCGGGCGAATATCACGCGCGCCTCACGCTCGAGATGTACGGTGACTGGGCGCTGCAGCTGAAGATCGGCGGGCCGATCCGGGATCAGCTGGTCGAGGTGAGGAACTTCGACGAGAAGGGCTCCCGCCCGCCGCGGCGCAAAGCCGGCGCGCCCGGCAGTGGCCACAAGCACTGAGGGCTTCAAGCCGTCGCAAGAGCATCCGTTACGCAACACACGGCGATGGTCGGCGCAATGTTGCACGCTCCTAGCCATGCATGTATCGGGGCAGCGCCTTGTCGCCATCATCGAGCTCAGCCCCAAATCCAGAACCAGGTGCTCGATGCAAGTGCGCCCAGCAGCGCAAAGACTGAGCGGGACCTTTGTGTGAGAATGCGGCCTCGGGCAGAGACGTCGCGCAAATCTTTCAGTGTCGCGCATAGCTTCGCGTAACCGGGCGGTGCCTAGTCCTTGTCCCGAAGCATCCGGGAAACGAAGCGCTGAGCGCGCCGCATGGCGTCTTCCGCAGCCTCGGCATTTGCGCGAATGCGCTGTCGCCGTTGGCCGGGGTCGTCAAAGCCATGCGAAGCGCCGTCGTAGATGCGGATTTCGATGTTGCCGCCAATTGCGCGGCTGGCCTCGACGAACCGGCGGCATCGGGTCGGCGACACTTCCTCATCAGCCGAACCGTGAAAAATCTGAACCGGCGCGTACGGGCGATAGCCTTCCTCGAAACGGCCCTTGAGCCCGCAGGCAGGATAGAAGGCAATGGCGGCGCGGAAGCTCAAAGGCGCCGGCGCTCGGCGCGCCGGTGTGTCAATGGACATTGCCGCGAGCGCCGCGCTTGCACCGTTCGACCAGCCTTGCAGTGCGACGCGATCGCCAACAACATCAGGCCGTGTACGCAGGTAGGCCAGCGCACCATAGGCATCCAAGGGCCGGACGTTGACTTCATCCACCTCAGGGGGGCGGTCCTGGTAGCTGAAACGCGGGAAGCCCGATGCATAGCCGCGGGGGCCGAACCCATCCACGAGCATGGCAACGTAGCCGCTCTTCGCCCAAAGCTGTCCCCACAGTCGATGCCGCTGCGACAGGGTTGAGGCATCGTACACCCCTGCCGCCTGCGTCGAGTATGCGCCTGCGCGTCCATGCATCATGACGACAGCGGGAACGCGGGCATCGGGCATTGGGTCTAGCTTGAACACGTAGCCGATGAGCGCCGTCTTGCCGTCCTGGCTGGGGAAGGTGACGCGCTCGGGTGCATCCGCCCGCGCAGCGACGCACGCTGCGGCGATCGAGAGTACAAGCGTGCCGAGAGCGTTTCCGAGCCTCACAACTCATACCTTTGCTGATCCGACGGACGGCGGCCGATAAACATCCCGGGCTGAAGCCGTCTCGCGGAAGATCTGGCGTTATAGGCGTGCGGCGGAGCAAAAGTGTATCGCCGCATCTGCCATGTCGCTGCGGATGCCGGGGCGCAGCAACGAAAATATCCAACCGCTCCCGCAAGAACGGCTAACCTCGCTGATATCGCTGGATGTTCCGCGGTACTGGCGCCCCGTAGGGGAATCGAACCCCTGTTTTCAACGTGAGAGGCTGACGTCCTGACCGCTAGACGAACGGGGCTCACGCAGGTAGCCCGTCTATAGGTGAGAGCGGCCTCACGATCAAGGGCGGCCAAGGGGCGGCCGAAGAGGCACCGAGAGTGCAAAGCATGCCGGACGATGCCAGCCAGCGCGCAGTGGTGACCGTGGACGCCGCCGAAGCCGGCATGCGGCTCGACCGGTTCCTGGCCGGGCGGCTGGCCGACCTCAGCCGCTCGCGCCTGCAGGCCCTGATCCGCGCCGGCCATGTCAGCCTCGACGCCAGGCCCGCAACCGATCCCGGCCGGCGCGTCAGGGACGGCGAGGTGGTTGCCGTCGAGATTCCGCCGCCGGAGCCCCCCACGCCCGAGGGCCAGGGCATCCCGCTCGCCGGCGCCTACCAGGACCCCCCC
>CADECW010000193.1 GCA_902825855.1 uncultured Rhodospirillales bacterium | reverse complement strand
ATGCGCACAACCAGAAGGCCAGTCGGCACGGCAAGGGCGAGAGTGAGCAGGTAGGAAACCTGCAGCGCGGCGTACATAGCGGCGCAACCAACGAGGAAGGGAGCGAAGGTCGTAAGAATCTGCGTCAGCGCCCGGGAGCGGCTCGGTCGCACGTAGGTGGCCGTCACGCGGCGGACCTCGGCATCCGAGGAAGCGAGGTCACATTCTAGAGTCATCGACGGCCCCGCGTGCTTAATTGTGTATCGAGATGGGAAGCCCGCACCGCGCGCACAATGTTTGTCTGCGGCGCTTGCAGAAGGCCCGACAAGTCCCCACGTCGAAAGAGTCGATAGACGGACTGACGACTTGGCCGCGCCCGATTTGGACCGGGCCCGCCCTCCGACTTGCTCCCGAGAATTGTGCGAAATTCGACGGTTTGCCCTCCCAGGCAGGCCAGCATGGCTATGTTGCGAAAGGGATTTCCCATGACGACGGGAATCGTGAAGTGGTTCAATGAGAGCAAGGGCTTCGGCTTCATCCAACCGGACAATGGCGGCAAGGATGCCTTCGTCCATATCAGCGCCGTCCAGCGCGCCGGCCTCAGCCACCTGAGCGAAGGCCAGAAGATCCAGTTCGACCTGAAGACCGATAGCCGCAGCGGCAAGCTTTCGGCCGAAAACCTCAAGCAGGTCGACTGATCGAACCGCCACCGGCGCGAGCCGGTGATCTCCCCGAGCGTCGAGGCGGCGGGTGTAACGGCCGATGCGTGCGAAAGGACGAAGGCCCCGTGGCGAAAGCCGGCGGGGCCTTTTGCTCGTATGAGCCTCACGCGTCCGCTGCAGACTTGGTCGAATTGTCGAGCTCAAGCCGTGCCAAGTCGTCGAGCACGACCTTAGCCAGCGCATGTCGCTGGGTGTCGTTCGCGCTGAGGCTCGCGGCGTAGAGACCGATGACGTAACGCGCCTTCTCCGCCACTTCCGCCCAGTTGGCCGCAGGTGCTGCGATCAGGTGTGCCTCGAGCGCGTCGCGGCGCTCGCGCAGGGCGCGTTCGTTGGCTTCGACCTGGGTGAGCAGGCGGCGCGAACTTGTCGCCTTCTGAGCGGAGAGGCCGCGACGCTGGTCGAGTTCGATCGGTTCGTCGGTCATCGAGTAACCCTGTCGAAAAGGCCCACCAGTGTACGTTCGCTGCCATTGTGCGCGAGGCAGGCGTCGCTTCAGGTCTTGGGTATCACCGGCGCCATCAGCAGTTCGACGCAGGCACGGGCGAGGTCGGGTTCGCCGGTCTTGCTGCCCGGCAGGGAGGCGAAGCCGCTCTTTTCAAGGACGCGGTTGCGCTCCCACGCACTCGCCTTGGTGAGCTCGGCCATCCTGGCCGAGGCATCGCCCTGGGCACGGAAGCTCTCGGCGCAGAATGGCGCCAGGGCCGTCACCGTCGCACCGTGCGCTGCTATCACGGCATCCTTGCGTGCCGTGCCTCCTGTCACCCATCCGCCCCAGATGAAGCCAATGGCGGCGCAGGCGATGGCGCCAAGGACGGCGCCCTGGATCAAGGGCTTGGTGTTCGTGGGCACTCTCATGGCGAATCCTTTCCGGCCGCGGGCGGCCGTCAGGTCGGGGCACGCAGGATCGCGTAGCCGATGATCAACAAAGCCAGAAAAATCGGAAAAAGGACGGGTGGTACGAGCCACTCTTTCATGCGCTGCCTCCGCTGGGGCGGGAGCACACGCATCTCTCAGCCATCGCAAGCCGAAGCTGAGGGGGCGATGGTGGAGCAGGCATACACCCCGCCACCGAGCGCGTCTATGAGCCATTTCGATCGGCCGCGCCGCGGTTTTCAGCCGCCGGCAAGTCTGGCGGGTGCCATCGCGCGACGTCGTTGGCGGGCTTATCGCGTCGCGCCTTGCGCGGGCGGAGCAGCTCGTGGTGGTGGCGGTGGGCTGGCGGGTAGCGCTGGCAGCGTCAGATAGGGCAGCACGCCGCCGGCGCCGGACGTGTTCTTGTCGACCAGCACCTTGTTCACGCCGCGCAGCACCTCCTCCATCGTGTCGAGGTAGAGGCGCTCGGTGGTGATGTCCTTGGCCTTGTCGTATTGCTCGTAGACCTGAGTGAAGCGCTGGGCATCACCGCTCGCCCGGGCGACGATCTCGGCCTTGTAGGCCTCGCCGCGCTGGATGATCGATTCGGCCTCGCCCTTGGCTCGCGGCAGCACCTGGTTGCGATAGGTGTTGGCCTCGTTGATGCTCTTCTCCTTGTCGGCGCGCGCTGCCTGCACGTCACGGAACGCCGCGATCACTTCCTGCGGCGGGTCGACGCGCAGGAGCTGGACGTTGGAGATGCGAACGCCCAGCCCATACTCATCGAGGATGCGCTGCAGCAGGTCCTTGGCGTCCTGCTCGATGCGGCTGCGGCCCTCGGTCTGGGCATATTGCAGGTTCGACCGGCCGATGATCTCGCGCATGGCGGCCTCGGCGGCGTCGCGCACGTTGTCCTCCGGGTTACGCACGTCGAAAGCGTACTTGAACACGTCCTTGATCTGCCACAACACCGCGAACTCGATGTCGACGATGTTCTCGTCGCCCATAAGCATCAGGTTCTCGGTCGAAGCCGGGCGTCCCGCGCCGCGGGCACGGTCCTGGCCGGCGCCGCGTGAGCCGATGGCGACGCGGCGCTGATCCTGGACATTGACCACGACAACGTCGCCGATCGGACCCGGTAGGTTGTAATGCAGGCCGGGCTCGGCCGGCTTGCCGTATGGCTTGCCGAACACGAGTTGGATCGCCTGCTGGTTGGGCTGCACGCGGAAGAAGCCGGTCACGAGCCAGATCACGACGCCCAGCAACACGACCAGCACGATGCCCCTGTAGGAACCGAAGCCGCCGGGGATCAGGTTCTTCAGCCGCTTCTGGCCCTTCCGGACGACATCTTCCATGTCGCGTGGCCGGCGTGACCCGCTATAGCCACCACCGCCCTGGCTCCACGGGCCGCCGCCATCAAACGTCATGCTTCACCTCGGATTGCCGGCAAAGGACTTGCGAGGTCGCAAGGTGGCGGCGCAGGAAGCAACAGAAGGGACGTGCGAGCCGGTCTTTCATGCGTGCCTACCGCAAGAGGGCGGGAGCACACGCATCTCTCAGCCATCGCGAGCCGGGTTGAGGGGGCGACGGTGAAGCTTCATACACACCGCTGCCCGGTGCGTCCATGTCGGAGGATAAAGCCGTGACGAGAGCGGCATGTGCGGATGGACACCGCGTGTGAGGACTATGCTCTCCTAAGCCGAACGATCCTCTGTCTGCCCATCGCCGTCAGGCCAATCGACATCCCACGCTGCTCCACCAGGCCCAAGGTCTGCAGCCGAGTCACGTCCGTCTCGGAAATATCCGCCGCGCCATCCCACCCGTTGGCGATCTGCATGAGCGTCAAGGCTTCATGGAAAGTAAGCTCGACCATCGGCAAGTGCTCATCGTTACAGGGCGTCGCGGACAACCGAGGCTTCTCAATGAAGCTCCTTGTCGCCTGTCCTCGGCGGGCGCCTTTCGCGCTAGTCGACGATCCGAGGTCGATCGGCGAGCCCAAAGCTTGGGATGCACGGCCTCGATTGTCAGGGACCGCCCGAACTAAATATTCTCGTCGTCATGCTCGTTCGTGTTGGACATTTGCTGAAAAGACGCGACCGGAACGCGATCAGCGCGGATTCGTACTCGCTTCAACAGCGCGGCCGGTGCGTTTCAGCGCGAGCGCCAACGCGTCGGCGAGCGTCGCCTTGGAGATCACGTTCAGCTCGACGCCGAGCTGCACGATGGTCTGGGCGATCTGCGGGCGGATGCCGCTGATGATGCAGTCGGCGCCCATCAGGCGGGCCGCCGACACGGTCTTCAAAAGATGCTGGGCGACCAGCGTATCGACGGTGGGCACGCCGGTGATGTCGAGAATGGCGATCTCCGCCCCGGTCTGCACGATGGTCTCCAGCAGGTTCTGCATCACGACCTGGGTGCGTCCGCTGTCTAGAGTGCCGATCAGCGGAAGCGCGACGATGCCATCCCACAACTTGACGACCGGGGTCGACAGTTCCTCGATCTCTTGGCGCTGGCGCTCGATCAGCTCATCGCGCGCCTTCTGGAAGGTCTCGATGGTAAACAGGCCAAGCTGGTCGACCAAAAGGCTGAGCGCCCACACGCGGTCGGCGATCTGCTGGGCGTCGCTGGTTGTCATGCGGATGCGCTCGAACAGCGCATGCTTCAGGGAGAAGATGAACGTCGCGGTCTCAGACGGCGAAAAGCCCTGAAGTGCCCGGGAACGTGAATATCCCGCCAGCAGGTCGCGGACGTCTACGAATAAAGCACTTTGAATATCCGTAACGTTGCCTTCCGCGACGGCCTTGCCCAACGCGTGCAACACCTCCCTCCCTTGAAACTGTGCCTCTTGCAAAGAGATCCGCGATTCGGCTGCCAACAAGCTTTGGATCCAATCGTGCAGAATGGTGGCTTCTTCGTCCGCCAGCAGGCGCGCAATGGCTTTTTGTGTTGCTGCCGAAGACATTTCGGACCTCCCCAGAAACGGCGGGTCCGCTGCGACGGTATGCGCCAATTTGGTTGAACGCAGGCGGTGAACCCAAGGTTGCCACGACCTCGGAAGAAACATCGCCGCTTGAGCGGCGAATGGCAGCCGCGGTTACGCCAGGTTTAATCGATATCGAACAAAGTGCTCCACGAGGATGGGACCGAGTAGTCGGTCTGGCCCGGAAGGAGCCGATGGACGACGCAAGATCGAGGACGCCCACCGTGACGATCGTGCAGCCGAGCATCAGCATCGCCACGCGCCCGCCTCGTAGGCCGCGAGCAGCACGGCCGCGAACGCAAGCTCGCTCCATTCGGCCAGTTCCCCGAGATACTCCACCATCCGTCAGAGTTTACCTCACCTTGACGACATCGTCTGGTTTCCAGGTCTGGTCGAATAACTCGACGCCGGTCCCGTAGAGACGCAGCGCGATCAAGACGGCGCGGCTAATGGAGCTGCCAGCCTAGTCAGCAGTTGGTTACCCTGCGAAGGAACTCGTTCAACTGACGGGTCAAATCTTCGTCCCATACGTGCGCTTGCCAGTACTGTGTTTCCGTGCTCGGCTCTTCCCGCACGATCAACGTGACTTCAATGTGAGCGTCGTCACCCCAATGGTCGGCGCCGGCGTCTCCAATTACATGTCCAAAGCGTCCATCTTGTAATTTCGCCACAAAGCCACCGGCCCAAGCAGCCTTGTCAGTGTCAGTCCAAGCCGCCTGTATTGCACCGAGATCCGCAGCGCCAAAGCCGTGACGGCGTGCATCAAGTCGGCTGATTACCTCCACGAAATGGTCCAAATAAGCACCATCCCATTCGGTGTCTTTCAGGCTTCTCCGCGCCACGAGCAGCTTGCTGACCATTATCATGTGTGATGCCTTCCTCGGTCGTTAGCCGGGAGCCCGTAGGATCGCGTATGCAACCACTAAGAAGACTAGGAACAGAGGGAATAAAACAGGCGGTACGAGCCAATCACCCATATGTGCACCTCCCGGTTTGGGCGGGAGTGCACGGCCCTCTCAGCCATCGCAAGCCGTACTTCGCAGGCGATGGTGGCGATCCTCTACGCCACGGGGCTGTCCGAATTAAGGCGAGGCAGCACGGCGGGCGCTATGCCCCTGCGGGAGTAAGGCCGGGAGGCTGTTTACGAGGAGGCGGCATGGGTGGCAGGGGTATCGGCTTGTGGACCCCGGCGGCGGCTCGCGCGGCGCCTCATTGGGTGGTCGAGGAATGCAGCCCCGCCCGTGGCAGCCAGACTGTGCTCGAGACGACATTCACAATTGACAATCGCGCGGGGAGCGCAGAGTGGAGCGACTCTCGACGACCCTTGACGCCCTCACATCGGTTTTTGCTGGTTGGCGCAGTACTGATGATTGCAACTCTAGCTGTTGCCGCAAGCTTCGTCATCGGAATGGCGTTCTGAATCGCCGGCTGCGACAGATTTTACCGTGAGTGCAGTGCAACCAAGACAATCTCTCGCGCCTTGTTGGATGCGCTCACGCCACGCTGGCGGCCACGGCTGTCTCGGGCTTGAGTGCGACGCCATGCCGAGTCGGGAGACGATTGAGGAGAAACTGGGGAGGGGGCCGGACGAAAGCGACGACTATGACGACATGAGGGCGGAGACGGCCGCAGATAAGTTCTGAACGCCCTTGCCGACCCCTCCCCCGGTCCCTAGCATCGCGCGCCAGTTGCGTATGCTCCGCGCTACCATCTTGGCGAGGGACATATGGGCAGAATGGGCGTAGCAACTTCCACATGTATCACCCTGCTTGCTCTCAGCGCATCAGCGCAGGCGCAGACGTGGAGCGCAAATCTTGTGGGTTTAAGCGGTAACACTGCCCGATGCGACCCTGGTGCTGCTGTCACCTACACGTTCACCCGGGAGGGGAACAACTTCTCAGGCAGCAATCCGAACGGCAAGGTTTTCACTATCACGCTGCCAGCAGATGGGAAGGTTTCCCATGAATTTAAGTCTTCTGGCGGCGCGCGGTTGCTCCTTACTGGCAGCGCCCAGACGCGGCAACTAGAAATCGCGAACATCGACTCCAAATGTAAATATATACTCGCTCCGAAATAGGCAGCCAGCCATCCCAGTATGCTTGCTGCGGCCCCGCTGGTCCGCATGCTCTTGGCCTGGTCGCGCGGCGCATCGGCATCGGCGGGTGGGCGCTGTGCTCCCGCCGCTAACCCAGTCGGGCGCCCTCATCAGTGAGGCACACGTCGCGATTGTCGCCGACCTTGAGCCACCCCTGGGCGCGCGCATAGGCGATGGCGCGATCGACATTGGTTTGGCTTCGGATCCCGGCACGCGATGCGATGAGAGCCCGGCTGCGCCACGTCTCCGTCTCGTTAGCGACGTTGACAGCGAGCGCCTTACAAAGGCGCAGGGCCAACGCTCGAGGGTCAGGGTCGGCCATTCGGGGTACTCCGGTATGTCGGCAATGCTACCAGCGCTCACCGAAGTGGACACTCGGCATCGCGCGCCAGGGCCGTTTTTCTGCCCGCTGAAGGGTATCCGCCCAACGAGAGCGGATGTCCAACTATGGACAGCGCGCCCAAGCGAACAGTGCTACAGAATGGGGATCGCCGGCTCCTTTCGTGAGCGTCGGCGGCTGGAAGACAGCGGCATCTGAGCCAAGAATGTCCCGCGCTCCCGCTCGCATCTTGTGACGGAGCGTTTCGTGATCCAGAGCGACCTTGAGCGCGAAATCCAGCATCTCATGCAGATGATCCGAGGCCAATCGAAGCGCGTTGCAGTTGCAGGCCGTATCAGATGCCGACAAGCAGCCCTCGCTGCAGGTCGACTAGCACAAGGCGGTGCTGGCCGAGCTGTAGGGCCCGCTGGCGGCGATTCCTTCTTAGACTTGAGGCGCGGCGTGCGCCCAGGCGATGCGTGACCAAGGTGGAGCCTACCTATGTTCGCGTAGGCGACAGCCAGAAGTGCGTGACGATTAGTGTGACGCGCCGCTCGGAACGCCCGCTCATTGTTCGCGCGTGGGGTGTTTTCCAGCCCGACAAAATTTCTCCCATCCAAGAGATCAACAAGGTCGAATTGCACCCCGGCCTAAGCGAAACCATTGCAAGCTCGATCCCGCCTCATCGCCAACCTTATTGGCTTGCGGTTGAAGTGCTTCGCGACACGGGAGCCGGATGGACAAGGTCTATCTCGTTTCAAAATGATGACGCTGCGGTTCCACATAGATTCGAGTTCGATGGGCACGACATCGCACTCGACATCACGTACTCGTAGTGCCGAGATTTTCGTCGAGCGCGGCAACTTCTTTTTTTGATCCGGTCGAGGTCGAAAGGGCCTCCTCCTTCCGTGATCCGGACGCCAAAACCACGAGGGAAGACATAGCCCACGGCTACCGCTCCGTGGGCGAACGGGCAGAGCGACGAGGAGAGCGGCGAGGAACCATGTTAAGCAAAGGGCAAAGAATGGCGCGTATTCCCCGACCACCCAATGAAGCGCCGCGCGAGCCGCCGCCGGGGTCCAAGCCGAATCCACTTCCGCCCATGCCGCCCCCTCGTGAACCACCTCCCGGCCCTCCTCCTCCAGGCTGACGACCGAGGAAGGCATCCCTCATGACAATGGTCAGTCCGGCGGCTGACCGATGGTAGTCAAATCTGTCGACCAAAGGCGGCGCGCCTCCACGAAGCGAGATAAGGCAAATCTCACGGCCTCAAACTGCCCGCTGGAAACCCGCGAGTCTGTGGATCTGACTTTTCGTAACCCGCACCGACCTCGTTGCGCCGTATGTTCGCTAGGCAGGCCGCGACATA
>CADECW010000192.1 GCA_902825855.1 uncultured Rhodospirillales bacterium | reverse complement strand
CGCCAACAATTCCGGCACGGGGTGCGGCTTAGACCGGGGGCAAATCCTGCCGTAGGCATCATGAGTCTCAAGGCCTATAGCCCTCTGCCGAGGCCATGCGATAAAATGGTCCAGCGAATCAACTGAGGAGGGACGCGATGGAGCTGGTTCCGCTGGGACCGGGATTCGGTGTCGAGGTCAAGGGCGTGACCATGCTCGATGTCGCATCCGATGCCGATGCCTACGAGGCCGTTCGCGCCGCCTTCGAGGAACATTCGCTGCTGGTGTTCCGCAATCAGCAGGTCGCCGACGACATCCAGGTTGCCTACAGCCGAGCCTTCGGGCCTCTCGAACTCACCAAGGTGGCGTCGCTGGGCGCCGGTGGCTTCTATTCCAAGCTGACCAATATCGGCGCGAAGGGCGAGATCGTGCCGCCCGACCATCGCCAGGTGCTCGTCGCCAAGGCCAACGCGCTCTGGCACACCGATTCGTCCTTCAAGAAGACGCCGGCGCTCGCTTCGGTACTGACCGCGCGAGTCCTGCCGGGCGAGGATGGCGATACCGAGTTCACTTCGACGCGGCTCGCCTGGGACCGCCTGGCCGCCGACCTGCAGGCCAAGCTGAAGGATGCGGTGGCCACCCACTCCTATGCAAACAGCCGCGACCAGATCCATCCCGACCTCGCCAACGCCGAGGAGCGCAAGGCGCTGCCGCCGGTGCGCTGGCGGCTGAACTGGCGCAATCCGGCCAACGACCGCCGGGCGCTCTATGTCGCCAGCCATGCCTATGCCATCGACGGCATGGACGACCGTGATGCCCGCCAACTCCTGGCTGAACTGCTCGACGAGGCGACACGGCGCGAGTTCGTCTACACCCACAAGTGGCGCCAGGGCGATGCGGTGATGTGGGACAACCGCGCCATGCTCCATCGCGGCCGGCCATGGGACTACAAGAGGGAGCGATCGATGATCCGCACGACCATCTCGGCCACGGACGCCGACGGCCTCGCCGAGGTGCGACCGCCGGTCACTCATTGAAAGCAGTGCTGGCATACGGAACCGACGACGCAAAGTGTGGCTTGCTCGTCGGTTCGACTTCCCATCTGGGGCCTCTACGGTGCGAAGAGACAGCCGAAAACTAACCTGGCGCAGGTGACCTTAGTTCTTGACATTGAGTGACGTCAGTTATATTTCGGGGCCGTCGCACTGCTTCCCGTGTGCCCGCTCTGTGCATCGTTCATCTGATCCGTAACAGCCGGACGGCGTCCCCGTTCGGCAAGGCCGCGGTATGCGACGTCGAAGCCACGTTGCTGGTGAATTGGCCCTCACCGAGAGCGAAAAGCGGTAGCGCAACTAGCGTAACTGTCTTAATGCCGCGTGGACTGCACCCCTTGGGTGAGACAGCAAGACCATCAGGTTCGTGTCCCTGCCAGGTCGAGCCTGCACGGACCTCGACCTTCGGTGGTGATCGCTCGACGGCTTGCGCGCGGGCGCTACTCCGCCGCTTCCAGCCGCTGCTGGTTCTGCTTGGCCGCGATCTTGGCGCGAGCCAGGTCCTCGCCGCGCCGCTTGCTGAGAGCCGCTCCGCCGCCCGCCGTCTCGGCGAACAGGGCGAGCTTGTCCATGTCCTCCTCGACCACCGGCGACAGCGCGAGATCCATGTATTGGTGGCGCTTGGGGTCGTGCTTCACCTGCTGGCCGATACGCCAGCCCTGCCAGGCCAATCGCGCGTAGATCTTGAGCTTCTTCAAGGTCTCGAGCGCCAGCTTGTAGTGGAACACGCCGACCGGCTCGATCTTCATGCCGTAGCGGCGATCGCGCCGGTACTTCAGGCGGATGATGCCGCCTTCCAGCGGATGCACGCCCTCGGCCTCGAACATGATCTTGAACATGGTCATGAACTGGGCCGGCTCGGCCGGATCGCGGCCAGGGATGGCGCCGTGGCGGCGCGCCACCGTTTCGATGTGCTCGGGCGTGTAGTAGGTCCGCCAAGCGTCGCGGTAGGTCTGCTCATACTCGGCATCACTCATCTTGGGATGATGGACGACGCGATGATGCAGGTCGTACTTGTTGAGATCGGGATCCATCCACACGCCCTGCTTCCAGAGCTTCTGATGGTCCTCCGAGCCGGGAAGCGGCGTCAGCATGAACAGCTCGAGGATGTCGAGCGGCAGCTCCTTCTTGATGATCTCCATGTCGCGCAGGATCGATTCGCGCGTGTCGCCGGGGAACCCAAGGATATAGCCGGCCCAGGTCGACGCGCCGCTGGTGTGCCACGCCTGCAGCATCTTGCGGTATTCGGTGATCTTGTTCTGGCGCTTCTTGGCGGCCAGCAGGTTGTCGGGATTGACGTTCTCCAGCCCGATGAACACGCGATAGACGCCGGCCCAGCGCGCCTTGTGGATGAAGTTCGGGATGCGATGGCACTGCGTGTCGACCTGGATGATCAGCGAGACCGAGATGCCCTCGTTCTCCTTGAGTTCGATCAGCCGGTCGAAGAAGTCTTCCCAGTGCTTGTTGCGGGCCATGTTGTCGTCGGTGATGAAGAACGACGTGATCCCCTGCTTGTAGTTCTCGCGGACGATCGCCTCGAGGTCATCCGCATTGCGGAATCGGCTCTTGCGGCCCTGCACGTTGATGATGGTGCAGAACGAGCACTGGAACGGGCAGCCGCGGCCGAGATCGAAGCTCGACTTCTTGCCCTCGTTGCGAGCCAGTGCGGCCGGCGGCAAGTGCGGCGTCGGCGCATTCTCGATACCCGGCAGGTCGTCCATGTAGTTGTAGAGGGGCTTCAGCGTCCCGTTCCAGGCATCCTGCAGGACGACATCGAGGCGTCCTTCTTCAGCCTCGCCGGCGAATATCGAGATGCCCATGTCCATCGCCGCCTGGATTTCGGGCGGCACGACCGGCAGCATCGACAGGCAGCCGGCGGCATGGAACCCGCCCATCGCCACGGGCAGCCCGCCCTTGAGGAAGTGGCGCGCGAGGTCGACGGCATGCGGAAACTGGTTGGATTGGACGCCAACCAGGCAGATGAGCGCCTTGCCACCGCTGCGACGGATGTCGGCCATGATGCGGTCGGGCCGCACCCGGGTGTTCGTCTCGTCGTACGGCTTGATGAGGATGTCGACGTCCGGGCCCAGCGCCTGGCGTCTGCGACAATCCTCACCCAGCCCGTACAGGGCGGCCAGCGTGTTGGAGGGGATGTGGGATCGCAGCCAGGTGATCGGGTAGCCGTCGTCGTCGTAGTGCGTCGGCTTGATCAGGATTAGGTGAAATAT
Source organism: uncultured Rhodospirillales bacterium (assembly GCA_902825855.1). Lineage (GTDB taxonomy): Bacteria > Pseudomonadota > Alphaproteobacteria > Reyranellales > Reyranellaceae > Reyranella. Next base: position 5,241 of record CADECW010000192.1, on the reverse strand, counting down.
CGTACGCTTCACGGCATCGCCCTTCGCGGAACTGGACCAAGGCACATCCGCGTGCGGCTCTATAGAGCGTCTGCCACCGCTCAACGGCATCCCCCGATCCACAATGCGCTGCGCTCGCCTGCAACGCAACTGCAGGAAACACATAATCCCACCGAATGAGGGGAAATAGAACTACAATATATGGGGCTTTGAACGCGCAAGCCCCGCGATTGGCGAGAATGCCCCATGCCAAGGGGGTAATTGCAGGGCGCGGCTCAAAAGCGCACGGTGGGTCTCCCTGAAGGCGCCAAGCAAGACGCCGGCCAGGGGAGGGAACGAACTAGACGTGAGTCTCACCGCGCGCGTACCGGCGCTTGCGCCGTTCCAGGTCCGAAGCTTCCGCTATCAATGGCCGGCCGACCTGCTGGCCTCCTGGGCCTTCGAGATGGAAGGCGTGATCCTGGGCTGGTTCGTGCTGGTCTCCACCGGGTCGGTCCTGGCGTTGGCCGTCTTCGGCTCCCTGCAGTTCCTCGGCACCCTGATCTCGCCGCTGTTCGGCATGGCTGGCGACCGTGTCGGCAACCGCAATGTCCTGTGCGTGATGCGCGCCATCTACCTCGCCGTGGCGACGGCGCTGGCGGCCCTGTTCCTGAGCGGCCAGGCCGCGCCATGGTCGGTATTCGTGCTGGCCACAGTCATGGGGCTGGTCAGGCCGTCGGACATCACGCTGCGCAACCTGCTGGTCGGCGAGACCATGCCGTCGGACTACCTGATGCGCGCCATGGGCGTGTCCCGCACGACGGCCGATTCCGCGCGCATCGTCGGCGCGCTGTCGGGGGCGGGACTGGTGGCGTTGCTCGGATCGGGCATGGCCTATGTCGGCGTCTGCTTCTTCTACGCGGCAAGCCTTGCATTGACGCTCAATGTCGGCCTCCGACGCCTGCGCGTCCTTGGCGAGGAGCCTGCCCATGCCGCGCCGTTGCGCGCCCTCCGCGAAGGCTTCGCCTATGTCTGGTCGACGCCGGACATGCGGGCGGTGATGCTGCTCGCATTCCTGGTGAACCTCGCCGCGTATCCCTTGATCAGCTCGCTATTGGCCTATGTCGCCAAGGACATCTACGGCCTCGGCCAGACCGGGCTCGGCTGGTTGATAGCCTGCTTCGCCGGCGGCGCGCTCACGGGCTCGATCGCGATCTCGACGATCGGCGCCGCCATCCGTCCGGCGCGTACGACGCTCGTCTGCGCCGTCCTGTGGTTCTCGCTCAACCTCGCCTTTTCCTGGATCGAGAACCCGCTCCTGGGGCAGATCGTCCTGTTCGTGTCAGGTTTCGTACAAAGCTTCTGCATGATCCCCATGGCGGTGCTGCTGCTGCGCGTAGCCAATCCAAGCTTCCGCGGTCGCGTGATGGGTGTCCGCATGCTGGCGGTCTACGGCATGGCGATCGGTCTGCTGGCTGCCGGACCGCTGGTCGAGCACACCGGCTTCGCCCTGACGGGGACCTTTTTCAGCCTGGTCGGCATCGTCTTCACGATCCTGATCGGAGTGTATTGGCGTCGTCACCTCTGGGACGCCGACGCCGACGCCAACGCGCGATAGCTAGGCAGAGCTCTCGCGGGGAAACGTCCTTGAAGTGCAACCCGCGCGCGCGCCGCTCGTTTAGCAACGATGCAGGGCAGGATCGCCGAGGTCGCTATTCTGGCGACAGTGCTCGCTACGAGCTTATTCGTTGGTGTCGCTCGGGCTGACGACCCGCCACCGCCACCCTCGGCGACCGAAAGCGAACGCCGCAATATTTTCATCTTCCAGGTCGAAAACGACGTCTTCAACCGGTTCAGTCCGACCGACCGCGATTATACCAACGGCGTGAGAATCGGCTGGCTGTCGCCGGCGATCACCGCCATGCCGCCGGGGATCGTCGCCATGACCACGGTGCCGACATTCTTCGGCGAGCCCCAGTCGGATTCGGTGGTTCGCCGGATCGGCGTCTCCTTCGGCCAGAACATCTACACGCCGGACGATACGTTCGCATCGCAGCCCATCTACAATGACCGGCCCTATGCGGCGTGGCTCTATGCCAGCTTCGCCCTGCAATACACTTACAAACGGCGCGACGAGAAGACGGGCACCCAGGAGCCGGTGCGGCTCGACACTCTGCAGCTCGACCTCGGTGTGATCGGACCGGCGGCCGGCGGCGAGTTCGTGCAGAACAATTTCCACAACATCATCGGCGTCGCCCGGGCCAACGGCTGGGCAAACCAGCTGCACAACGAGCCGACGATCGGTATCGGCTTCGAGCGGCGCTGGCGCACCGCTCGCACCGTTCTGCTCGAGGATCCCAAGCTGGAGCTCGATTTCATCCCACGGATCGGGGCCGCGCTGGGCAACGTGGCGATCTATGGCGACGTCGGCGGCACGGCACGTATCGGCAAGAACCTGCGCGACGACTTCGGGCCGCCGCGGCCGAGGCCGGCGCTACCCGGCTCGGAGGCCTTCATCGGCGACGGCAGCTTCGGCTGGTACCTGTTCGCTGGGGTCGATGGCCAGGTAGTCGGCCGCAACATTTTCCTCGACGGCAATACCGATGGCTACAGCCTGCGGGTATCGCACCGGCCGTTCGTCGCCGAAGCCCAGGCGGGCCTTGCCGTCACGTATCACGGCGTGCGCCTCACCTATACGCAGGTGCTGCGCACGCCGGATTTCTATGAGCAGAACCGCTGGACGCAGTTCGGCTCGGTCAACGTGACGTTCCGGTATTGATGGCCCGGTATTGATAGCCGGTCAGGCGATGGGACGTCAGAGGCGTCCCATCAGCAGCAGGATGATCACGATGATCAGGATCAGGCCGGCGCCGCCGCTCGGGAAATACCCCCAGCCGCTGCTGTACGGCCACGTCGGCAGGGCACCGATCAGAATCAGGATCAGGACGATCAGAAGAATGGTGCCCAGCATGTCTGCTCCCTTCTAGCCGAGATTTTCCTCGGCGAACGACCAGTTGGCGAGCTTGTCCAGCCAGGCCTGGATATGGTCCGGCCGGCGGTTCTGGAAGTCGAGGTAGTAGGCGTGCTCCCACACGTCGGCAACCAGCAGCGGCTTGCCGCCATGGGCGATCGGCGTGTCGGCGTTCGCGGTGGTCTCGATTGCGAGCTTATCGCCCTTGGCCACCACCCACGCCCAGCCGCTGCCGAACTGGCCGACGGCCGCCGCCTTGAAGGCCTTGTTGAAGTCGTCGACGCTGCCGAAGCTGTCTTCCAGGGCCTTCTTGATCTTGCCGGCTGGGGCGCCGCCCTTGGGTGCCATGCAGTGCCAGTAGAAATCGTGATTCCAAGCCTGGGCGGCGTTGTTGAAGATCGCCTTGCCCTTTTCGTCCTTGGCCGACTTCTTGACGATCTCCTCGATGGTCAGCCCGGCATAGGCGGTGCCTTCGATGAGCTCGTTGAGCTTGTCGACGTAGGCTTTGTGATGTTTGCCGTAGTGGAACGAGATCGTCTTGGCCGAAATGACGGGCGCGAGCGCGTCCTCAGCGTACGGGAGCTTGGGAAGGGTGAAGGGGGGCTTTCCTTTGTCCAAAGGCATAACGCGTACTCCGGCTAACCCGACGAACGGGTCGGGTGGGCTGTTGATCGTTGGTGAACGTCCGACTCGTGCCGACGTTGCGGCACGCCGGACGGTGGCAGGTTGCCACGGCAACCTTGGCAGAAAGGTGACGTTACCGGCCTGCGGCGAGTTCGCGCGCAAGGAGGCCACTTGAACGGGATCATCTATCTGGTCGGGCTTATCGTTATCGTGATGCCGATTCTGTCTTTCGTTGGCATTCGCTGATCGGGGTCATCCGGGGTGAACCCGGAGATGGCGACGGACACGCGACGGTGCGCAAGTGGACGCGCGCGAGTGAGAACGACTTGCGGAGAACTTCCTTATCCGAACTTTTTTGAGCGAACGGTTCTCAGTCGCGCACTCTTCGGTTGCGTCGTCGGATTCGCGGAGTATCTCTAGGCGAACGCGTACCAAGGAGAGCGCCATGCAGGGCAATCCACAAATCGTCGCCGAGCTGAACAAGCTGCTTAAGAACGAGCTGACCGCGATCAACCAGTACTTCCTGCATGCCCGCATGATGGGCCACTGGGGCTTCGAGCGGATGGCGAAGAAGATCTACGATGAGTCGATCGGCGAGATGAAGCACGCCGACAAGCTGATGAAGCGCATCCTGGTGCTCGACGGACTTCCCAATCTACAGGACCTCGGCCGGCTCGCCGTCGGCGAGACGGTCGTCGAATGCCTGCGCGCCGATCTTCGGCTGGAGACCGAGGCGCGCACGGCGCTGGTCGCGGCGGTGACGCTCTGCGAATCGAGCAAGGACTATGTCAGCCGAGAGATCGTCGTCGACATCCTCGAGGATGCCGAGGAGCACATCGACTTCCTGGAGACCGAGCTGTCGCTGGTCGACAAGGTCGGCGAGCAGAATTACCTGCAGACGCAGATCGGCGAAGGCAAGGAATCAAGTTGAGGGGAGCGCGGGCCAGCCGGATGCGGGCCGAGAGCGTGGGAAGTTACGCCACCGGCATTGGGTGCTGCCGCTGACGACTAGTCAGCAGCTAGAAGATTGGGCGCTGCAGCCTGCTCGTAGGCAATCGTCTTGGCAATGCGCTCGCGCATGTCGCAGGCGCAGCTGCCGCATTGAGGAGCCTTGCCGCAAGCGCGGAAGACGTCGGCCGGACGGCGGGCGCCCGCTCGGACGGCGGCGTCGACTTCGCGTTCACGAATTGCTTTGCAGATGCAGATGAACATGCCCTGGCGCCGGTCCCTATGCAGATGCGACTTACTCGCAGAAAGGCAAGATACAGACCTGCCCCAGGTCGGTCAAGCCGGCGCTAAAACCCTGCCAGGACATACTTTTCCAGCTTTTCCCGCAGCGTCCTGTCGATCGGGTGGGGTGTCTTGCCTCTAAGCCGGACCACCGTCATCTCGGCCGCTGCGATGCAGCTGCCGTCCTTGAAGGCGGCGGAACCGACGGTGATGGAACTCGTCCCGATCTTCATCACGCCCGTGCCCAGCTCGACCTGGCCCGGCCAGTGCGATTCGGCCAGGAAGCTCACGGTCATGCCGGCCGAGATGCCCCGCGTGCCTTCGGTGTTGGCCATGAGGCCCATGTCGCGCATGAAGGTGAGGCGCGCGGTTTCGAGGTAGGCACAGATCGCCACGTTGTTGACGTGGCCGGCAGCGTCCTGGTCCGAGAATCGCACCGTGTCGGTGCACCAGTGCGG
>CADECW010000191.1 GCA_902825855.1 uncultured Rhodospirillales bacterium | reverse complement strand
TACCTCTCCAAGCACAAGCAGGTGGCCTGGGTGAACTACGCCGGCCTGCCCAACAATGAATTCAACGCCATTGCCAAGAAGATCTGTCCGAAGGGCGCCGGTGCGGTGTTCACCTTCGGGCTGAAGGGCGGCTATGAAGCCGGCGTGCGGCTCGTCTCCAACGTGCAGTTGCTGTCGCATCTGGCGAACATCGGCGATGTGCGCAGCCTCATCATCCATCCGGCATCGACCACGCACCGGCAGCTGACCGACGAGCAGCGGAAGGCGGCAGGCGCCGGAGACGACGTTGTGAGGCTGTCGATCGGCATCGAGGACGCTGAGGACATCATCGCCGACCTTGCACAGGCGCTGGCGAAGTAGTCGTCAGACCTTCGGGGTCCGTCCCGCGAGGACTTCGGCGTACATCTCGCGGTCGATGTTGCCGCCCGAAAGCACGAGCGCGACCCGCTTGCCCGCCATGCGGTCGCGCTCCTGCATCAGGGCGGCGAGTGCTGCCGCGCCGGCACCTTCGGTCAGGTTATGCGTGTCCTCGTAGTAGGCGCGCATGGCGTCGGCGATCTCATCCTCGCTGACGCGCACGACACGATCAGCACCCCGGCAAATAATCTCAATCGGTTCGGCAACCGGCTCGCGGCACGCCATGCCGTCGGCGAAGGTGGCGGCGGAGTTCGTGGGCACGAGCGTGCGCTGCTCGAACGAGAGCGCAACAGCAGGCGCGCGCTCGGCAACCACCCCGACGATCTTGGTCGAAAGCCCCAGCAGATCGCGCGTGCTGATCAGCCCGCAGATACCCGAGCCCATGCCGATCGGCACGTAGACGGTGTCGAGATTCGGTACCGCGCGGAACAGCTCCAGCGCATAGGTCGCGACGCCCCTGACGAGGTCGGCGTGGAACGAGGGTACGAAATGCAGGCCGCGCTCGGTTGCATAGGATGCGGCGTGCTGGCGGCATTCATCAAAGTCCGCGCCCACGATCACCAGCTCTGCACCGAAGGCCCGCATGGCTGCGTTCTTCTCGCGCGAGTTGCCGTGCGGGATGAAGATGGTACTGCCGAGGCCGGCCTTCGAAGCTGCCAGCGCGATGGACTGGCCGTGATTGCCGCGCGTGGCCGTGACAACGCCGGTGACGCCGGGCTGGCGCTGCTTCAGCGCGCCCACATAGACGACGCCGCCGCGCACCTTGAAGGCACCGGTGGGCGTATGGTTCTCATGCTTGACCCAAACCTCGGTGCCCGTCCGCTTGGCGAGCAGCGGCCAGGCATGCTGCGGTGTCTCGGGGACAACTGCGCGCACGAGCGGCACGGCAGCTTCCAGCTCGGCCAGAGTAAACAGGGACATCCGCCGCGGACCTGCGCTTGTAGCCCGACCTTATCGGCAATCGGGATGAGACTTCAGCTCTTCACTTTGACGTAGCTGCCGGGCGCATCCTCGATCACGCCGAGCGTCTTTCCGGGCGTGCGTGCGGCGACCTTGTCGCCCGAATGCTGCGCCAACCAGTCCGCATAGTGGGGCCACCAGGAGCCGGGGTGCTCTTCGGCGCTGTCGAACCAGGCTTCCAGCGTTGCCACCCGCTTGTCATTGGTCCAGTGCTGATACTTCATCTTCTCGCCGGGCGGGTTGATGACGCCGGCGATGTGACCGGAGCCCGCCAGCACATAGGTGACCGGCCCTCCGAACAGCTTCGAGCCGATGAAGACGGATTTTGCCGGCGCGATGTGGTCTTCCTTGGCGCACAGCTCGTAGATCGGCAGTTTGACCTTGCCGAGGTCGAGCCTCACGTTGCCGATCGTCATCTGGCCCTTGGCCAGCTTGTTCTCGTGATAGAACTCGCGCAGGTAGAACTTGTGATTGGCGGCCGGCAAGCGCGTCGAATCCTGGTTCCAGAACAGAAGATCGAACGGAAACGGCTTCTTGCCGAGCATGTAGTTGTTGACGATGTAGGGCCAGATCAGGTCCTTCGGCCGCAGCATGTTGAAGACGGTGGCCATGCGCGCGCCGTCGAGGTAGCCGCGCTCGGCCATCATCTCCTCGAGGTATTTGAGCTGCGCATCGTCGATAAAGATCAGCAGGTCGCCGGCCTTGCTGAAATCGACCTGGGCGGCGAAGAACGTGGCGGAAGCGAACGGGTCCTCCCCGCGCGCAGCGAGATAGGCAAGCGTCGTGCCCAGCAGCGTGCCGCCGACGCAGTAGCCGATCACGTTGATCTTGTCGGTGCCGGTTTCGCGCTTCACCGCGTCGGTGGCGGCGAGGATACCTTCGGTCATGTAGTCCTCGAAGGTCTTGTGCGCGAGACGTCCGTCCGGGTTGACCCAGCTCACGACGAAGACGGTGAAGCCCTTCGACGTGGCGTAGCGGATGAAGGATTTCTGCGGACCGAGATCCAGGATGTAGAACTTGTTGATCCACGGCGGCACGATCATCAGCGGCCGCTCGTAGACCTGCTCGGTCGATGGCGCGTACTGGATGAGCTGCAGCAGATCGTTCTGGAACACCACCTTGCCGGGCGAGGTCGCGATATTGCGGCCGACCTCGAAGGCACTGACGTCCGTCTGGCTGATGTGCAGCAGGTCGCCCGACTGCTCGAGGTCTTGAACCAGATTGGCCATGCCGGCCACCAGGCTCTTGCCGCTCGACTGGAAGGTCTCGCGCAGCACGACCGGATTGGTGAGCGGGAAGTTGGACGGTGAGAAAGCGCTCGCAAGCTGCTTGAGATAGAACGCGGCGCGCATGCGCGTGCGCTCATCGAGCCCATCGGTACGCGCCAGCATGTCGTCGAGCCAGCGCGTCGTGATGAGATAGGCCTGCTTCCAGAAGTCGAAGTAGGGATTGCGGCTCCATTCCGGATCGTTGAAGCGGTTGTCGCCGGGCTCAGGCTCCGCGACCGCCACCGCCTCGCCACCGAGGCTGCGGCGCGTGATGCCCATCCAGAGTTGCATATAGTTTCCGAACAGCTGCCCCTGCGCTTCGACCAGCTTGGCAGGATCGGCGAGCCACGGCTGCACCACCTCGGAGAACAGGCTGGCGGCGTCGCTCATCTCGCTGGCGGTGCTGTAGGGGCCGGTGGTCGGCCCGGCGCGCTCGAGCAGCCCCTGCAGGACCTTCTGGCCCTCTTCCATGAGGCGCAGGAAGTTGCGGCCGAACTCTTCCGGATCCGGGATGTAGTAGGCGCCCAGGTCGATCTCGGAGGCGACCGGCTTCTTGGTCTCGGGGGCAGCTTTCTGCATGGGGCTTCTCGCTAGAATCACCGTGTGGGCAGCATCTTACGGCAGCTGCCGAGCAACCTAGCTTATACTCAGGAATTTGTTGCTCTCTTGCATCAATTTCCCTAAGCATTTGCCGAGATCCAGCCGGAACCTGGTGATTTGGCTCTGATCCTCCAAGACTTGCGGGCCGGACGGTGCTACGTGTCGCGCCGCAGCAAGATTGGGGATTCACATGGCGCGGACGCTGAGCGCGTGGACGCTTTTCGTCATGATGGCTGTCGGCTTGGCTGGTGGTTGCTCGGAAACGCTGCCCCTCGCCAATCTTCCTGGCCTGGCCAAGCTTCCTGGCAAGGTCATGAGCCAGGAGGAGCAGGAGAAAGCCATGAACCAGATGAGCGAGAAGGGGCAGACCCAACCCGCCGAGGCCGTTCACGAGATCGAGAATAGCAAGTAGACTGTAGACTTAACCGATCCCAGCCGCCCGTTATCCCCGTGATTGAAGAATTCCATCGCGTCAAACGTCTTCCGCCCTACGTATTTGCGGAGGTCAATCGTCTCAAGGCTGCCGCGCGCGCCCGCGGCGCCGACATCATCGATCTGGGCATGGGCAATCCGGACATGCCCACGCCGCAGCATATCGTCGACAAGATGGTCGAGACCGTCGGCAAGCCGCGCACGAACCGCTACTCGGCATCGAAGGGCATCCCGGGCCTGCGTAAGGCCCAAGCCCAATACTATGCCCGCCGCTTCGGCGTGAAGCTGAACCCCGAGACGCAGGTGGTGGCGACCCTGGGCTCCAAGGAAGGCTTCGCCAACATGGCGCAGGCCATCTCCGCACCGGGTGATGTGATCCTGGTGCCGAGCCCAACATATCCGATCCACGAGTTCGGATTCATCATCTCGGGCGCCGCCATCCGGCACATCCCGACCACGGGCGGCCCATCGCAGGACCCTCTCGCGGAGTTTCTGCGCGGCGTCGAACGCGCGGTGAAGCACTCGGTCCCCAAGCCGCTTGCCATGGTGCTGAGCTATCCGTCGAACCCCACGGCGCAGATTGCCGACCTCGATTTCTATACGGAGGCGGTCCAGCTCGCGAAAAGGCTCGACCTCATCATCCTGTCGGACATCGCCTACGCTGAGATCTACTACGACAACAACCCGCCGCCGTCGGTGCTGCAGGTGCCGGGCGCGATGGATGTGGCGGTTGAGTTCACATCGCTGTCGAAGACCTATTCCATGCCCGGCTGGCGCATGGGCTTCGCGGTCGGCAACGAACGGCTGATTGCGGCGCTCGCGCGGGTCAAGTCATATCTTGACTATGGCGCCTTCACGCCTGTGCAGGTCGCGGCCGCGGCGGCGCTGAATGGCCCGCAGGACTGCGTGGACGAGGTCCGCAATATCTACAAGGCACGTCGCGATTGCCTCGTCGACAGCTTTGGCCGCGCGGGATGGCATATCCCCGCTCCTGCCGCATCGATGTTCGCTTGGGCCCCGATTCCGGAGGCATTCCGCGAGATCGGATCGGTCGAGTTTGCAAAGCTTCTGATCGACAAAGCCGATGTTGCCGTATCTCCAGGCCTGGGCTTTGGCGAGTACGGCGAGGGCTATGTCCGCATCGCGCTGGTCGAGAACGAGCACCGCATCCGGCAGGCCGCCCGCAGCATCAAAAAGTTTCTCGCCCGCGCACCGGAAACCATGCATAACGTGATCCCAATTCCACAAAAAGCGTCACGTTAACTGCGGCCGAGATGAGCCAACCGTTGAGACTGGGAATAGCGGGTCTGGGCACCGTTGGCTCGGGCCTTGTGAACCTGCTGAGGGCCCACGGCGAGCGCATGGCCCTGGGCACCGGCCGGCCGTTGGTCGTGGCCGGCGTGAACGCGCTGAACCGCACCAAGAAGCGCGCCGCGTCCATCGACGCGTTCAAATGGTTCGATGATCCCATTCTGCTGGCGCGCGATCCTTCCATCGACGTGTTCATCGAGCTGATCGGCGGCGATGAGGGACCCGCGAAACAGGCGGTCGAGGCCGCGCTTGGCGCGGGCAAGCACGTCGTCACGGCGAACAAGGCGTTGCTGGCACGGCACGGCGTTCAACTGGCAAAGCTCGCCGAGCGCCACGGCGTCTCGCTCAACTTCGAGGCTGCGGTGGCGGGCGGCATCCCTGTCATCAAGGCGCTGCGCGAGTCGTTGGCATCCAACCAGATCCGTCGTGTCTACGGCATCCTCAACGGCACCTGCAACTACATCCTGACCAAGATGCAGGAGGAGCACCGCGCCTTCGACGACGTGCTCAAGGAAGCGCAGGACAAGGGTTTCGCCGAAGCCGATCCAACCTTCGACATCGGCGGTTTCGACACCGCACACAAGCTGACCTTGCTCACGAGCCTCGCCTTCGGCACACAGGTGGCCTTCGATGAGATCGACATCGAGGGCATCCAAGGCATCCGGCAAGCCGACATCGAAGCGGCCGATGACCTGGGCTACCGCATCAAGCTGCTCGGCGTGGCGCTGAGAACCGAGAGCGGCATCGAGCAGCGCGTGCATCCGGCCATGGTGCCGCAAAAGTCGTCCATCGCCGAGGTCTCGGGGGTCACCAACTGTGTCGCCATCGATGGCGACTTCGTCGGCAACCTGCTGCTTATCGGTCCGGGGGCCGGAGCGAACGCCACGGCCTCGGCCGTGATGAGCGACATCCTCGATGTCGCGCGCGGCGGGCTGCCGCGGCCGTTCATCGTGCCGGCCGAAAAGCTGGCGCCCTACACGCGAGCCAAGCTTGGTCAGCATCAGGGCGCCTACTACGTCAGGCTGTCCGTGTTCGACCGGCCGGGCGCCATGGCGGGTATCGCGGGGCGCATGGGCGAACGCAGCGTATCGCTCGAGAGCATCGTGCAGCGCCGGCCGAAGGGCGCGCAGATCGGCATCAATGCCCGGTTGGAGCCGGGAGCGCCGACACCCGTCATCCTGATTACACATGAGACGACGGAAGAGGCGATCCGGGGAGCGCTCGAAGCCATCAAGAGCGACGGTAACGTTTCGGAGTCGCCGCAGATGATCCGTATCGAGCCCCTGTAGTAATGCTCCAACGCGGATTGTAGGGAGGAAGTCATGGCCAAGAGCGAGCATCCCACCGGCGGATTGGACCGCGTGCTCGTCCTGGAAGTGGCACGCGTCACCGAGGCCGCCGCGATTGCGGCAGCGCGCTTGCGCGGACGAGGCAACGAGAAGGCCGCCGATGGCGCCGCCGTCGAGGCCATGCGCAAGGAACTCGCCAAGGTCAACATCCGCGGCCGCGTGGTGATCGGCGAAGGCGAGATGGACGAGAGCCCGATGCTCTACATCGGCGAGGAGGTCGGCACCGGCGAAGGCCCGGAGGTCGATATCGCCGTCGATCCGCTGGAGGGCACCACGATCTGCGCCAAGGCGATGCCGAACTCGCTTGCAGTGCTCGCCATTTCCGAGCGCGGCGGACTGCTCAATGCGCCGGACATGTACATGGACAAGATCGCCGTCGGTCCCGGCTATTCCCCCAACGTGATCGATCTCGATGCCTCTCCGGCGGACAACCTGGCCAGCTTGGCGCGCGCCAAGGGCGTGCCGGTGTCGGAGATCACGGCGTGCATCCTGGACAGGCCGCGGCATGCGGACCTGATCGCCGCCGTGCGCAAGTCGGGCGCCGGCGTGCAGTTGATCCCGGATGGCGACATCGCCGGCGTCATTTGGACGACGGACTCCAAGGAAACCGGCATCGACATCTACTTCGGCATCGGCGGCGCGCCCGAAGGCGTACTGGCTGCTGCCGCGCTGCGTTGCATCGGCGGCCAGATGCAAGGGCGCCTGCATCCCCTCAAAAAGGAGGAGGAGACGCGCGCGGCCACCATGGGCATCACGGACATCAGACGCAAGTTCAGCATGGACGAGATGGCCTCGGGCGACGTGATATTCTCCGCGACCGGCGTCACCGATGGCTCATTGCTGGACGGCGTGCATTTCCGCGGCGAGTTCGCCGAGACGGAAACGGTGGTGCTGCGCTCCAAGACCGGCACCGTGCGGCGCATCAAGACCAGCTTCCGCATGATCGGCACCAAGGCGGTGGCGCGCGTCTGAGCCCTACGAGCGCCTCAACCTGTGGAAGAACCTGCGCGAATCATGTGCTAGCCCCTAGCGCGCGGCTACAGTCGCTTGAGCGGCAAGACGGGGCACATGGGGGCGGTTCGCAAGATAAGACCGGTTGAGCCGGAAACCGGAGGCGCCTATCTCGGCGTGACGGTGTCCGCACGCGGGTTCGCCTGGCGCGAGCGTCTCGATGCGGCCGGCGTCAACCAGGCCGTCGCCATCAGCCAGCGGCACGAGTTGCCCGAGCTCCTGGGCCGCGTGCTGGCGGCGCGCGGCATCGGCCTTGACGACGTCGAGGTCGCGCTCAATCCGACCATCAAGGCCCTGATGCCAGATCCGAGCACCCTGCTCGACATGGACAAGGCGGCCGAGCGGATCACTCAAGCCATTCTGGCCAAGGAGAAGATCGCGATCTTCGGCGACTACGACGTGGACGGCGCATGCTCGAGCGCGCTGCTTGCACGCTTCCTTGCCGCGTACGGCCTGACTCCGCGCATCTACATTCCCGACCGGATGACGGAGGGTTACGGGCCCAATCCCGAGGCGATCGAGGAGCTCATCCGCGACGGTGCAACCCTGATCGTCACCGTCGACTGCGGCACCACCAGCATGGTGCCGCTGGCGGTGGCACGGCGGCACGGCGTGGATGTCGTTGTCGTCGACCACCACCAGGCCGACGCCGTGCTGCCCGACGTTGCGGCGGTGGTGAATCCCAACCGGCAGGACGACGTGTCCGGCCTCGGCCATTTGTGTGCCGCAGGCGTCACCTTCATGGTGCTGGTCGCCGTTGCACGGGCGTTGCGTGCAAAAGGCCAGGCGGCCGCCATCGAGTTGCTCGAGGTGCTGGACCTGGTTGCCCTCGCGACCGTGTGCGATGTCGTTCCCTTGCGCGGCCTGAACCGGGCGTACGTGACCAAGGGCCTGCAGATCATGCGGCGCCGGGAGAACATCGGCCTCAAGGCCCTGGCCGACGCCGCCGGCCTCGCCGTGGCACCCACCGCCTATCACCTCGGCTTCGTTCTGGGCCCGCGCATCAACGCCGGCGGCCGCATCGGCGATGCAGCGCTCGGCGCACGCCTGCTGTCGATTCAGGACGAGACCGAAGCTGCCCGCATCGGCGCACTGCTCGACAAGCTCAATCGCGAGCGCAAGGCGATCGAGAAGCAGATGCTGGAGGACGCCATCGCACGCGCCGGCCAGCTCCTCGACGCGGACCCGGAGTTGCCAATGGTCATCGTGGCATCCGAGGAATGGCACAAGGGCGTGGTCGGCCTCAC
>CADECW010000190.1 GCA_902825855.1 uncultured Rhodospirillales bacterium | reverse complement strand
GCGCTGCAATCGCACTGCAGAGGTCAGGGGTTCGATTCCCCTCGGCTCCACCAACCCTGTTCCATACCCTTTGATAAAGCAGCGCTTTTTGGCGCCATTCCCAAACGGATGACGTTGGTTTGGGAATTGGTAGGCGGTCTTGGCGCGGGACTACCCGCCAAATGCCGCATTGCAGGGGCAGCAAACTACTTCTGCTCCGCCGCCTTCGTGTAGCGCGTGACCTCTTGCAGAGTTGCGTGGCCAGTGATTGCTGCGATCTCGTTGGCGGAGCACCCCGCCTGCGCCGGGCGTCGTGCCGATGCCTTTCGTGACCGTAGCGATGCGGCGTCGATGCGATCCGCCATGTAGTTTCCGCCTGCACGCGGAGCCTTCGATCATGAGGCACTGCCCGAAGCAGGCGCTGACCTCAGCGCAGCAGGTTACGGCCGACCATGGCATGAATGCCCTTGTTGCCGTCGACGAGCTGGGTGACGCGCAGATCGCAGGCCAGGCTGCAGAAGACGTAGGCTTCTTCCGGACGCCAACCTTTCAGAGAGACAATCCAGCTTATCATTTCGCGCAGCGCCTGCTTGGCGGCGTCATCGAGATCGGGGTCGAATCCCATCGTGACCAGATGCGTCGGCGTCATCGCGCGCGGCACGCGCAGCGTCTCGCCCTTGTGCAGCACGAACTCGAATGTGCCCTTGAGGCAGGTCTCCAAGGCCGTCAGGCACACCTCGCCGTCGCCCTGCACAGCGTGCCCGTCGCCGGCGGAGAAATTGGCGCCCGGCACGAACACGGGAAAATACACGGAGCTGCCGGCCAGCAGTTCCTTGTTGTCCATGTTGCCGCCGAACTCGCGCGGCTCCACCGATGAGCACAGGCCGTAGTTGGCCGGCGGCGCCACCGCCATGATGCCGAAGAACGGGCTGAGCGGGATGCGCGCGCCCCACGGCAGCTCTGCCGTCATGGCGCCGCGGTCGATGGGAATGATGCGGCACCGATACTCCGGATAGTCCTCGGGCAGGGTGCCGCGCAGCGGACGGATCAGGTTCCAGCCCCAGTCGACCGTCAGCTCGATCGCCTTGATGCGCACCTCGAGTGTATCGCCGGGCTCGGCGCCGCGCACCGCGACCGGTCCCGTCAGGATATGCGGCCCCGGCGACGGCTTCAGCTTCTCGCAGATTTCGCGATGGTGCGGCAGCATGATGGACGTGTCGCGAATGTCGCCTGGTCCGCCTGACACGGTGTCGATGGTGACCGTGTCGCCGGAGTCGATGGTAAGACGCGGCGCTACCTTCGCGTCGAGAAAGCCCCAGTGAACCGTATCGGGCTTCGGTGCCAACGTATGATGCGTTGCCATTGTTTCTTTCCGCTCGGTGCTCAGTGGTTCTTGACGCTGGAGACGCCGAGATGCTGGTCGAGCACGCCGGCCTCTCCCGCTAGGTCAGCCGCGGTACCCTGGAATACGAACCGCCCCGCCGACAGCACATAGACATCGTCTGCCGCCGAAAGCGCGAGCTGCAAGTTCTGCTCGACGAGCAATATCGCCTGCCCGAGCGCGCGCAGCCGCTGCATGATCTCCTGCACCTGCAGTACCAGCCGCGGCGAGAGACCCTCGGAAGGCTCGTCCATTAGGATGAGTTCCGGATTGGCCATCAGCGCCCGACCGATGGCCAGCATCTGTTGCTCGCCGCCGCTGAGCGCCCCACCCGGATTGTCTATGCGCTCCGCGAGTTGCGGAAACTCCTTCAAAACCGCGTCGAAGTCCCAGCGCTTGCCGGCGCGTGGCTCGCTTGCGCGCGCAGAGCGCGCCAGCACGCTGGTCGGTAGCAGCAGGTTCTCGCGCACGCTCAGCGATTTGAAGATGCGCCGGCCCTGCGGCACGATGGCGATGCCTTGCTGGGCGATCGCATACGGCGGCAGGCCCTTGAGCGACTGACCGCGGTAATGGATCTCGCCCTGCCGCGGCGGCGTCAGGCCGGCAACCGAGCGCACCAGCGTCGTCTTGCCCATGCCGTTGCGGCCGAGGATGGCGGCGATACGGCCCCTGGCAAGGGACAGGCTTAGCCCCTGCAGGACGTAGCTGTCCCCGTAGTAGGTGTGGATGTCGGAGACGGTGAGTAGCGCTTCAGGCATGGCCGAAATACACATCGCGGACGTTTGCGTCGGCCTGCACCTGCGCAGGCGTGCCTTCCGCCATCACCTCGCCGCGGTTCATCACGGTGACACGGTCGGCGATCCCGAGCGCAACGTCCATGTCATGCTCGATCATGACCACGGTGACGTCGCGCGGCAGCTCCCGAACCATGGCGAAGATGCGCTGGCGCTCGCTCGGCGACAGGCCGGCGCAGGGCTCGTCCAGGAACAGCACTTTCGGTTGCGTGCCGAGCGCCAGCGCCAGTTCGAGCTGGCGCCGCTCACCGTAAGAAAGGTACTTCACCTCCTCGTCGGCGCGGTCGCGCAGGCCCACCGCGGCCAGTCCTGTCAGCACCATCTCGCGCACCGCCGGAAAGGCCGACAGCGGCCGGCCGACGACCCATTTGCGCCGGTCCGTACCCATGATCGCCAGTGCCATGTTGTCGCTCAGGGTGAGGTCGGCGAACACGTTGGTGATCTGGAAGGTGCGCCCCATGCCGCGCTTGGTGCGCTGATACTCGGGCTCATGCGTAACATCGTGGCCGTTGAGCTTAACCTCCCCCGAGGTTGCCCGCAACGTCCCCGTTATCGGCCCGATCAGTGCGCGGCGCTCGCCCGGCGCAACGGTGAGCGTGACGCCATTCACCGCAAGCAGGCCGCCGAAGGCCTTGCTCAGGTCGCGCACCTCCACAGCGGCGACTGTCATGCTGGCCTGTCTCCTGCGCGCGCGCCGCGTCCGAACAGCCGATTGACGATGCCCATGATGCCGGTCGGCGCCCACAGGATGGTGATAATGAACACCAGGCCCATGACGGCCGCGTGCAGGTGGAAGAAACTACTAACCCAGTTGCGCATGCCCAGGATGATGCCGGCGCCGATGAAGGGACCGATGATCGTGCCGGAGCCGCCCACGATCGCCATCAGCGCCACCTCGATGGAGATGTTGAAGGAGGCTGCGACCGGGTTCACGAACCGGTTGTAGTAGACGTAAAGCACGCCGGCCAGGCTTGCGATCACGCCGGAGAGGACGAACGCCGTATAGAGATGCGCCGTCGTGCGATAGCCGAGGCTCTGCATGCGGCTCTCCGAGCCCTTGATCCCGCGCAGGGAAAGGCCGAACGGCGATCGAATGAGAATGCGGTAGCCGAAGGCAAGGGCGATCACGACTCCCAGCACGAAATAATAGTAGGCAATCGGTGATTGCAGTGCGACGCCGCCGATCGCCGGCGCCGGCACGTTGGTGATGCCGTTGTCGCCGCCTGTGAAGGACGCCCATCGGTAGGCGGCGCCCCAGATGATGTAGCCCATCGCGATGGTGATGAGGATGAAGTAGACCCCGCGCGTCCGCACCGCAGCGCCGTACAGCACCGCCAGCAGCGTGCCGGCAAGCAGTCCGGCCGGTGCGGCGACCAGCGTCGGTTGCCCGTAGCGTACCTGCAGGATCGCAACCGTGTAGGCGGAGACCGCAAAGAACGATGCGTGGCACACTGAGAACAGGCCCGCATGACCGAGCAGCAGGTCGACCGCCAGCGCCAGCAGGCCGAAGATCAGGATCTGCGTGATAAGGGCCATCCAGAACGGGCCGACCACGAACGGCGCCACCAGTGCCGCAGCCATCATGATGAGCGCGAAGGCGATGCGGATGTGATTGGCCTGCACCTCTATCCGCCTCTTCCGAAGATGCCTTGCGGCTTGAACAGCATCAGGATGGCCATCGGGCCGAACAGCACGAAGTAGGAAAAGTCGGGGTAGAGCCAGCGGCCGTAAGCGTCGAGCAGGCCGACGATCAGCGCGCCCAGCATCGCGCCTTCCAGGCTGCCGAGCCCGCCGAAGATGACCACCACCAGCGCGTAGATCAGGATCCCCCATTCCGCGCCGGGATACAGCGTCAGGAACGCGCCGCCGACGACACCCGCCATGCCGGCAAGGAAGGTCGCGAGCCCCGACACAATCACGAACAGGCGGTCGATGTTGATGCCCATGGCGCTGACGATCTCACGGTCATCCACCCCGGCGCGTACCACGGCGCCGATCTGCGTCTTGCGATAGAGCAACCACAACGACAGGCCGACCAGCACACCGATCAGGATGAGGACCAGCCGGTAGGTGGGATAGATGATGCCGCCCGGCAGCTCGGTGGCGCCGCGCAGCGCCATCGGCGTCGGTACCTTCAGGTTGTCGCCGCCCCAGAACTTGAGCGCAAGGTCGCCGATGACGAAGGCGATGCCCACCGTGAGCAACACCTGCGCCAGGTGGTTCTCGCCCGTGCGGCTGATAAGGAACCGATCGATCAGGAAGCCGAGCGGAACGATGGCGAGCCCCCCGCCGATCACCCCGAGCGCAAAGCTGCCCGTGTGGCGCGTGATGGAATAACCGACGTAGCCGCCGAGAAGGTAGTAGGCGCCGTGCGCCATGTTGACGACGCGCATCAGCCCGAACGTGAGCGTGAACCCGCTGGCGAGCAGGAACAGCAAGGCCGCCAGCGAGATGCCGTTGATCGCCTGCAGGATGGCGCTATGCATAGAGCATCCGATGCCGCGAAGACGGCGCGCCGGCAGGCGCGCCGTCAAAGCCGATGAGGAACCGCACCTACCGCTTGTATGGCCCGCGCTTCAGATAGTCCTCAGGCGACCACGTCCAGAACTGCGATACCGCCGTGTAGGTCTTGACCGGCACGTTGGTCATCACCTCGCCGAGCACCGGATGCTTGATCTTCTGGATGCGCGACACATAGACGTTCTGGATCGGATTGTCGTAGGCATCGAGCTTGACGGGGCCGCGCGGCGCCTTGATCTCCACGGTCCGCATGGCCTTCAGGAACGCGGCGCGGTCCTCGACCTTGCCGCCGATTTTGTCGATCGCCGTCTTTGTCCACAGCGCGGCCGTATAGCCGGACTCGGCAAACCAGGACGGTAGGCGCTTGTACTTCTTGGCAAACGCATCGGTGAACGCCTTGTTCTCCGGCGTGTCGAGCCCCGCCGCGTAGTGCAGCGAGTTGCCGATCATGCCGATGGCGCGCTCATCGAGCTGCGGCAACACGTCTTGGTGCATCCAGTAGCCGCCGTAGATCTTGAACTTCTTGTCCATGCCGAAGTTGAACCAGGCCTCGAACAGGCGCACGCGGTCCGCACCGACGACGACGGCGACCACGGCATCCGAGCTCGGATCGATGGACGAGATGGTAGCGCCGTAATCCTTGGTTCCGATCGGGTTCCAGATGATCTTGGCGACCTTGCCGCCGGCGGCCTTGAAGGTCTCGACGGCACCCAGCGCCACCTCGTGGCCGAAGGTGTAGTCCTGGGCAATGAAGGTGACGTTGCGCGCACCCAGTTCCTTGTAGAGGTAGTCGCCGAAAGGATGGCCGATCTGGCTGGACGACGTCGCCGTGCGCACGACGGTCGGCGTGCGGTCCCACTGGGTGACGCTGTCGGCACCGGCGGGATCCATGACGACCGGGATGCCGGTCTCCTTGCTGACCTGCGCCACGGCGGGGCCTTCGTGCCCGCACAGCGGCCCGAGGATCAGGTGCACCTTGTCCTGATGCACCACGCGCCGCGCCTGGGTCAGCGCCTGGTCGGGATTGCACGTCGTGTCGGCCACCACGAGATCGACCTTGCGGCCGCCGGCCTGATACTTGACCTGCTCCCAGTACAGCTTGATGGCGTCGTCCATGTCCTTGCCCGGCGTCGCAAGTGGGCCGGTGAGCGGCGCGAGCACGCCGATCTTGATGGCATCGCCGCTCTGAGCGTGAGCTGTAAAGGATCCGGCAGCGAGGGCGACGAGCCCGGCGCCGATGGCGCAAAACAAAGTGCGCGGCTTGCGTTGCTTGAACATATCTCTCCCCGAAATACTTCTTTTCTCGCCCTCGCTCCCGCTGCGTCGCAACGATGCAATGGCTTCAGCAAGCTGTTAGCATGCGGCATCAGACCTGTACACCGACGGACGGGGAAAGAGCGCATTG
Source organism: uncultured Rhodospirillales bacterium (assembly GCA_902825855.1). Taxonomy (GTDB): domain Bacteria; phylum Pseudomonadota; class Alphaproteobacteria; order Reyranellales; family Reyranellaceae; genus Reyranella. The sequence goes on along the minus strand of CADECW010000190.1, from coordinate 2,657 downwards.
CCTGCTCGACATAGCCTTGTCCGCGCAGTCGCAGAATAGTCCGCCATCGGAGGAGCGATGTCACGCACGGGGAGCACTACGCAGGAGCTCAAGCCGGCACAGTCCGCAACAGCCGGTGCGCACTTCGGCAAGGCGCAGGCAGGCTCCCGCGCCGAGGACCTCCCGCTTGTGACGGGCAGGGGACAGTTCACCGACGACCTCGTGCTCCCGGCGCAAGCGCACGTCGTGTTCGTCCGCTCGACATTCGCGCATGCCGAGATCGTCTCGGTCGATACGTCGATGGCCACCGGCATGCCCGGCGTACTCGCCGTCGTCACCGGCAGGGAACTGGTCGACGCCGGCCTCGGCGCCATTCCGCCGCTGGCGATCTTTACCGGGCGCAACGACCAGCCCATGGTCTCGGCCAGCATGCCGGTTCTCGCCGCCAACAAGGTCCGCTACGTCGGCGAACCGGTGGCCCTCATTGTGGCCGAAACCGTTCACCAGGCAATGGACGCGGCCGAAGCCGTCGCAGTCGACTACCGGCAGCTGCCTGCTGTGTCGGACGTGACGCGCGCCATGGCTCCGGACGCACCGCGGATCTGGCCGGATGCGCCCGGCAACGTGGTCCTCGACTGGGAGGAAGGAGACGCGGCCGCGGCCGACGCCGCCTTCGCGCGTGCCGCGCACGTCGCCCGCGTGCGTCTGCTCGACACGCGGCTTGCGCCGAGCGCAATGGAACCGCGCGCGGCGCTGGCGACCTACGATCCTGCCGCCGAGCGCTACACGCTTACCGCGCCGACCCAGGGCGTCGCCGTGGTGCGCAAGATCCTGACGGAGGCGGTGTTCAAGGTTCCGACTGAGAAGATCCGGGTTCTCACCCACGATGTCGGCGGCGGCTTCGGCATGAAGGTACAGACGTATCCCGAATACGCCGCACTGCTGTATGCCGCACGTCGCGTGGCTCGCCCCGTGAAGTGGACTGCGACCCGGCTTGAAAGCTTTCTCGCCGATACGCATGGCCGCGATGGCGTGCTGGAGGGTGAACTCGCGCTCGACGTAGACGGCCGTTTTCTGGCGCTGCGCGCGCGTACCTATGTCGGCATCGGGGCATATACGACCACTTACGTGGCTATCATCACCACGTGGAATACCAAGAACTGTCTGTCGAGCGTCTACAAATTTCCCGCCATCTACTTCAACACCAACGTGGTGCTGACCAACGCGGCGCCCATGGGCCCCTATCGCGGCGCCGGCCGCCCCGAGGCGCTCTACCTGATTGAGAGCCTCATCGATCGAGCAGCACGCGCGATGAATATCGACCGCGCTGAGCTGCGGCGGCGCAACATGATTGCGCCCGCCGCTATTCCCTACAAGACGCCGAACGGCCCGATCTACGACAGCGGGGACTTCGCCGGCGCGCTGGACAAGGCGCTGGCGAAGGCGGAGTGGGGCGACTTCCCGGCGCGCCGCGCCGCGTCCGAGCGCGACGGCAAGCTGCGCGGCATCGGCATCGGCTGCTTTCTGGAGGTCGCCGGCGGCATCCTGGAGGAGACAGTCGACCTGCGCTTCGAAGCGGATGGAAAGGTCGCACTGCGCACAGGCGCCCAAGCCATGGGCCAGGGCCATCTGTCGACCTTCGTGCCGCTAATAGCTGGCCGCCTCGGTATCGACCCCGCCGCTGTTCGGCTGGTGGAGGGCGACAGCGACGAAGTGCCGGTCGGCACGCCCAGCGTCGCGTCCCGCTCGATCATGATGGCTGGCAGCGCGACGGCACTCGCCTGCGACCAGGCCATCGAGAAGGGCAAGGCCGGCGCGGCCCACTTCCTCAACGCAAACGTGAGCGACATCGACTTCATCGACGGCATCTTCCACGCGCGCGGCACCAACCGCACCATGCCGATGCTCGAGCTTGCCCAGCGCATGCGCAGCAACGACGTGCCCAAGGAGATTGCAGGCGGGCTCGACAACGCCGCCAAGTTCGTGTCCCCGCAGATGAGCTTCCCCAACGGCTGCCACATCTGCGAGGTCGAGATCGACCCGGAGACGGGCGTACTCGACGTCGTCCGCTACACCGCCGTCGACGATGTCGGCACCATGCTCCACGAGACCATCGTGGAGGGACAGATCCACGGCGGCGTGGCGCAGGGCCTCGGCCAGGTCCTCGGTGAGCACGTGATCTATGGCGAGGATGGCCAGCTGCTGACGGCCTCGTTCATGGACTATGCCATGCCGCGCGCTGCCGACCTTCCGGCGTTGTCGGTGCATCACCACGTGGTGCCGTGCACCACCAATCCGCTCGGGGTGAAGGGGGCCGGAGAATCCGGCGTAGCCGGCGCACTACCATCCGGCGTGAGCGCCGTCCTTGACGCCTTGGCTTCGCGCGGCGTCACCCATCTGGATCTGCCAATGACGCCGCAGCGCATCTGGGCGGCTTTGAGCGGAGTAGTAAATGATGACTAGCACCTGACTGAACCGGTATGAGCGGTTTGGGAGCAAGTTGAGAAACGCTGCATGGCGATGGGAGTTTTGTGCAGGTTTGGGAGTGCTAAATATCTGATCCATCTTCCTTAGGGCCTTCCTCTCAGGCACTTGCCGATCCCCATCCATTGAGCTGTCCGTAGACAGCGTCAAGTGAAGCGATCGCCAGCCATCCCGATCATCCGAATTTGCTCCCG
>CADECW010000189.1 GCA_902825855.1 uncultured Rhodospirillales bacterium | reverse complement strand
GCGCCGGCCAGTAGAAGGCGCCGATCTGCACGAAGACCTGGGCGGTGCAGACGATGGCGACCAGGCGGGCGCCCGATCGCGCTCGAGTCGACATCAGCAGCAGTTCTTTTTGCCTTCCTGCCTGGCCTTCACGTCGGCGACGCAGCAACCGCTGACGTCGGCCGCGGATTTCGGAACCGGCGCCGGACCACCACAGCATCCGCTGGCGCTTGCGGACTCGCTCTTGGCGAGTTTGGCCTCCGGGCCGGGACCGGAGCAGACGCCGGTTTCGGGCAGAACCAGCTCCACGCGCGCGGCCGACTCATGATCGCCGGCGATCTCGGCCACGATCGAACGCACCTGCTCGTAGCCCGTCAGCATCAGGAAGGTCGGCGCGCGGCCGTAGCTCTTCATGCCGGCGAAGTAGAAGCCGGGCTCGGGCTGGGCGAGCTCGCGCGCGCCGTGTGGGCGCACCGTGCCGCAGCTATGGATGTTGGGATCGATCAGCGGCGCCAGGATCGGCGGGCACTCGACGGCGGGATCGAGCGACAATCGCACCTCGCGCAGGAAGTCGAAGTCGGGGCGGAAGCCCGTCGCCACCACCATCTCGTCGACGGCAACGAAGCGGCCGCATGCCCCGGATCCCGAGCCGATGCGCAGCTTGTCGCCGTCGCGGCCGATGTGCGAGACACGGAAGCCGGTCTCGACGTGGATCTTGCCCTCCATCACCAGCCTGGCGAAGGCCGAACCCAAAGCGCCGCGGGCGGCGAGCTTGTCGTTGGCGCCGCCGCCGAAGGCCTTCTCCGGCTTGTCGCCGCGCAGCAGCCACAGCACCTCGGTCCCCGGCGCTTCTTCCTCGAGGCGCACGAGGTCGATCAGCGTGCCGATCGCCGAGTGGCCGGCGCCCAGCACCGCGACGGTGCGGCCGGCGTAGCGCGCACGCTCGCGGCCGAGAACGTCGGGCATGCCGTAGGCGATGCGGTCCTGCGCCTCGCGCTCGCCGATCGCCGGCAGGCCGTCGGCGCCCGCCGGGTTGGGCGAGAACCAGGTGCCGGTGGCGTCGATCACGGCGTCGGCCTTGAGCTGCTCCGGGCCCTTGCCGTTCTGGTAGCGGATGGTGAAGGGCTCGAAGGCGCGGCCGTTGCTCTTCATCTTGTCGAAGCCGGCGCGGCCGACGCTGGTCACCATGCTCGAGGTGCGGATGTGATCCTTGAGCGGCGTGCGCGTCGCCAACGGCTCGAGGTATTGCGCCAGCAGTTCGCCGCCGGTCGGATACTGGTCGGGTGGCGGCGAGTTCCAGCCGGCCGCCGTCAGCAGCCGTTCCGATGCCTTGTCGATGGCGTACTCCCACGGCGAGAACAGCGGCACGTGGCTCCACTGGCGCACGGCGTGGCCGACCTGCGGGCCGGCCTCGAGCACGACCGGCGTCATGTCATGCTCCAGAACGTGGGCGGCCGCTGCGAGGCCGACCGGGCCCGCGCCCAGGATGGCGACCGTCTTCGGCTTGTTCAGCGAGTCGGGCATCTTACTACTCCGGTTCTTCCAGAATCATAGAAATACCAAGGCAAAAAAATTCAGGCGACCTTCGGCACTTTCGAAAGCGCCACCGGTGCGCAGGTTCCTTCGGCGCAGCATTCTTCGACCATGTAGTCGATCAGGCCGCGCATCATGTCGTAGTTGGTGTGGCAGATCAGGGTCGTGCCTTCGCGCGTCTGGCTGACCAGTCCGACGCCGACCAGCGCCTTGAGGTGATGCGAGAGGGTAGAGGCCGCAATGTCGAGCCGCGCCTGCAGGCGTCCGACCGGCATTCCTTCCTGACCGGCGCGCACCAGCGTGCGGTAAATCTTCAGCCGGGTCGGGTTGCCCAGGGCTTCCAGGCGGGCAGCGGCATCGTCGAGCTTCATGGCGGGAAAATGAGGTGAATCCGATTGAATGTCAAACGGTGTTTCTAGAATATTCGAAATAAAGAGCATGGCGGAAACCGTCGAGTAACACACTCGTGCAGTCGCCGGATCGCGCCGGACCTGACGGAGCCTTGCGACCGGCGTACTGTTGGTACGTGCTCGTCCTTGCCGCCCGTTTGCTCTCGACGCTCGCCCTCGTGGCGGCGGTGTTGTGGGCTGCCTTTCCGGCCGTTGTCGTCGCCTCGGTGACACCGGCGCATACCGAGAGTGAGCCGTGCCCCTGCTGCGAAGGGAAGGCGGCGCTGGGCGGTGTCATTGCCTGTCCAGGGTGCCAGGTCGGAACGCCTGTAGAAGCTGCGCTTCCTGTCCCGGCACTGGCCGTGACGAAAGCCTGGCTCGGTACGTTGACTGCTTTCGCCGCTGGCATCGATCCGCACCCTGCCGAGCCGCCTCCGCGATGACGAAGACTCCGTGAGAAGAAAACTCCTTTGAACAACGGAGAACGTCATGTTGCGTTCAATTCTCTCGACGCTCGTCCTGCTGTTCGCCTTCGGAGCGACGGCGCATGCGGCACAGCCCTGCTGTGACGACCTGCCGTGCTGCGAAGACGGCAGCCCCTGCTGCGACGAGTAGACACCGATGAAGGGCGCCCGCCTCTTAAGCGAGGGGCGGGCGTTATCGTTCAGAAGTCTGAATGAAGCTGCTGCATTCTTGCGAATACCGACTTAGACGTTTGGCAGTTGCGGCAAAATGCAGCCAGTGATGTGCCATTGACCAACGCGCAAGCGTCCGGTTCTATGGCCGCGTGATCGCCACCATCCTTGCCGTCGGCCGGACGTTGCAGCACTGGAGGACCCTCGTTCGGGTCGCCTGTGTCGTGGCCATTGCCTTGGGCAGCATTTCGCACCTGGTGGCTGATTTCGCGTCGGTCGACCCTGGGCCCATCAGCGTCGTTGCCGTGCCGTCCGATGCCGGCGGCTCGTGCGGCTCCGCCACCGTCGTCGAGCGCTGCCATTCCTGCTGCGTTGTTTCGTTCCTGACCGTGGCTGCGAGCTCGCGGGAGGAAATCGTTGCTCGCGCGGTTCCCGACGGCCGTATGCTTCATCTGCTCGCCTTTATGCAGCCCATCGCGGCGCCGCCTCCCAGAACCCTGACCTAGCCACGTCCCGATCGCTGCCCGGCCAGGCCGTGGCGGCGGGGTGAAGGTCGTCTGTCAGGGTTTCGTCATGTCAATCCGTCTCGCAGGCGCGCTTTGCGCGGTGCTTGTTGCCGCGCAGGCGCCGCTCGCCTGGTCGCAGGTTCAAGGTAAAGGCGCGCTCACGCTGCCACAGACCTTGCAGCGCGCGGCCAGCGCCAATCCGCGCATCGCCGCCGCCGACCGCACCATCGGCATGGCCGACGGCCGGCGCGAGCAGGCCAACGCGTTGCCCAACCCCGTCGTCGGCTTCGAAGTCGACAACTTCGCGCCGGGCTCGAGCAGCGTCGTGCAGGGTGCCGAGACCACGCTGATGCTGAGCCAGCTCATCGAGCTCGGCGGCAAACGCGATGCCCGCGTGGCGGCCGCGCTCGGCGACTACGACTCCGCGCGCTGGGAGCGCGAAGCCGCCCGCCTGGAACTTTTCTCCGAGACGGCTGTCGGGTTTGTCGAGGTCCTGGCGGCCCAGCGACGCATCCAGCTCCTCGACCGGCAGGCGTCGGCGCTCGAGAAACTGGCGCCCCTGATGCAGCGTCGCGTCGAGGCCGGCGCATCCTCACCCGCCGAGGTGAGTCGCGTGCAGGCCGCCGTCGGCTTCGCGCGGCTGGAGCGCGAGCGCGCCCGCACCGCGCTCACCGTGGCGCGCCGTGAGCTTTCCGTCCTGATGGGGCTCGACCAGCCGGATTTCACCGCCGTCAGCGGCGACTTCGGCCGGCTGGTCCGGCCACAGCCGTTCGCCAATCTCCTGAGGGCGATCGAGGACAATCCGCAGCTCATGCGCTGGACGGCGGTACGCGCCCGCCGCGATGCCGAGCTGCTGTCGGCGCGGCTCAAGGCGGTGCCCGACGTCACGGCAAGCGTGGCCTGGCGCTACTACGGCGACACGCAGCAGAACGCGATGCGGCTCGGCGTGTCGCTGCCCGTCCCGGTGCTCGACCGCAATCGCGGCGGCATCCGCGAGGCGCAGGAGGCGGCACAGAAGACCGAGTCCGAGCGCGCCATCAACCGGCTCACCCTGATCTCGGTCGTCGGCAAGGCGCACGACAGCGCGATGGGTGCGCTGCAGGAGATCGAACTGCTGCGCCGTACCGTGCTGCCGGCAGCGCGCAGCACGCTCTCGACCATCGAGCAGGGCTACGCGCAGGGACGGTTCACGCTGCTGGAGATCCTCGATGCCCATCGCAGCGTGGCGGATGCGGAACTGATGGAGCACGACGCGATCGCCACCTTCCATACATCGGTGGCCACCATCGAGGGCCTGACAGGCACGCCCGTGGTCCTGGCGCAGGCGAGGTCGGACAAATGAGACGCTTCATCGAGATCGCACTGGCTGTCGTGGTGTTCCTCGCCGCCGTGGGCGGTGCGGCCTACTACGTTGCCGGATCCGGCGGCGAACGGGCGAAAGCCGCCGTTCCGAAGGGGCACGCCGCCGGCGGAAAGGAGCAGGACCATCACGACGAGGGCGTCGTGATGACGGACGCCCAGGTCGCCGCGGCCGGCATCGAGCTCCTGACCGCGGGCTCGCGCGAACTGTACGACGCGCTGCGGCTCAACGGCCTCATCCAGCCGAACCAGGAAACGCTGATGAAGGCCACGCCACGTTTTCCCGGCGTCATCCGCAGCATGCGCAAGCGGCTGGGCGACCAGGTCAAGGCAGGCGAGGTGCTGGCGACGGTCGAGAGCAACCAGAGCCTTACGACCTACGAGCTCAAGGCGCCGATCGACGGCACGGTGATCGACCGCGACGGGACGCTGGGCGAGTTCGCCTCGGAGCAGAAGCCGCTCTTCACGGTCGCCGACCTGTCGACCATGTGGATCGACTTCTCGGTCTATCGCCGCGACTTTAGCCGGGTGCGCCTGGGCGACGCCGTCGCGATCGATGTCGGCGACGGCGGACCGCCCATTGAAGCCAGGATGGATTATGTCTCGCCGCTCGGCACCAGCGACACCCAGAGCTCGATAGCGCGTGCCGTGGTGACCAATACCGGACGCCTGCGGCCCGGCCTTTTCGTGACCGGCCGGGTGGTCCTGTCGGCCAAGCCGGTCGAGGTCGCGGTCAGGTCATCGGCGCTGCAGTCGCTTGAGGGCAAGAACGTCGTCTTCGTTCGCAACGGCGAGAAGTTCGAGCCTCGCGAGGTCGAGCTGGGAAGTCGCGACCCGGACTGGGTCGAGGTCATGTTCGGCTTGCTGCCGGGCGACATCTACGCCGGCCGCAACAGCTTCATCGTCAAGGCGGAGCTCGGCAAGAGCGCCGCCGCACATGAGCACTGAGCGATGATCGACCGCATCCTCGCCTTCTCCATCGCCAATCGCTGGCTGGTGATCATCCTGACGCTCGGTCTCGGCGCGTTCGGGGCGTGGAATTTCACGCGCCTGCCGATCGACGCGGTGCCTGACATCACAAATGTGCAGGTGCAAATCAACTCGGTAGCGCCGGGCTATTCGCCGCTGGAGGTCGAGCAGCGCATCACCTTTCCGCTCGAGACGGCAATGGGCGGCCTGCCGAAGCTCGAATATACCCGCTCGCTGTCGCGCTACGGCCTCAGCCAGGTGACGGTCGTCTTCAAGGACGGCACCGACATCTACTTTGCCCGCCAGCTCGTCAACGAGCGTATCCAGCAGGCCAAGGAGAAGTTGCCGCCCGGAACCGAGACGGCGATGGGACCGGTGTCGACCGGCCTGGGCGAGATCTACATGTACGCCGTCGAGGCCCGGCCCGGCGCCAGTAAGCCGGACGGCGAGGCCTATACCGCGACCGACCTGCGCACCATCCAGGACTGGATCATCCGGCCCCAGCTTCGCACCGTGCCCGGCATCGTCGAAGTCAACACCATCGGCGGCTACGAGCGGCAGTTCCACGTCCTGCCCGATCCGGCGCGGATGATGGCCTACCGGCTCACCTTCCGCGACCTTATGACGGCGCTGCTCGCCAACAACGCCAACGTCGGCGCGGGCTACATCGAGCGCAACGGCGAACAGTACCTGGTGCGCACACCGGGCCAGGTGGCGACCGTCGAGGAGATCAGGAACATCGTCGTCGGTGCCCGTGGCGGTATCCCAATCGCCATCAGCGACGTCGCCGAGGTGCGCGAGGGCACGGAACTGCGCACCGGTGCCGCCACGCTCAACGGCAAGGAGACCGTGATCGGCACCACCATGTTGCTGATCGGCGAGAACAGCCGCTCGACTGCGAGCCTGGTGCAGAAGCGACTCGACGAGATCGCTCCTTCGTTGCCGGACGGGGTGATCGCCCGCGCGATCTACGACCGCACGCAGCTCGTCGACGCCACCATCGCCACGGTCGAGACCAACCTGTTCGAGGGTGCGCTGCTGGTTGTCGTCGTCCTGTTCCTGGTGCTGGGCAACTTCCGTGCCGCCTTCGTGACAGCCTGCGTCATCCCGCTGTCGATGCTGATCACCGTCACGGGCATGGTCGAGAACCGGGTCAGCGCGAACCTGATGAGTCTCGGCGCCATCGATTTCGGCATCATCGTCGACGGTGCGGTGATCGTGGTCGAGAACTGCCTGCGCCTGCTGGCCGAGGCGCAGCAGCGGCGCGGCCGCCTGCTGACGCGCTCCGAGCGCTTTGCCGCCATTCTGGCGGGAGCCCGCGAGGTCATCCGGCCGAGCCTGTTCGGCACGCTGATCATCGGCGTCGTCTACCTGCCGATCCTCACGCTCTCGGGCGTCGAGAGCAAGATGTTCACCCCGATGGCGATCACGGTGCTGTTCGCGCTCGCTGCGGCAGCGCTTCTGTCGATGACGCTGGTGCCGGCGGCCGTCGCGCTCCTCGTCACCGGTCGCGTTTCGGAGCGGGAGAACTTCTTTATGCGCGGCGCGCTCTGGCTCTACGCGCCCATCCTGCGCACCGCCATTCGCCTGCGCCTGGCCGTCGTCGGCCTGACAGCCGTGCTGGTGGCGGTGAGCGCGGTCGCGGCCTCGCGCATGGGCGGCGAGTTCATTCCGTCCCTGGACGAGGGCGACATCGCGCTGCACGCCATGCGCATTCCCGGAACCAGCGTCAGCCAGTCGGTGCAGATGCAGGAGGCGCTGGAGAAAGCCCTGCTGGAGTTTCCGGAGGTCAGGCTGACGGCCGGCAAGATCGGCACTGCCGAGGTCGCGACCGATCCGATGCCGCCCAACGTCGCCGACGTCTTCGTTATCCTGAAGCCGCGCAAGGAATGGCCGGACCCCGGCCGGTCGAAGGCCGACCTGGTCGGCGCACTCGAGAACCGCCTTGAGCAGATACCCGGCAACAACTACGAGTTCACCCAACCCATCCAGATGAGGTTCAACGAGCTTATCTCGGGTGTGCGCAGCGATCTCGGCATCAAAGTCTTCGGCGACGAGCTCGACACGCTCCTGTCGATTGCCGGCAAGGTCCAGGCAGTGCTGCAGAAGGTGCCGGGGGCCGCCGACGTCAAGACCGAGCAGGTGACCGGCCTGCCCGTGCTGACGGTGAAGCCCGACCGAGTGGCGCTGGCACGCTATGGCGTCAGCGTCGCCGAACTCCAGGAGGTCGTCGAGATTGCCGTTGGCGGGAAGACCGCCGGGCTGGTGTTCGAGGGTGACCGACGGTTCGACGTCGTGATGCGCCTGCCCGAGCATCAGCGCGCCGACCTCGACGCGATCTCCTCGCTTCCCGTGCCGGTTCCCGTCGTGCCGGTAGCAAAAGAAAATGGCTCGCGTGCGCTGACCAGGGCCGCCGCCGGTGCGGCTTTGCCCTACGTGCCACTGTCGGCGGTGGCCGACATCGAGATCGGTCCGGGTCCCAACCAGATCAGCCGCGAGAACGGCAAACGCCGTGTCGTCGTCACCGCCAACGTGCGCGACCGCGACCTCGGCTCGTTCGTCGGTCAGGTCCAGCAAGAGGTGGCGGACAAGGTGAAGCTGCCGGCCGGCTACTGGATCGGCTGGGGCGGTCAGTTCGAGCAGCTTGCCAAGGCCTCGCAGCGACTGGCGGTGGTCGTGCCGGTCGCGCTCCTGCTGATCTTCGTGTTGTTGTGCATGAGCCTGGGCTCGGTCGGTGATGCCGCGCTGGTGTTCAGCGGCGTGCCGCTGGCGCTCACCGGCGGTGTCGCCGCGCTCGCGCTCCGCGACATTCCGATGTCGATCAGCGCCGGCGTGGGCTTCATCGCCCTGTCCGGTGTCGCCGTGCTGAACGGGCTGGTGATCATCTCCTTCATCCAGAAGCTGCGTGCCGAGGGCCGCAGCGTCGCCGAAGCGGTGCAGGATGGCGCGCTGCGGCGCCTGCGCCCCGTGCTGATGACGGCGTTGGTCGCGTCGTTTGGCTTCGTGCCCATGGCAATCGCCACCGGCGCCGGCGCCGAGGTGCAGCGTCCGCTCGCCACTGTGGTGATCGGCGGCATCGTGTCGTCGACCATCCTGACGCTGCTGGTGCTGCCGGCGCTCTACGTCATGTTCCATCGCAACGAGCGGATTCAACAGGGAGAGAGTTCATGAAAAAGCTGATGGTCGCGATCGCGTTCCTGCTATGGGCCGGGACGAGCCTCGCCCAGCACAATCACGGCAGCATGAAGGGACCGAATGGCGGTCCGATGCAGGATGTCGTTGGCGTGCACGCCGAGCTGGTCGTCGCCGGCAATGCGATCACCATCAACACCTACGACGAAGGCAACAAGCCCACCTCGGCCAAGGGCTTCTCCGGCTCGGTGCTGATCGTGTCCGG
>CADECW010000188.1 GCA_902825855.1 uncultured Rhodospirillales bacterium | reverse complement strand
GCCCTGCTGCCGGGTGCGTCGACCATCGTTGGTCTGCTGATCGCCTGGCCAGCGATCCAGCTCATCCTCGGCTACGAGAAAGCGGCGCTGCCGCGAGCTATAGCGCGACGCGAGGTCGGAGCCGATCGCCTGGCGCGTGTCATCGCCGTTGTCGTGCCACGGCTCGCCTGGGTCGAGCGGCTGATCCGGCCACGCTGGCCCGCTGTCTTTCAATCCGCGCGGCGTCTCGTTGGCACGGCGATGCTGCTGGTGGGGCTGACGCTGATCTCGCCGGTGCCCTTCAGTCACGTCGTGCCGGCTCTAGTAATCATGCTGCTGGCGCTTGCCTATCTCGAGGAGGACGGCTTCGCGCTTCTACTCGCCCTGATTGCCGCGCTTTGCTCGCTCGCGATGACTGGCGCCACGGTATGGGGTGCTGTCGAGACCATCGACTGGCTCGATCCGGCATAAGCAGCGCCGAAGCGACAAGCCAAGAGCACGCGAACCGGCCCTGAGTCGCTTCGCATTGATATCGCATGCGACGCCGAGGCCGTATGCCCACGATGGGCCGAAGCGGAAGCGGCTGAAGGACCGGCAGGACGAGCAGCCGATCGACCAGGGCCAAACGCGGGCAGGCAGGCCGATAGAGGCTGTGTGTGGGAACCTCTACCGGCCATACGGCATTGTGAGCCGCTGCCCAGAACCGCCATCGCTCAGTGACGTCTCCCCGAGATCCGGCAGCTTCAACGGGCCCGCCAGGGGATTAGGCGGGCGAAGTACGACTTCCCCCGAGGGTAGTCTAAAAAGCGCACTGTGCAACATTGAACAGTACAGGCTCCCGCCCTAACCTATCCCGTTGTGCGACCGAGATAGCTTCCATGATCCGTGGCCTGCATGCACCGCTCAGCCCGCGCGAAGAGATAACTTTCCGCCGTATTGCCCTCGGGGACGACACCAGCCGACCACCCGAGGAGCACGTCCGCCGCCTCGAACAACTCAAACTGATCCAGCGAGATCAGGGGTTATGGAGTCTGACGCCATTGGGGCGGCGGCGATACGACCTGCTGGAAAAGCCGCCGCTTTTGAAGCCGGCCCCGCCAGTCTCAACCCAGATTGAACGGATTCTTGAAAAGTATACTAGGGGGCGAGAAAGCAGCTAGTTGCCCCGTCACGGCAAGTCCGCCATGTGGTCGTGTCGCCGGTAGTTCGTCGGCGCCGATGTCGGTCCGCCGCACCGCGTGTACTTCGGCACAGCGCGCCTTCTGTTACTGTTGCAGAACCGCAACGGGAATGTGAACGTGCGCCGCCCGTGAAACCAAAACGCCGTCCTGACGTAAGATCGGTCTGGAGCCAGACATGACTAGGCGTGATGAACTACTCCGGCAGGCGAAGGAGGCGCGGGCTTTGGCAGCTAAGGCGCATCGACTCGCGATTGGCTGGGGCATTGCGAACCCCGACGATGTCGCTCGGTTAATTGCATATGCCGAAGAGCTGGACGACAAGGCGCGGACCTTGGAAGGGCAAGCACTTGGAAGCGACCTGTCCCTGCCTCTTGTAGGACATGTCGTCACGCACTCCCAACAGCAGGCGCAACAGCAATCCGAAACCGCATCGACCGCGCACTTACCCCAGAAGGAACAGGAAGACCGAAGCTAGGACGTTACCCAGGCTCGGGTTTCTCGCTGGTCTTTGTGGCTGCGGTGTAGCGGTAGACGAACCGTCTGCCTTCCCAAACCTCGAAGCCGTCATAAGCCTGCTGAGCGTGTCTATCGAATGCGGCCAAGGCTTGCTTGATCAGCTGGTCATCAGAGCCGTTCTCCAAGACCTCTACATTCGCGATCCTGCTGCCACGCATGAAATAGCAACGCATTCTTAGCTCCTAAGGCCGGGCTGTGCACCCGCTCTGGCATGCCACATGAGCGTGCAGTACCACACGCTTAGACTCGACCATCCCAAAGGAGCTTTCGCTATTTTCCCGAGGCCCGTCACGCCACCGTTTTCCTGTGTCTGGACGTTTTGCACATTGCCGAACTGGGTGTGGTTGTTCGGTGATCATCTCCTCTGTCTTCGATGCCGGGTCAAACGGCGCGATGCCCAGGCGTTCACGCAGCTCTCGGACACGAACGGTCGCCTGGCCGTCGGCCGGCTTGCCGCGCATCCGGTTCATGGTGACAGCGACTTGATAGCCGGGCCATTGACCGCCGATATTGCGGATCACCTCCACCGGAATGGGATGCCGGTCGGCCGGAGAACGACCGGTGCGCCCGCGCGCCACCCGTAGCTCAGGATGGAGCCCACCGCTCCAATGGATCGTAACAACGGCCTCGTACGTTGCATCGTCCAGGTCGATCAAGATCTCGCGGATGAGGATGTGGGTGATCCGCTGCTCGGTGCGTATGTCGGCGGCGGGTGCAGTTGCGCTTTTCGGGCAAAGCGAGGCGGATGACTGCGGCACCTCAGCGACTTCGCGCACCGGGCAAGCTTTGCGATAGATTAAGATGCCGAAGACTCAGCTGTATCGCGCGGCCGATTGTGTCGCGGCTAAAGGGCTTCTGCACAACGACGCAGCTTGAGTATTTCGCGACCAGTCCCGCCTGTCCGTAGCCTGTTGTCAAAACGACGGCCTTTCCGCGCCCGAGTACGATCTCGACGACATCATAGGTGATGCCGGTGCCAAGATTGAGGTCGAGGACCGCCAGCTCGTAGTCGGCCTCACTGGCGATTCTGACCGCGGCGTCCAGCCGCGACGCCTCGGCGACGATCTTATGGCCAAGCTCGTTGAGCATTTCACTGAGCATGAGGCGCACCAATGCTTCGTCCTCGACGACCAGAACGCGAATGCCACCGGTCGCACTGTCAGCCACGGGAGACCTCACTGAATTTTGGAAGGCAGTGCTGCGGCATCTCGAAACGGTGCGGTGATAGAGCAGCTGACGCCGTGGGAAGGGTAGGACAGTACGACGGTGCCATCCAGATCCGACGCGAGCAATTTCTCGACGAGAAGTGATCCGAAGCCCTTCTGCTTGGGCTTCTGCACGAGCGGGCCGCCGCTCTCCTGCCAACGCAACCGCAACTGTCCGAGTAGGTCCTTGGGCTCGACCGACCAGGTGATGGCGATCCGACCGTTGGGGCTCGAAAGCGCACCATACTTTGCGGCGTTGGTGCACAGTTCGTGGAGCCCCATCGCAATCGCCAGCGCTGATTTAGGCTGCAGCCGTACCTCGGGGCCGGCTAGAACAAAACGGTTGTCGGGTTCAGAGCGGTGCGGGGAGATAGCTTGCTCGATGATTTCGCTCAAGCCCGCGCTCTCCCAGTTCTCTCGTGTCAGGACATCGTGCGCCGAAGAGAGCGACATGAGCCGGGCCTCGAATGAGCCGACCGCGTTTTTATCAGAGGCGTTCTTGAAGGTCTGGAAGGCAAGCGACTGTACGGTGGAAAGCGTATTCTTGACCCGATGATTGAGCTCCGCGATCAGCAGCTCGCGATGGGCCTCCGCCCTTTTGCGGTCAGTAATGTCCACGATCGATGCTAGCGCCATGAAGCCTTCATTGGTCTCGAACGGACTGAGGCCGATCTCGACCGGCAACTCCGTTCCGTCCTTGCGCCTTGCGAATAGGTCACGGCCGACGCCCATCACCCTTGCGCTCGGATTGTCGTGATAGCCCCTGCGGTAGTCTGGGTGGTGCCCGCGAAGTCTCTCCGGAACCAGCATCTCGATCCTTTGCCCCACCATCTCTTCGCGACTGTACCCAAACAGCCTCTCGGCATGGGCGTTGATGAGCGCGATGCGACCTTCGCGGTCGGTCATGATCATGCCGCTGGGAGCGGCTTCCACTGCATTGCGGAAGCGGCGTTCACTTGCTCGCAGCGCTTTCTCGGCGTCTTCGCGCTCGGTAATGTCGACGTTGACACCGATCATGCCGAGAAATTCTCCACTTGGGGACAGGCGGGGGCGTGCGTCCGTCTGCAATACGCGATATTGGCCCTGCGCATTGGCGTACCGTCCTTTCAGGGTGACGCTCTTCTGGTCTTGAAGCGCCTTCATCATGGACATGCCGATTTCAGGGGCGTCCTCGGGATGCATGGTTGTGCTCCAGTCGAATTCCCCGATCCTTGACTCCTCGACGCCCCAGAATGCACGCAACATCCTATTGAGATGCAGGCAATGGCCATGCGCATCGCTCATCCAAATCATAACGGGTGCGTGCTCGGACATGAGGCGGAACCGTTCTTCCGAAGCCCGAAGTTCTGTCTCGTACTGGTGTCTCGACACTGCAAGTGCCAGCTGGCGAGCAATGGTGTTGGCCAGAACCTTTTCGTGTTCGGCAAAAGTATGGGGAGCGGAATGGTAGATCATGAACTTACCAATTAGCCTGCCGTTGGCTATCAGCGGAATGAAAGCCAGCGCTCGAATGCGCTCAACCTCGATCATAGCTTTCAGTGCATCGGTCTCATCGCTGAGCCGGACGTCCGGGACATAGATTGCCTCAGGGTTTCGTGTCTCCGGCGTCCACGGCGTATGCCCATCGACTGCCACACGGTATGTTTCCGAGAGACCCAACCACGCGACAAACCGCATAACCTGAGATGCGTCGAATAGAAGGATCGAGGCCCGTTCGCAGTTCAAGGCGTCGACTATCGCCCGCAACGCCGCCTGATAAATTTCATCCGGAGATTGCGCAATCTGCAGCCGTTCGGTCAGGTCGGTGAGCGTGGCGAGTTCGGTCACACGCTTGGCCATCGCGACCTGGACTTCCTTGCGGTCGGCGACGTCTCGGCAAACCGTAAATGCACCGATGACCTGGCCGTCGGCATCCCGAATAGGCGAAACAGTCAGCTCGACGTCTATCGCCTTTCCATCTTTGCGTAGCCTGACCGTGGCGCACTGGCGAAACCCACCTCCGGCAAGCTTTTTGATCGCCCGGCGGGCCGCTTCATGTCGGTCCGAAGGGACGAGAACCATTAGCGAGCTGCCAAGCATCTCGTCCTGGGAATAGCCGAACATGCGCTCCGCTTCGACGTTCCAAGTGACGATGCGGCCATCGACGTTCCAGCTCCAAATTGCGTCGCGCGCTCCTTCAACGATTGCGGACAGCCGGGAACGCCCGGACTCAAGCTTTTTGCACAGCGCCTCATAGGCTAGTAGCTGTTCGGAGGAGCGTGCCAGTGCGTCCCGTAAGCCGGAAACCTCAGCCTCGACGGCTATGGGCATTTGATTGTCTGCAACGGCCGATGGTTTGATGTCGTCCCTCACCAATCCCCCCTTCGCCACCAATCCCCCCTTCGCCGATGATTCAACCCCCGGTCCTCTAAGGGCGAATCGATCGATGGATGTGCGACTCAAAAAAAGCTTCCGCAACTCCAATTGTAGAAAACGTTCATGCGGTAAAAAGGTTCCAGGGCGGGCCGAAAATAACCTTCTCTGGCAGGGCGGTGTTTAAGTTTCAACGGGCGGTGCAAAGTACTTTTACGTTGCCTTTTTGCCACTATCGGCGCCTCACCGAGTGCTCAACCTCCAACGGGCCTGACACCTCGACCCCGTGGTACTTTGAACTGCACGACCGCTCGCCCCGGCTCGCAGCCTACCGACGGAAAACTGTTCCTATTTCAGTACCGTGTGGGCCATTAGGCCACGCCATTTCATAGTCAGCACGTCGCTCAAGCGAGGGAGTTCAGGCGATGAAAGCCTTGCATGAGTGCGCAGCGGCCCCATCCAAAATCAACACCTGAGCACGTCTTTTAGTCAGCTTGGCAGTGGCGATTGCGGCCGCTATTGCTTGCTTGATCTTGGATCGCTTCATGACACAACGGAGCTTGCCGTGACTGTCAGTGAACCGGGTTCAGCCAAGCGATGCTCGCATTCAGCAGGCTCGCAAATAGTACCCAGAGACCATAAGGTACGCAAAGCACCGCCGCGACGGGCAGCCGCCTCACCGTGAGGGCAACGAAGACCCAAATCGCCACAAGCAGCGCCAGGATCACGACGAGCGCTAAATCGATGCGATGAGCGGAGAAAAACAACGGCGACCAAGCGAAGTTCAGGCAAAGTTGCAGCCACCACGTGACCATTGCCGCCGATCGGCGCGCCCGGTTCCAGACGATCCACCCTGCGACGCCGATCATCACGTAGAGCACGGTCCACACCGGCGGGAAAATCCAGTTGGGCGGGTTGAAGCTGGGTTTGGCGAGGGCCGCATACCAAGCGTCGACGGGGCTTATGAACCCGATCGCCATCCCGCCTCCGAGTACGAGTACAACGAAGCCAACCAGGGAGGCGATGGGGCTGAGCTTGCCGGGTGGATTGTTCATGCATCGTCCTACGCGCGGCAAGGGCCCCCGGATGTCTCCCGGGCCATGCCACGCTTGGCTCTGCCTGGCCCGCCAGGGCCAGCCGCATGGCGGGGGAGCACTGCTTTCGGTGGCGCTCGCACCTCCCGCGCCTTCACGACACAGAAGATTGCGCGGTTTGCGTGGCAAAGCTCTCCCGGCTCCCGCGCAGCGGTTTCATGACCTTCACGTCCGGCCGTTGAAGGCGGCAGCGTGCGCATGAAGCCCGGTTAGGAAAGTTTTGCTTCAATAGTCTTAATCCATTGTCCGGTCTCGTTCGTATCACAGCGACTTGCCGAGGGAGGGGTTCGTGTTGTGGCGTAGGTTGATGGCATTGCTGATGGTTTCTCTGACCTCGACGGCGGGCGCCTTTGCTCAGCCCTCGAGCATCGGCAGCGAAGCGGCAGGCCCTCCGGCAAAGGAGTGGACGTTCGACATCGGTCCGGGCGCAGTCATGGCGCCATGGTTCGAAGGCGGCGCCTACTATCGCGTTCTGCCGGTGCCCAACCTCGATCTGCGCTATCAGCGCGACAAGGTGTTCGTCTCGGCGCGTGACGGCGTCGGCGCGACTGTCCTCGATGTTGCGGGGTTCAAGGCCGGCCCGATCCTGCGCTATCGCTTCCCGCGCAACGAATGGGATGGGCCGGGACTCTATGGCACGGGCTTCGTGCCGTTCACTGTCGAGGCTGGCGGCTTCCTGCGCTACGACCTTCCATTCCTGGCGGCCAAGATCGAGCTGCGCCGCGGCCTGGGGGGCAGCAATGGCCTAGTATTCGACGCTCTGGTCGACGGTAAGCTGCGCATCGCCGACAACTTCTTTCTATCTGGAGGGCCACGGTTATCTGTCACAGACGCCACGTTTAACCAAGCTTATTTTGGCATTAACGCCGCGCAGTCCGTGAATTCGGGCTACGCCCAATACTATCCTGGCGCGGGGTTACGAAGCGTTGGTGTCGGCACCAGCGCACTGTGGCGAATTAGCGAGAATCTGACCGGGGTGGCATTTGGCTCTTACAACCGGCTCGCCGATCTTGCAGCTGCTTCTCCGTTGGTCAGCGGCCCAGCCGGATCTCCCAACCAGTTCGTCATCGGCGCCGCGCTCACTTGGCGCTTCGATTGGTAGCGGTGAGATGAACGTCGACCCGACCGACGGAGAGGCGTTCCAGAGCTTTCAGAACAAAGCGGGAGGCAATCGTCATGCAGTCTCAGCGCGTCACCAGCTCCGCCGGTGGAGCGGGCTTGCGGTGAAATCTCGCCCGCTTGCAGATGAGATGCAAGGCCTGCAAGTGGATTCGGACGATGACCGCCAGGGTCATGGTCGGGTTGGCGAGGAAGCGCCGCCGTACGCTGGCATCGGTCAGGGCCTCGCGCCGGCCCCCGACCGAGGTCGCCAGCACCAGGCCCTCGGCGTCGTGGTAGTTCACGTCGACGTGGGCCCGCCGGTCCTCCAGACGGAAGCGGAACCGGTAGCCTCCCTCGACCGGCAGGAAGGGCGAGACATGGAAGACCTTGCGGCCCTCCAGCCAGGCGTCAGGCTCGATCGGGCGCCGGTCGTCGTGGTGGACCAGATAGCAATGGCTCTCGCCGAAGGTGTTGTTGACCTCGCACAGCACAGCCCGGAGTGCGCCCGCCCGGTCGCGGCAGAACCAGAAGCTCACTGGATTGAAGACGTATCCCAGCATGCGCGGCAGGGTCATCAGCACGACCTCACCGTCACAGGTCCCGTAAAGCTCTTGCTCATTCAGGATTCGGCGCAGCCAGGCCCCGAGGTCCGAGCCATCGCGGCCGCCATGGTCGGCGCTGCGGAACGACACCAGGCCGCGTCGATCGAGTTTCAGCCAGCGGCCCGCCGCGCTTTCCAGGACGTCCAGGCCGAGGCAGAGATAGGCGACTCGGTAGCGGAAGGCGTTGGCGCGCGGCCGCAGCCGGCGATGCACCACCGTGGCGTCGATGATCGTATGGACCGGCTCGCTCACGGCACGACCGGTACAGGCAAGGTGCCGATCGGCGCGTCGGCCACCACGCGCGGCGGAACGCCGATGTGGCGATGCTCGTCGGGTTTGCGCCACGGACGGCGCACACCGAACTGCTCGGCGACGTCGAGGCCGGCCGACAGCGCGTCCTCGTGGAAGCCGTAGCCGCAGTAGCTGCCGCAGAAGAAGGTGTCGCGCAGGCCCTGGATGGCATGCAGGCTGCGTTGGGCGCGGATCGCGGTGGCGTCGTACATCGGATGCTCGAATGTGAAACGCTGCAACGCCTTTGCTGGCGTGTGGCCGGGATTGACCGTTACGAACAGGGGCGTGCTCTCGGGAAGGTCCTGCAGGCGGTTCATCCAGTAAGTCACGCTCACCGGGCTGTCGCGGTCCTCGCTGTTCGCCACGTAGTTCCAGCTCGACCATATCGAGCGTCGGCTCGGCATCAGTTTTGCGTCGGCATGAAGCCAGACCTCGTTCGAAGAATAGCCGAAGCGGCCGAGCAGGTCGCGCTCGCGCGCATCCGAGTCGCTCAGCAGCGCCAGCGCCTGATCGGCATGGCAGGCGAGGATCGCCTTGTCG
>CADECW010000187.1 GCA_902825855.1 uncultured Rhodospirillales bacterium | reverse complement strand
TACCCCGTGACGTTGCCCGTGAGGTCATTGGCGACGGTGTTCGTCACCGCGAGCGCGAAGGCGTAGGCGATCGCCACTTCTTCAAGGCGATCGAACCGACCGGCCGCGCCGCCATGGCCCGCACCCATGTTGGTACGCAACAGGACCGGGCCGCCGCCTGTCATCGTGGCGCGCAGCCGGGCTACCCACTTGGCCGGCTCCCAGTAGGTGACACGTGGATCGGTCAATCCGGCCATCGCCAGAATCGCGGGATAGTGCCCGGCAACGACGTTGTCGTACGGCGAGTAGGAGAGGATGTAGCGAAAGGCCGCCTCGTCGGTGATCGGGTTGCCCCATTCGGGCCATTCCGGCGGTGTCAGCGGCAAGGTGTCGTCCAGCATGGTGCACAGAACGTCGACGAAGGGCACCTCCGAGACGATACCGGCGAAGAGCTCGCCCGCCCGGTTGGCGACCGCACCCATCAGCATTCCGCCTGCGCTGCCGCCGTGGCCGACGATGCGCCTGGCCGACGTGTAACGCTCGGCGATCAGCGTGCGTGCCGCGGCAGCGAAGTCGTCGAAGGTGTTGGTCTTCTTTTCGCGCTTGCCGTCGAGATACCAGCCCCAGCCCTTGTCCGAGCCGCCGCGGATATGGGCGATGGCGTAGACGAAGCCGCGATCGACCAGCGACAGGCGGTTGGCCGAGAACGAGGCCGGCATCGCCATGCCGTAAGAGCCGTAGCCGTACAGCAGCAGCGGCGCGCGGCCGTCGCGGACGAGGTCGCGGCGATGCAGGATCGACACCGGCACCAGCGCGCCGTCCTCGGCCCGCGCCATGATGCGCGTCGTGACGTAGTTGGCCGGATCGTGGCCCGACGGGATTTCCTGTCGCTTGCGCAGGACCCGCTGGCGGGTGGCCATGTCGTAGTCGTAGATCTCGGTCGGCCTCGTCATCGACGAGTAGGAGAAACGCAGAATGGTGGTATCGAACTCGAAGCCTTCCACGACATCGAGCGAGTAGGCCGTTTCCTCGAATGCGATGGCGTGTTCGCTGCCGTCGGCGAGGTCGCGGATCACGATCGAAGGCAGCGCGTTCTCGCGTTCCACCCGCACGAGATATCCGGCATGGAGCGCCACGCTGATGATGTAGGTGCCGGGCCGATGTGGCACCAGCTCGCGCCAGTTGCCGCGGTCGGGCGAGGCGAGCGGTGCGACAGCGATGCGAAAGTCGATGGCGCCGCCCCGGTTGGTGCGGATGAAGAGCTGATCGGCGCGGTCGTGGATGTCGTAGCGCACGCCGGTCTCGCGCGCCGCCACCAGCCGCGGCGTCGCGTCGGCATCGGCGAGATCGATCAGCCAGCGCTCGGACGTCTCCTGGTTGCCGGTGGCGACGATGCAGAAGCGGCCGGAGGAGCTTTCGTCGGCACGCACGAACCAGCCTTTGTCGGGTTCGGCATAGACCAGCACGTCGGCGCACTGGGGTGTGCCCAGGCGATGACGATAGACATGCAACGGCCGGTGACTGTCGTCGAGCCGGACATAATAGAAGAACGTCGAGTCGAGGCCCCAGACGACGCTGCCGCTGGTCTGCTCGATGACGTCGGGCAGGTCGGCGCCGGTCTGCCAGTCGCGCACGCGGATGGTGAAGAACTCCGAGCCCCGGACATCGGCGCTCCACGCTTCGAGCCGGTGGTCGAGCGAGTGCCGCGCGCCGCCGAAGTCGAAGTAGGCGAGGCCCTTGGCCATGGCGTCGCCATCGAGCAGCACCTGCGCCTCGCCGCCGTCGCGTGGCATGCGCCCGATCAGTTCGTGCTGGCCGCCTTCACGGAATTTCCACAGATAGGCGAAAGGCCCGTCGGGCTGCGGCACGCTCGAATCGTCTTCCTTGATGCGGCCGCGCATCTCGGCGAGCAGCGTTGCCTGCAGGGTCTTCAGGGGACCGAGGAACGTCTCGGTATAGCGATTCTCGGCCTCGAGGTAGGCCCTGATTTCGGGATCGAGCAAGGCCGGGTTGCGCAGCACGTCCTGCCACTTGGCGTCCTTCAGCCAGGCATAGTCGTCAACTACGGTCATGCCGTGCAGGGTGCGGCGCAACGGTCGCCGGGACGCGACCGGCGGCGAGGACGCAGTCAGCTCGTTCAGGACGGTCCGCGTATCCATTGGTCCAACACTTCTAGGCCGGCGGGCAGCGTGGGACGGCGCGGCTTGACCGGTGGCGAGCATGTGGGGCCGGCCGGCATGCGTTCAACGGTGACCGCATTGCCGGATAGGACGGCCGTTATCTACCGCCGTTGTGCGTCAGGCGTAGTTGCCGCGCCCCGCCGTCCGGCCGTTGGCTTTGTCGTTGGCCTTACCCTTCGCGCGCACCGGTCCCGGCGCAGGCTTCGCGGCGCTTTTCTTCGGCTTGGTGCGCAGCAGCTTGCGCATCTCCGCGCCTTTCGTGTCCCACCAATCGGCCAGGATGCGAACGTCCCAGCCGATGCAGAAATGCTTCACGCCCATCTCGAGATAGCGCCCGGCCTGGCTGGGGTCGCGCAATTCCACGCGCGGGTGCAGGCCTTTCTTGAGGGCGGTCTGTATGGTCTTGGTCTCTGCGGCCAGCACGTCGGGATGGCTGTACTGCGCGGTCTTGCCGATGCTCATGGAGAAGTCGGAAGCGCCGAACTGCACCATGTCGATCCCCGGCACGGACAGGATGGCGTCGAGGTCGTCCACGCACGACTTCTTCTCGACCATGATGGCGATCACCACTTCGTCGAGGGCGTCGACATAGGCCGGCGATCCACCCTCGCGCACCGTGCCGACGTCGCGACGCATGCCGACGCCGAGCCGCCCGCGACCGCGCGCGCCACGCACCATCGTCGTCTCGGCGCGCACCGCATCGACCGCGAGCTTGGCGTCCTCGACCGAGCGGATGTCGGCGAACAGCACGCTCTGGAAACCGGCGCCGATCGCGCGCATTGCCTGGTGCGTGTACTGCGTCTGCTCGATCTTGATCATGCCCGCCATGTTCATCAGCTCGAACGAACGGCCGAGATTGTCGAGGTCGTGCATCGTGAAGGGGGCGTACTCCGCCGTGAACTCGACGTAGTCGTACTGCTTGGAATGGCCGATCAGCTCCACCAGAGTTGGCCAGGCCGACAGGATGTGCGTGCCGACGGTCGGCTTGCCGGCATTCAGGCGTTCACGAAGCAGGTTGCGGCGCATGATGATTTGTTCCCCGTTGTGGTTGGCGCGCATAGTGCGCGATAGACTGGGCCTCGGGAAGCGGGGGAATCGTGAAGCAGATCAAGATTACGGCGGCGACGATCTATATCACCGACATTCCGGTGCGCCTGATGCGGCGCCACGGCTCGGGTGACGTCGCAGGTTCGGTGAAGAACGCCATTCTGAAGCTCGAAACGGACGCCGGCATCACCGGCTGGGGCGATGCGGCGCCGTGGGCGGTGTTCACCGGCACCATCGAAGCCAACGCTGCGGCGCTCAACGTCTATCTGCGGCCCGTGCTGATCGGCGCCGACCCGTTCCGCATCGAACGGCTGCTGCACGACGCCGATCACGCGGTCGTCGGCCATCCCGAAGCCAAAGCGGCAATGGAGATGGCGCTGTTCGACATCGTCGGCCAGGCCTCGGGGCTGCCGGTGGCCGAGCTCCTGGGCGGCCGCTGCCGGGACGATATTCCCTTGTCCTTCTCCGTCGCCGATCCCGACTTCGACCGCGACATGGAGATGGTGAAGCGGCTGTACGGCGAGGGCCTGCGCCTGTTCAAGATGAAGACGGGGTTCGCGGGCCACGCCGCCGACCTCAAGCGCATGGAGCGCTTCCGCAAGGAGCTGCCGGCCGATGCCGACCTGCGCATCGACTACAACCAGGGCATGGTCACGCACGATGCCATACGCCAACTGCGCGACGTCGAAGCCTTCAAACCGACTTTCATCGAGCAGCCGGTGCCCGGCCATCATCGCGCCGCCCTGGCCGAGATCACGCGCGCGCTCGACACGCCGGTGCTGGCCGACGAGAGCGTCTTCACACCGACAGACGCGCTGCTCGTCGCGTCGCAGCGCATGGCCGACCTCGTCAGCATCAAGATCATGAAGCACGGCGGCATGCTGGCCGGTCGCAAGGTGGCGGCGATCTGCGAGGCCGCCGGCATCGCCTGTTACGGCGGCGACATGTTCGAGACCGGCATTGCCCACCTCGCGGGCACGCACGTGATCGCGGCCACGCCCAACATCTCGCTGGGCTGCGAGTTCTATCAGGCGAAGTACTTCCTCGAGCGCGACCTCCTGGCCGAGCCGTTCCCCATCGAGAACGGACGCGTGATCGTGCCGCGCACGCCCGGCCTCGGCATCAGGGTCGACGAGGATCGTGTGAAGCACTATGCCGTCGAGACGTTGTCCTGATGTCGAAGGACGACGTGAATCTTGGCTCGCAATTTGCGTGCGTTCTTGACGGGTGCAAAGCGCGACACCTAGAGTCGGTCGCGCATTGCCTCCTCGAGTTTCTGAACCGGCGGAGATCGGTCCAATCAAGATGAATAACGACTGAGAGGAGAAGGGATATGGGGATCCGCCGTCGTGATGTCGCTTCCGCGACTGCCATTGCTGCTGCCGTCACCGTCGCTGCGACGGTTCCGGCACGAGCCCAGTCCAAGAACGAATCGACCTGGGACCTGATCAAGCGCACCGGCCAGGTACGCATGGGCATCTTCGAGTATTCGCCCTATTTCATGCGCGACAAGGCGAGCGGCGAATGGGTCGGCGCCATGGTCGACATGGGCAAGGACATCGCCAACGAGCTCAAGGTCAAGTTCGTGCCGGTCGAGGTCGGAGGCTTCGGCGAAGCCGTCCTGTCGTTGCAGTCGGGCAAGGTCGACATGAACTTCGCCCTGCAGGCAACGCCGTTGCGCGCCACCGCCATCGACTTCGCCGGGCCGATCTACTGGATCGAATGGGTGACGGTGAACAACCCGAAGTTCAACGGCAAGGTGTGGGCCGACTACAACAAGGAGGGCGTGAAGGTCGCCGTCATGACGGGCACCTCCGACGAGCTGCTGTTGCGCAAGATGGCGCCCAAGGCGACGCGCGTCGAATTCAAGTCGGCCGCCGAGATCGCGCTTGCCGTGTCGTCGGGCCGCGCCGACGCCTTCACCACGACGGTGCTCAACTCGATGGTGGCCAAGGCCAAGAATCCGGGCCTCGGCGACTTCGTCAATCCGACGCCGCGCGTCGCCCTGCCGGGCTACATCGGCCTGCGCCTCGAGGACGATCAGCGCTGGCAGAAGTTCCTCAATCGCTGGGCAGAGTGGAACATCCTGCTCGGCCACAACGAGGCGCGCATGAAGGCGGCCCTGGCGCGCGAGGGACTGGAAATACCGTCGACCGTCTCGTTCGCGCCGAACTGATGGCCAAGTCGGTCACCGTGATAGGCGCCGGCATCGTCGGCGTCTGTTGCGCGCTTCATCTGCAGCGCGAAGGCTTCAAGGTCCGGCTCGTCGAGAAGGGCGAGCCCGGAATGAAGGCCTCGTTCGGCAACTCCGGCAGCTTCGGCACCGCCTCCTGCGTGCCCTTCGCCATGCCGGGCGTGCTGAAAAAGGTGCCCAAGATGCTGTTCGACTCCAGCTCGCCGCTGAAGCTGCGCTGGAGCCACGTGCCGAGTGCGCTGCCCTGGTTCCTGCGCTTCATCGCGGCCGCGCGACCCTCGCGCGTCGAGGAGATCGCGGCTGCACGCAATTCGCTGCTGGTCCATACGCACGCCGGCTACGCGCCGCTGATCGAGGGGGCCGACGCGAACCAATGGGTCAAGGACGACGGCCTGATGATGCTGTTCGAGAGCGAGGAGACGTTCCAGAGCGCCGCCTACGCCCTCGACCTGCGCCGCCGCAACGGCGTGCACATGGACATCCTCGACGGCAACGAGGCGCGGCAGATGGAGCCCGCCCTTTCGCCCAAGATCATCAAGGCGGTGTCGCTGCCCGACGTCCACCGCACCATCGATCCGTGGCGACTCTGCGATTCCCTGGCCAAGGACTTCGTCCGCCGCGGCGGCGAGATCGTCAATGCCGAGGTGCGCGGCTTCGAGATCGGCAGCGACGGGCCGGCCAGGATCGTCACCGATCGCGGTCCGCTCGATGTCGAGACCATCGTGCTGGCAGCCGGCGTGTGGTCGCGGCCGCTTGCCCGGCAGCTCGGCACGTCGGTGCCGCTGGAAGCCGAGCGCGGCTATCACGTGATGTTCGCCGGCCAGGACTTCGGCCTGCGGCGCGCCTTGGTGTCGGCCGATCGAAACGTCTCGCTGGCGCACATGCATGAAGGTATCCGCGCCACTGGCGTCGCCGAGTTCGCGGCGCCCGACGCGCCGGCCGACATGCGTATCGCCGACATGATCGCGCGCCAGGCGAAGGAGCTGGTGCCCGGGCTGAAGGGCGAGCCCGCTTCGAAGTGGATGGGCCCGCGGCCCTCGCATCCCGATTCCAAGCCGGTGATCGGCCGCTCGCCGCGCCACAGGAACGTGTTCTTCGCCTTCGGCCACGACCATCTCGGGCTTACCATGGCCGGCATCACCGGCAAGCTCGTTGCCGAGCTGGCGACCGGCAAGCCGACCACGGTGGACCTGGCGCCGTTTCGTCCCGACCGGTTCTGACATGATCCTCGCCGCCGCCTACAAGTGGGACTTCGGGCTCGTCCTCAGCTACGTGCATCTGTGGGCGAAGGGGCTCGGCGTGACGTTGGCCTATTCCGCCGGCACCATCGCCGGCGGCATGATCATCGGCGTGATCTGCGGCCTGCTGCTGCTGGTGCGCAGCCGCTGGGTCACCTTGCCGGTCCATTACTACGTGGAGATCTTCCGCTGTACGCCGCTGCTGGTTCAGATCGTCTGGTTCTACTACGCATTGCCGATCGTCCTGCAGGTCGAGTTGCCGGATTGGTTCGCGGCGGGCCTCGGCCTCACGCTCTACATGGGCGCCTTCGCCACCGAGATCTTCCGCGCCGGCATCATCTCGATCGACAAGGGACAGTGGCAGGCATCGCGTGCATTGGGCATGACCGGCAGCGAGCTGATGCGCCACATCATCCTGCCGCAAGCCACCAAGCGCATGGTGCCGCCGTTCGTCAACCAGTCGATCATCCAGCTCAAGAACACCTCGCTGCTCTATGTCGTGGCGATCCCCGATCTGATGTACACGGGCTCGATCATCGTCTCCGACACTTTCCGCCCGCTCGAGGTCTATACCAGCGTCGCCGTCGCCTACTTCGTCATCCTCTATCCGCTCACCCTGTGGGCGGCCCGCCTGGAGGCGCGCGTTGACCAGTAGCGGCGAGGTGATGGTCAGGGCGGAGGGGCTGCGCAAGAGCTACGGCACGGTCGAGGCGGTGCGCGGCGTGTCACTGGAAGTCGATCGCGGCCAGGTCGTGGTGGTGATCGGCCCTTCGGGCTGCGGCAAGTCCACCTTCCTGCGCTGCATCAACCTGCTCGAAGAGCCATCGGCCGGCACGTTGCAGGTCGGCGACCGGCGCATCGACTTCAGCGCCAGGAATTCGATGCCGCACGGCCGCGACCTGGCGCGCTTCCGGGCCCGCATCGGCATGGTGTTCCAGCAGTTCGACCTCTTTCCGCACATGACGGCGCTGCAGAACGTGATGTGCGGACCGGTCATCGTGAAGAAGATGCCCAAGCCCGAAGCCGAGACCGTCGCCCGCGACCTCCTCGCCAAGGTCGGGCTGGCCGCCTTCACCGATCGCTTTCCGCGCAACCTGTCGGGCGGCCAGCAGCAGCGCGTCGCCATCGCGCGCGCCATGGCGATGGCGCCGGAGATAATGCTGTTCGACGAGGTGACGTCGGCGCTCGACCCCGAGCTGGTGGGCGAGGTCCTGGACGTCATGAAGCAGCTAGCCACCGACGGCACGACGATGATCGTGGTGACGCACGAGATGGCCTTCGCGCGCGACGTTGCCGACCACGTGCTGGTCATGGATGCGGGCCAGGTGGTGGAACAGGGCAGGGCGGAAGAAGTCTTGCTCCGGCCCAAGAACCCGCGTACGGCGTCATTCCTGTCGCGCTTCCACAGCACCATCGGCGAGCGCCAGGCTTAGGGAGTTTGCAGCGAATGTTTCCGTCGAAGGACAAACTGACGATCTGTTTTGCGCACGCGGCTTACCAGATGCAGGCGCGTTTCGAACTGCGCAAGACCGGCATCAGGAGCTTTCAGGTGTGGGCCTATGACGACCTGGTGAAGCGCATCGCCGAGGCCGACATCGTGGTGGCCTCGGGCATGTGGAAGAACGACCTGATCCCGCATGCGTCCAAGCTGAAGTTCATCCAGTCGATCAGCTCGGGCATGGACCAGTATTCGAAGGAGCAGCTCGCCGCCAAGGGCGTGCGGCTCGCGAGCGCCGCCGGCGTCAATGCCAAGGCCGTGGCCGAGCACGCGATCGCACTGATCCTTGCGATCTTCCGCCGCCTGCCCGAAGCACGCGACAATCAGCACGGCAAGATGTGGCGCGGCATGATCGGCGATCTTGCCCAGCGCGAGGACGAGCTCGGCGGCAAGACGTTGCTGGTCGTCGGCATGGGCCGCATCGGCAGCCATCTTGCTCTGCTGGCAAAGGCGTTCGGCATGAAGGTGATCGGCATCCGCCGCGATCCTTCGCAGGGCGCGAATGGCGCCGATTCGATCCACGGCATGGGTGACCTGGTGAAGCTCGTGCCGCAGGCCGACATCGTGGCGCTGACCTGCGCACTCACTCCCGAGACCACCGGGTTGATGAGCGCGGCGGCCTTCGCGGCGATGAAATCCTCGTCGGTGTTCGTCAACGTGGCGCGCGGCAAGGTGGCCGACGAGGCTGCGTTGATCGACACCATGAAGAACAACCGGATCTGGGCGGCGGCGATCGACGTTACCGCGGAGGAGCCGCTGCCGGCCGCCTCGCCGCTCTGGACGATGTCCAACGTCTTCGTCACGCCTCACACCGCGGGCGAGACGCGCGCCTACGAGGACAACGTGCTCGACATTCTGATGGAGAATCTCGAGCGCCTGTGGCCGAACGAGAAAGCCGGCCTGCGCAACCAGGTCCTGTAGCCGACTACTTCTTGTCGTCCTTCCT
>CADECW010000186.1:2265-9136 GCA_902825855.1 uncultured Rhodospirillales bacterium | reverse complement strand
ACAATTGTCTCATCAACCCCACCCTCTCGGTCAGCGATCCAAGAGGGCTGGCACCCAGTGTTCCCTACTACCCATCCTACAGCGCGCTAGAGCCTCATGCCCGTGGTGGATACTTGCAATGGCTGGCGTCAGGACGAAGCAGCCCTGAGGCGAACATCGGCCATGTATTCTTGTACTTCTATGGGTTGGAGCGGCGCCTACTGCTCGATCAGGTCGCCGATGAACACGGTTTGCTTGTTGCGGAAGTTGAGCGGCTGCGTCGCGTCTATCAAAAGAACTACTCTGTTAGCCGTTATGCAGGGTTGCTCCTCGATTCCGCCAGGCTGCTACGGCCTTCGCGACGGTCTTACGAAGACGATGCGCCTGTCGGCCGTCATGACTACGAGTTGCCATTTTCTATCAGGCTTGCGGTCGGTCAACTTCTGGCAGATGGCAAGCCGATCCCGTGGAACTGGATGTACGCATGGGTCTTGAACGACCCGCAGACCAATCTTCGAACAGTGCACACTCGGGCAGAGAAAGAAGTAGCAGAGCTTTTTCGTCTGCGCTTTGGGAAGAAGTACCCCGACGGATTCAAGCTTAACACGCCGAAGGCTCGTCTTAGATGGAGCTATCGGGCAGCATCGGGGAGCTTCCATGTTGACCTTCAGCCTCAACTCGGCGACTTGCCAGACGTCGCGAGTTTGACGGGGCCGACCAACAAAATGCGTGAGATTCTCGATGGGTGTGCCGAAGAGCTCGAGGCCTATAGCCGCTTCCTGGGCCGTCGGCCGAACGGCCGCGGCAGTCTGCAGGCGTTGTCAATGCTGCCGGCTGAGCTGGTGCAGAAAGCAGACGGCGGTGAGGTAAAGAAGCTTCGGGAGTGGTTGGATACGCTGCTCGCAAATGGCCCTGCGTTGGTCGAAAGCGGCGAGTTGATGACGCGCCTTGCGATCGACGCGAACTACGGCAAGGCAGCAGTTCGGTCATCTGCGGACGCACTTCAGAGTTTTCACGTCGCGTTGATGCCGAACCCAAGGGTTTCGCTTCAGCTGCCGAAGATCGGTCAACCTTTCGTACTATATCGGTGTGGCAGCGAAGAGATACCCGATAGCGAGATTGCGCCATTCAGACTCGCCAGTTTGGCGCTGACCTTTGCGGCCTTCGTCGCCCACGCCGATTCGGCTCTCTCCCCAGAAGAGAGTAAGCGCCTTGTCGACATGGTTCAGACCGCGCCAGGGCTGAGCGATCGAGGACGTCTCGATCTCGGAGCGCATCTTAGGTGGTTGCAGGCAGTGCCGGCAGAGCCTGCCGCCTTACGCTCGCGATTGAGCGCCTTCTCTGCTGAAGACCGCCATCAGCTTGGGTTGGTCGCGTTGTCTGTGGCGTCGGCGGACGTCTCGGTTCATCCCGCGGAGATCAAGGCACTGCAGCGTATCTACAAGATGCTGGGCCTGAATGAAGACGGTGTGCTTTCGGATCTGCATTCGGCCATGACTGTCCCAACTGGACTGGCGGCTATGCAGATTGCTCCTGCGACCGCACCTGGCTTTGCGATCCCCAAGAGCCCCGACGCGCAGACCAAACCAGGCGAGATCCATCTTGACGTCGACCGCCTGAAACAAATCGGAGAGAGCACACGGCGCGTCAACGAAATGCTCTCTAAGGTCTTTACCGAGGAGGAAGCCGAAGCAGCGGCCGAGAGGTCCGCGACGGCAATGGTTATCGAAGAACCCGCAGCAATCGCCGTCGATGGTGTGCAGACTACGGGTTTCGCTGGCCTCGATGCTCGCTACAAGGGCTTTCTTACCGAGCTATTGACGCGCCCCGAATGGCCCAGGCCAGAGCTCGACATGCTCGCGCGTGCGCATGAGCTGATGACGGACGGTGCCCTAGAGGCCATAAATGAGTGGGCTTTCGACCGCCATGGCGACGCCCTGGTAGAGGATGGCGACCCCGCTACCATTCAACGTCATGTGATTGGCCAGCCTGAGACGGTAGAACATGTCTAAGCCCAGCCCGATAAAGCCCCGTGAACGCGATGTCATCGTGCAAGCCTTGCGCGCCGGTGTCGTGCCCAAGCTCGGCTTGCGTCACATTCAAGTCGGACGTGCCCGAGAAGTCGAAGAGCTCATCAAGGATGTCGACAGGATTGCAACCGATGGTGCAACGATAAGGTTTATCATTGGTGACTATGGTGCCGGCAAGACGTTCTTCTTGAACCTGATCCGGCTGATCGCGCTTGAACGAAAACTGGTCGTGATGAATGCCGATCTGGCGCCATCGCGACGGCTGCATGCCACGGATGGCCAGGCGCGCTCTCTGTTCAACGAACTCGCGCGAAACGTTTCGACCAGGACCAAGCCAGAAGGCGGCGCGCTGACCAGCATTGTCGAAAGATTCGTTGGCGATACCCTTCAAGAGGCCAAGAAGGGTGGCACGGATATCGAGGAGGCCATTCAGCAAAAGCTTGCGCCGCTGCGCGATCTTGTCTCTGGCTTCGACTTTGCCACTGTTTTGGCTCGTTATACCAAGGCGTACGACGAGGGCGACGAAGCGGGCAAGACGGCGGCATTGCGTTGGCTGAGGGCCGAGTACGGCACGCGCACTGAGGCACGGACGGCCCTGGGCGTCAGAGAGATCATCGATGACGATCGATTCTATGACTACCTGAAGCTCTATGGTGCCTTTGTGCGTCTGGCTGGCTATGGCGGTCTGGTCGTGCTGCTCGACGAGATGGTCAACCTCTATAAGCTGACCAATGCCCAGGCGCGAAACTCGAACTACGAGCAGATTCTTCGAATACTGAACGATGTGCTCCAAGGCGGTGCTTCGGGCATTGGCTTTCTCATGGGCGGCACGCCCGAATTTCTCATGGATACCAGGCGAGGCCTTTATAGCTATTCGGCCCTGCAATCGCGCCTCGCCGAGAACCGCTTCGCCCAAGGCGGGCTGGTTGACCTGTCAGGGCCGGTATTGCGCCTGCAGAATCTGACCCCTGAAGATCTCTACATATTGCTGACCAATGTTCGCAATGTTTTTGCCGGCGGTGACCCGACGCGGTATCTGCTTCCCGACGATGCCCTGAAAGCATTCATGACGCACTGCTCGCTGAAGATCGGCGATGCGTACTTTCGCACACCTCGCAACACGGTGACGGCGTTCGTCAATCTGCTGTCGGTGCTTGAGCAGAACCCCGGCACGCAGTGGCAGACATTGCTAGACGGCGTTGAGATCACGACGGCAACGCCTGACGAGGCCGAGCTGGCGGCGACCGTAGCGTCCGCGGCTGGGCAGGGGGCAACCAGTGGCGACCAGCTCACCGCCTTCAAGCTCTGACCAGTCGTCTACCGCCTTCGACCGCCTCAGCGAGCCGGTCAGGCGGTGGATCTGGCAAAAGGACTGGCGCGAGCTGCGCGACATTCAGGAACAGGCCATACCGGCGATTCTGGATACCGAGGCCGACATTATTATCGCAGCCGCGACAGCGGGCGGTAAGACCGAGGCGGCTTTTCTGCCCATCATCTCTCGTGTTGCCGATGCGCCTGGGCATGGATTCAAGGCGATTTACATCAGCCCGTTGAAGGCACTGATCAACGACCAGTTCAGGCGTCTCGATGAGCTCTGCGAATTGGCTGAACTGCCGGTCTATCGGTGGCATGGCGACGTCTCGGCATCGAGCAAGGCGCGGGCGCGCAAGCAGCCCGATGGGATAGTGCTCATCACACCCGAGTCTCTGGAGGCCTTGTTCGTTCGCCGTGGCGCCGAGGTTGCGGCGCTCTTCTCAACTCTTGAGTTCGTTGTCATCGACGAACTGCATGCCTTTATCGGCCAAGAACGGGGCAAGCAGCTGCAGTCGTTGCTTCACCGGCTTGAAGCCGCGACCGGCCGGCTGGTGCGTCGGGTGGGGCTGTCGGCCACACTGGGCGACATGGGCCTGGCGGCCGAGTTCTTGCGACCGGGCGGGGGCGAGGATGTCGTGATCTTGGAGAGCGCGTCCGGTGGAGCGACCGTGCATTTGCAAGTGCGTGGCTATGAAAAGAAGAATGAGGCTCCGGGATCTGATAATGACGCCAACGCTGATGAAGAAGATGACCTGTTCTACATGCGGCAGATCGCGGGCCACGTCTTCGAAACCCTCAGGGGCAAAAACGGGCTGGTGTTCGCCGGGTCGCGGGCCAACGTCGAAGCCTATGCCGACTTGCTGCGCCAAGCGTCAGAAAAGTTGGGCGTGCCGGAGGAATTCTTTGCCCATCATGCCAATCTTAGTCGCACACATCGGGAGTTCGTTGAGGAGCGGCTGAAAGAGGGCAAGCTGCCGACCAGCGCGGTATGTACTTCGACGCTCGAACTCGGCATCGACATCGGCGCCGTCGAGAACGTGGCCCAGATCGGGGCACCCTGGACTGTCGCATCGCTTCGCCAGCGCCTTGGGCGGTCGGGGCGGCGCGGCGATAAGCCGGCGGTGATCAGGCTCTATGTGCCCGAGCGACAGCTTTCAGATGACCTTCATCCGGCTGACAGGCTGCGCTGTCAGCTTGTTCAGACCATCGCCATGGTGCAACTGCTAGCAAGGCGGTGGTGCGAGCCGCCACGTGTTGATGCCCTTCACTTATCGACCCTGGCGCAGCAAGTTTTGGCCGTAATCGCGCAATATGGCGGGATCACCGCCGCCCGGGCCTATGAGCTTTTGGCCAAACGTGGGGCCTTTGCGGCAGTTTCACCCGACGTGTTTGCGGGCATCTTGCGCGCGCTCGGCGACGAGCAGAATCGACTCATCGAACAAGCCCCCGACGGCACCCTGCTGTTGGGCGAAGTCGGGGAGCGCATTGTCGATCACTACGACTTTTATGCCGTGTTTCAGAGCCCCGACGAGTTTCGTGTCGTTTGCGAAGAAAGGGAACTGGGGACACTGCCCATACTCACGGTCTTAGTCCCCGATATGACCATCATCTTCTCAGGGCGGCGCTGGCAGGTGATTGAGGTCAGGGATCGCGAGAAGGTCGTGGTGGTAAGCCCCTCTCGGTTGGGTGTGCCGCCCATGTTCGGGGGAGAGGGCGGCGACATGCATGACGTCGTCGCGGCGGAGATGCGAGAGGTCTACCTCAGCACTGACGTGCCGTCTTTTCTCGACGAAACTGCCGCACGCCTCCTTGGCGAGGCCAGAGGTGAATTTGATCGACTTGGCCTGCGCCGGTCAAACATCGTCGAGATCGACGGCGATACCTTTCTCTTTCCGTGGGCCGGCTCGGTGGCGCTCGGTACCTTGGCGCTGGCCCTCAAAGGCAGCGGGCTCGTCATCTCAACGCGCGGGGTGGTGCTAGAAGCTGACCGCACGCCGGCAGATAAGGTCGTCGCGGCACTGCGCAGCTTCGAGCAGGCGCCGGCGCCCGATGCTGTCTATCTGGCGTTGACCGTCGGAAACCTCATTCACGAGAAGTACGACCCTTACCTGCCTCGTGAGCTGCTGGCGGTGGGCTTCGCTTCGGACCGGATGCGACCCGAGGCAGTGCCTCCCTTAGCGCAACGGCTGCTCGGCCAAGCTGAGCCCGAACTATAGGGAGGTGGTGGGCGCTCTGGTGGCGATTCAATTCCTTCTCTTGACTCGTCATTGGCTGTGGTGGCGAAATAGGACTCAACCTAGCGGCGAAGTGCCACTTTGGACTTTGCGTGCGGAACGATGACTATCCCCCGCCAGCTAAGCACTTGAACTCTCTTGGACGGCGGGCGATGACTGATATTAGCCGTAGGGCGGCAAAAAAAATTCTCTCGGCCGATTTCCGGTGGGCCCGAAGGTCGTCTTGAGCCCCGCATGAACAAGCTCCCGTCGGGTCCGACACAGGATGAGCCGCCGCCTACAGCGGCGGCGCTCACCTGTCGCACCAAGGCGGGCGAGCCCTACTGCCGGCACCAGAGCGTCGAGGCCGAAATTTCCGTGGCCCGGTGCCTGCCCCACAATCAGTGGCCTAGCCGCGAGTGGCGTCTCGAAACCCTGGCCCATCTCATACGACTTCGGTCGCACGACAATGATCCGGAGGTATTGGGCCGTCTGACTCATGCCTTCCTGGAGCGCGTCAAGCCGATCGTCGATCGCTGGTCGCGGGGATACGGGACAGCTGACAGCGAGGAGATCCAGATCGAGGTAAGCAATCGCCTCGGTGACCTTCTAATGCAGCCCATTCCGACGCGAACCTCGGAGTACCTCGAAGTGGACGCCGCAACCGTGATCAAACAGATCACCCTGCGGGCGAAGGGCAAGGATCGCCCGAAGGCGAATGCCTTTCAGTCTGCCGATAGAGACGAGGAGGGCTTCCACACGTCCACCGTCGAGCGCTTGGCCGACGGTGGCCTCGATCCGCTGGAGCATCTTCTTGCAAAGACTGAGGCGAAGGCTGGAGGACCCTTGCGGTTGCTCCATGCCATCACTGATCCACGGCATCGAGAGGCTTTCATCCTCCGCGAATTCTACGATTGGCCGGTCAAGGACGCACCGCCGGGAGTGCCCACCCTTTGCTCAAGATTCAAGGTGAGCGACCGGCAGATCCGAAACTGGATCAAAATCGCCATCGACCAGATGCGTGCCGCGCACGGAGCAGAATCATGACCCACATTGAACGACCCACGGCAGACGACGTGATCCTCGACCTACTTGTCGAGGGTGTCGCACCGACCCACGAGAATCTGGTGGCCGCGATTGCTGCCTATCCGCAGCACCGCGACGCCTTGGTGGACTTCTTCGCCACGCTAGGCGTGCAATTGCAGCTTGGGCCGGAGACGGTGTCCGACGGCTGCGCTATGGAACGTTTTGCCAACATCGGCGTCAGCCGCGTAATGGGGCTGCGCCATCGCCGGTCGCAACAGCAGGTCGAGCATCAGGCCTCGCCGCCTGCTC
>CADECW010000186.1:0-2255 GCA_902825855.1 uncultured Rhodospirillales bacterium | reverse complement strand
CGTGGACCTCGACGAAGGCCTCGTGATGAAACTCGACCTGCGCCGGATCCGCCGTCCACGGCCCATGAAGTTGTTCGAAAGACTTGGCGCCCAGCTGGAGGTGCCGCCAGCCCATGTGATCGCGGCTGCGACTGGTCCGCCAATCGCCTCCTCGCGCGGCAATCTTCGCAAGGCTCGGGGTCAGATCCAGGTCGACGCCGAGAGCTTTGAGGAGGCGATCCGCGCATCCTCATTGTCGGAAGACCTCAAAGCCTACTGGTTGTCGCTTCTCGCCGATGAGGGCGAGCCGACAGCATGAGCGCTTGGTCCGAGCTTCGCGCCCAGGCGAGGGCTTGGCACTCCGAGCTCAATCCCGGGCCTGGCCTCATGCGCGCTACCGACATCTTGGAGGCCGCCAGCCGCGCCAGCGGCGTACGAATCCTACTTCGGCCGGCCGGCGACGTACTCCTGGATAATGCGGAGGCTTCCTACGATCCGGACGGCGGTCGCATCCTCGTCTCGGAAGCCCTCAGTCCCGAAGATCAGGCATTCCATGTCGCGCACGAGTTTGGTCATCATCGGCTGCACCATTCGAAAAATGACTGTCAGCCCAGCGATTTCGATCCCTTTGCGGCAGCCGAGCCCGAGAGTTCCGCCATCGGCGAAAGTGATGCCTATAGTCCGAAGCAACGCCGCGAGGCACAGGCGAACGTCTTCGGACGGGAGCTGCTTCTGCCGCGCGACAGGCTGCGCGCTACGGCTTTACCCGAGCGGCCCTCGGCGGAAGATCTGGCGACGTGCCTGGGGCTGCCGCTAAGCCTCGTCCAACAACAGCTTGCTGACGCCCTTCTTCTCCCCGACGACCCGGCGCCCGAGGCAGCTGAGGAGACGCACTCCCCTGACGATAGCCAACGCGGCGCCATCGAGGCAGCCCCGGGCTCGCTGCAAGTGCGCGCGGGACCCGGCACGGGCAAGACGCGAACGCTCGTCGGCCGCGCAGCCTGGCTCATTCGCGAGAAGGACGCCGAACCGTCCTCGATCCTAGTGCTCACCTATTCCAATGGCTCGGCCGATGACCTGGCGCGCCGACTGCGTGTAGAGCTCGGTACCGACGCCACCGCGGTATGGTGCGGCACTTTCCACGCATTCGGACAGGAACTCCTCAGGCTCTATGGCGAGCGGCTTGGCCTTCCCGCCGCCCCCAAGCTTGTGGACCGCGTGGACGGCCTTTTTCTTCTGGAGGCCGAGTACGACCGACTGAAGCTCGACCATTACTTCGATCTTCAGGAGCCGCTGCGTGGGCTCAAATCGGTGCTCGACTCCATCTCACGGGCCAAGGACGAGCTATGCAGCCCCGATCGCTATTGGGAGTTGGCCTGCGCCATGCCCGCTGGCGAGGCGCGCGACCGGGCGCTGGAGGCGGCCGACGTCTACAAGGTCTATGACGCGGCGCTGCGCCGAAGGGGCTGGGTCGATTTCGGCGATCTCATCATGCGCAGCGTCGATCTGCTGAGTGACCACCCCAAGGTGGGTGCCGAGGTGCGCTCCACCTTTCGCCACGTCCTCGTCGATGAGTACCAGGACATGAATACGGCGAGCGCAGCCCTTCTGAAGCTCGTGGCAGATCCGAACGCCGGACCATGGGTCGTGGGCGACGTACGTCAGTCGATTTACCGCTTCCGCGGCGCCTCGCCTTTGAACATGAGCCGGTTTGAAAAGGTCTTCCCTGGCGCTGCACGGGTGGATCTCAAGGTCAATTACCGTTCAGGTGGACGCATCGTGAAGCTGTTCGACACCTACGGACGCGCCATGACTGCAGCGCCGTATGCTTCGGCCGAGGAGCTCGAACCGAATCGCGGCCGAGACACGGGTGAGGTTTTTTATCGTATAGCCGACACCCGGGAGGCGGAGGCCGAGGGGATCGCTCGCGACATCCTCGCCCACATCCGAGCGTCAGGTGACTTCCGCGCGCACGCGGTGCTTGCCCGCACTCATGGCGTTCTAAGCACCATAGCCTCCCACTTCGAGCGCGTTGGCCTGCCGGCCCTTTACTTCGGCGACTTCTTCGAGCGCTCGGAAGTGCGTGACCTACTTTCCCTGCTGTCGATCACTGGCGAGCGCGACGGCGTGGGGTTGCTCAGAGTCGCTCAACTGCCTCGGTACGCCGTGCCGGTTAGCGATGTCCTTGAGGTGTTCCGCTTCCGGCATGAGACCGCCACGTCCCTCCTGGCGGCGCTGCGGCGGGTAAATGAGATCAAACTCTCCGACGAGGGAAG
>CADECW010000185.1 GCA_902825855.1 uncultured Rhodospirillales bacterium | reverse complement strand
ATCGCCGCCTTCTGCTCGGCGCTCCACCTCCGACGCCGACCAGCGCCAGTGAAGATCTCCAACCGGCGCGCTGGCTCCGACATAGGCTTAGTCACTGTGTCCGACATAGGTCCAACTCCGTCGACCTCGCCGTCGAACACTCGCTCTTCGCATCTCCTAAGAGCAACGTGGCCTCAAAACATCGCTTACGCCGAAACCATGACATTCGCAAGAGAATCTCCGCAAGCAATGACCCTGCCTATAGAGGCAGTAGCGATTGCAGGCGTTGCACATTGCTGGGTTGAGGACGTCGTACCCCTTGATCATCAACGCCTCAGTACTGCATTACCTTCTGGGCTTTGCGCGAGGTCAATAACGGTGGACAGGCAATCAACAATCACGACAGATCAAAAGTCGGTCCTGCCATTGGGTAAGATGACATAGTCAAAGATAAGTTCGTCCGCGTCATCGCCTCGAGAGTCGTCCTTTATCGCTACGATTTGGGTGGCCGCGTAGAGCCCGCTACTGTTGCGCCAGATGACGACTTGGTCAATATCGGGCGACCTTACGCGAGAGCTGAAGTCGTGCGATGCTGCATCTGTCACGTCGCTTATACCCTTCGCGCCCTTCGCTAACGCAATAGCGTCAACTGTAGAAGAATCGGAATAGGCGTGGATGCTTCGATTGCTTGCTTTAGACCATATTGTCTCAAATGACGCTCGACCAGTGCCGATAACAAAGCGGCCATTGTTGGTCGAATAGTCAAAAGACACTCGACCGCGCAGACCTGGTGACGAGTATTTAGCGTCAGCAGCAGTCGCCTTGGGAATAGCGGCTGCTCGACGTGTGCCGCTTTCCACTAGTGCGATGCATTGCGCGGGTCTCATTACGGTGATGCCGAACTGGCTTTGCAAATCTTGGCTCTTCTTCACTAACATGGTATCATCAGTAACAAACACATCCCTTCCGTTCCTCCCATGTGCGGCAAGGTGCTCGACGTCTCGTTGTTTGTTTAAGAACCTTCGGTCTGTCTCTAGTAGGCCAGGAAACACGACGCGTTGTATCTCTTTCGCTAGTGCCGGATCACCCGCCCCAGAAACAATGGGGAACGTGGCGAGTATGCGGAGCATTTCCGCCTTCCGCTTAAGATCTTTGTCTTGCAGTACATCGTCTTCAACGCGCGTTGTGATGGAGATCTGCACGGCATGCGACAGACCCATACGCATCAGTTCGAGTAGCTCGTTGACCGATGTCGCAGTAGCCGTTCTCACATCGAAAATGTTGACAACGCAGTTGGCATCAAGTGTCAGCTTGGCTACCTGCGCCTTTGGCCAGCGTAGTACCTCTTCCTTAGCGGTTTGACCCGACCGAAGGAATGCTCGCCCAGCATCAGTGATGATGACCCAGTTCTCTGGGTCGGCCAAATCGTTGTACGTTGGACGCAAAAGGTCATCCTGCTTTAGTTCGTCGTATGCACGGTATGCCAGTACTCGTTCTTCGAAGGTGAACCTGCGTGCTCGGGTCAGCTCTAGCTGACCCTGCTGGAAGTCTCGACCGATGAGGTTGATCCTGTGCATGGGCTGCCCCGCCCTCTCGAGCGCGGTGAGAATCTCATGCTTCAGTTCTGATAGATTAGGGAATACCATTGCGTATATAGTGTACCGTGCTCGACACGACTTGCTCAGCAGATTGAAGTCTTCAAGATGCGACGATGGCGACATAGATCATCGCGTTGAGTGAGTACAAGTCGATGATCAAAAGTAGGTGAGATGGTGTGGCCGCCCACCATCTTTCGAGCCCTGCGGTGCCTGGAGTTCCGGGAACCGATACCCTTATTCTGGACGCTGTCGATATACGGCAACAAGGACCATCGACACTATAGAGGGCCGAATAGCCCGTCATTCAGAAAGCCCGGGGCGCCGGCCACATCGAGCATATTGGTGACCATAAGCGCCAACATTTTCCTGAGACGTGCCACGGCGCCGTACAGTTGCCGGGGTCCCGCTTATACGCGAGGCTTCCTCCCTGGCCGGAGAGTTTCGACACGCCCACTGCCTGAGGGAGCAAAGAAATCAACGATCTGGCAACGAAGCGCCCGGGCCACCCGCTCCAACACACCGACGGTCGGATTCTCAAGGTTGCGCTCCAGGCGGCTGACGTATGTGCGATCGATCCCGGCATCGACCGCCAAAGCCTCCTGCGACAAGCCACGCGCAACCCGAATGCGGCGAATATTTCGAGCCACAAGCGTGCGGGCATTCATACCCGGACGGCAACATTCAGAGGCCTTTTAAACCACGGACAATAGTCCTACTATATGCATGCGTTTCCGACGCTACCCTGAGAGGATTTCGGAGTGCTGTGGGTCAAAAGCGGGGCGATGGCCTGCTCCTACCGAGCTGCAGGTGCGCCATACTTGTCAATTAGCCGACTTTTGTTTTTGCACGCTGCTAGCGTTCACGAAATTGATCGGCTTTCTCGACCGCCTAGTGGATTGTTGGGATCGGGAATGCGCGATCGCATGGACCGGTCTGGGGTAAGCCCAAGAGGGCGGGGATATCACTCACCAAGGGGTAGAAATTCTGAGAGCAGACATGCTTTCCATCGGAAGAAGATATGGCTTCTAGTCGCGATTGTGGTTATTGGCCTTCTTTGGAGTCCTGCCAGGTCGCAACAACTTCCCGGTCCTGCTGGTGGTGGGTGGTATGTCCTAATGGCCGCTAACACGAGTGGCGGCACATGGGTTGGCCCCTACTATGTCGGTCACTGCAGCGCGGTCGTAGTGCCCTCCTCGCGCCGCGATAAGTGGCCTGGTCGCAATGAGTTCTCCAAACGCTATGGACCTTATCCAACGCGCGAAGCTGGGTATATGGCCCTTATCGCGGCCGGATGGTTGTGTCATACCGATTCTGAGTACTGTACTGCGGATGTTGGCTGCTAACCCCGGGTGTAGGATGCGGCGTCGGCGCAGCACCAGCTCCAAACTCTCGATGGGAGGCTCGACTAACTTGTGCAGAGCACTATCGCATCACGGGCAGTCGGGTACGACAGGCGCCATCCATCCCTTGGAAGACGAGTCGGGCTGCTCCAGCCCAGTTCTCAACACGCCGGCAAAGTCGAAATCTGACTCACTGGAGCGTTTGTCGGTCAAGTGAGCCCGCGGAGTCCAGCCAGGGGCCAAAATCGCTGTAGGAGTCAAAAACCGGCCCTAGCATCGATGTGCGTCTATCAGCCCGTGAAACGCTGACCAATCCGTAACCGCCGACGACGGACTCCTGTGTCGGCAGCACACGGAACAGGCGCCTGGACCGATAGTCTGCTATAGGTTTGGCGAGGGCGCCGGCGCCAGGTCAGCAGGGGTACTTAACGAGCGGATGGCTCTGCACTTTTGGGCCTCTAAGCGCGCCGGCCCCCGGCGCACCGTTTAATTTGCTCGAAAAGTGTGCGAGGTGTGCGACCTCCGAACCACACTATGCGCCCCGAGAAGAAAGAACACGCTTACTCGCCACGCTGCTCCGCCCAGGCGCGCTCAAGATCCCGGAGATCAAAGACCTGAATAAAAATCCGTTTGTCGTCTTTCATCTTGGTAAACCTGTGATGATAGACCTCTGCCTCCTCGAGTAGCTGGCAAATCTTCGTCTCACTTAAGGGCCCTTCCCCCGGAGAGGCTGTCGCAATCGCGAATTGACCGCCGGCAGGAGTACCCAACCATTCCCGAAACATACGTATTGGGACCTTATCGAGCGGGATAAATGCATCATATTCCGCCCCTCTGGCCCGGTCTTGGTCCAAGAACCGGGGACTACGCTGCACTGGTGCACCCTTGGCAACGGCTTCGTACGAGGCCTTCCTTGCTTCTTGGAAAGCCTGAAGCGCATCCAAGGCATCTCTAACCGGCGTAACTTCATCTTTGCGCGGCGAGTAGAGCATTTTGTAGGCGGCAAGGCACTCTTGCGGCCACTCGCCACCGATCAGCTCGGCGACAGCAAATAAAGGGCTCCAAACATCGCGATCGCGATTGCGGAGTTCGTTAGGAAGGGGCCCATGCGGCCCACGCTCGAGTGCTTCGGCAATCGCCTGAGAATGAGCGGCGAGCTGTGGAGCAGCCCATTCACGCAACTCAGCGATTTCCCTTGCGAGCTGCGTCAGCGACAGGCTGTCGCGCCCCGGAGGAGCAGGCTGCATACGGATTCGGATGGAACGTGACCGGACTGTCGGGGAAAGCTTGCCGAGGCCACCGAGCACGATGGGACCAAAGCAACGAAAGGACTGGGGCACGAATGTCTCACCACCTCGTGAGCCATGTGCACGCTTCTCACTGAGCGTTACGGTGCCATGACGGTAACAGGCAACGTCGAGCAGGCCCTTGAGGTCTTTGTCTCCCTGAATGAAACGACCAACCTCGTCGATTATAAGCGTTGGTTGGTAGAGTGCCTGGATCCGGAACAGCGCAGATGGGCTGATTCTCGTTGTCGGATAAGGTCGACGAGTAGCAGCACTGAGGGATTGAAGTACTGTCGTTTTTCC
This sequence comes from uncultured Rhodospirillales bacterium, assembly GCA_902825855.1. Lineage (GTDB taxonomy): Bacteria > Pseudomonadota > Alphaproteobacteria > Reyranellales > Reyranellaceae > Reyranella. Next base: position 4,677 of record CADECW010000185.1, on the reverse strand, counting down.
GCTGTTCGGATCGATCGAGGTTACTCGCAGATACGGGTAGAACATCGCGCCCGTTCGTGCGTTTTGCTCCCCAGGCGGCAGCCCCCAGGTGCCAATCGCCCAGAGAACAATCGCAGTAATATAGTCGAACGGCGCGATGATCCATCGGTCGTAGTACGCACCAATGCGCTCCGCAATATCCCCAAGAGGCGTCGGAGTGCTTGCTGGCTCTGGGTCCGAGAAGGAGAGCCCAACGTCTGTAGCTGACTCATCGCGGATCATGGCATCGACTCGGCGGCGCCATGCCTTCGCGGCCTCTTTCATTCTCGCGATGACGCTTCTCTGCTGCCCGATACCCGGCGCGGCAATGCGCGCCAAGGCTCTTTCGAACTCGTCTCCTCTGGCACGCCCTTGCGGCGTTAACGGCATGGCAGCAAGCGCAAGGCCACCCCACTCCATGACGTTAAGTTCCGGCGCCCCCTCGGGAATTGCCACCAAAGTGTCGAGCTCCAGCCAACTCTCGGCGGAAAGCAGCTCGATAAGCTCCGCCACCGTGTCTGGCGGTCGCGATCCCTCGGGTTGCGATGCATCCTCAGTCGCCTGGCGAACGAGTTCATCGTCTGGAATGTCCTCCCAGTTCGGCTTACTAGTCGCTTTGTCCATGACTCGTCTCCCTTTCTGCGTTGAAAAGCAGTCCTTGGCGTGCGGCTGCACGTAGCTTGCTAAGGGTACCTCGGCGCTCGCGTTCAAGGGCGGCGAGCACACGAGCGCGCTGAACCATTCCCCGCACTGCAGCTTGGAAATACGCCTTGTCACGAGATCCTCGCGATACGATCACGCGGGCCAGACGTACGATTAATGGCCTCGGATCTGCATTTGGCCCATTCTGGGCAAAGAAGATTGCGAGCGCGCTGTTCCAAGGCACATGGAACCCCGCCTTGCCCTCGCTTTGCTCGCCCATGGTCGCGATCACGGTCACAATGGCGGCCGAAGAACTGCCGCCGCGACCGCCGACGATTCGAGGAGGGGGTGCAGCACCAGCCAAACCCGAGCACTTGCTAGTGCGAGCGCTTGTGGTGAGGGAGCGGCGGGGACTTACATTGAGCGCGGGGAGCGCGGCCGGCACGCGGGCGCGACAACGATTTCGTTTGAACAGAAAGTGTCGACCGTTTGGTAGCGGATCGACGACGCTGCCCTCGAAGATCGGCGTTGCTGTGTAGTGGAGCTGGGCGTCACTGTACAAAGCCAGGTCTACCGGGGATTCCCCTCGATCAACCAGTGGCTTCATCACTTTCTTGAACTCAGCGCTGCTCATCGGCTGCTCGAGCAGGATGAAAACGCGCAGCTTCATCACAGGGGAAAAGCCTTGTGAACCACTCCAGTACGCCACGAAATCTGCGTCAGTTACCCATTTGGGCAGATCGCGCAGGGCAATCGCTTCGGCTGCTTCGCGAGGGTGCGTGCGCCAGTCGATACCGGTCGCCGGCTTCGAGAAATCGAGATCGAACGCTGCCCACCCTACGAGCGCGCCACTTTGCAATGTCGGCAAGGCACCATCGGGCTGCTTGTGAATCAGGCGCCGTTGCGGTTGGCTAAAATCAACGTCGGGAGCAGGCACAGCGCGCACAATGGCGTAGTGCGGGTGCTTCGCCAGCATTTGTAAGAGCTTAAGCAGCTCTTCGATCGATCGCACCTCCACGACTTCGAAGTGGAAGTATTTGGCATCGTCGTACGGAAGTACCTGTCCGATGCATGGGCCACGGGTCTTGGCCATGACGGGTCGATATCCGTCGGGTCGGAGCGCGGTTGAGATCACCGTGAAGGGGACGGAGCTGATCAACGCGGCAAACTCAGAAAACGGACAATCGTCAGCGTATAGTTCGCGCGATAGCCAACCGGCCACATTGCCCGATTGGAGTCTGCACCGAAGACGAGCGTCAGGATCGGCTCTACCTTCACGCGTGCGATTACTCTTTGACCCTCAAGTGCTTCGAGTAGTTGCTCGTCATCGTCAACGTCGATGTCCGCCCTGCCTGTCGCTGTAAGTAGCGCAAAAATAAGCGCGCTCGGACCGGCTATGGGGCGAACAGACGACCGGGTTAGGTCGACGTGTCGTTCGTCGGCAAGTGCCGACCCGAAACGTTCCCACTGGCAAGGTATCGTCAGCGACGATCTACGTGGAGCACGGCTGGATGTCAGGTAAAGTTCCAACTCGATGCGGTCACGATCGAGATACGTTACCGAGACAGTGGCGGTACAGTCGCCTGCATGGCAGGCCACTTCGGAAGCCGACGGAACCCGTAGCGCATTGCCTATAGGGTCGTAGTAGTGCATCGCAGCCCTCCCTGGCAGGGCCGCCCTTGTCGCGAGATTCGGATACAGCTAGTATGACGTGCTTCCAAAACACCGTCAGATCGAAAGCTGGCCGCCCCGCCCGGGGCGGCTAGTTACGCTAGGCCCTCAGTCAGAAGGCGCTCGATTTCATGAGCACTGATAATTCGACGATTTCCGATCTTCACGGACCGGACCTTGCCCAGCGAGATCCATTTCCAGAGCCCCGACTGTGCTAGCCCAAGAACGTTCGCTGCTTCGCCCACCGAATAACCCATTCGGTCGCAGTTGGAATCCTTCTGCTCCGTTTGCATCGTAGCCTCCTATAGCGGCGGATGGTCCGCGTTGGATGGCTGCGGAGAATAGGGACGACGACGACCTGTGGAAGGCAATGAACTAGTTCACTACCATTTTTTCAAACTTTACGTTTTGGCTCAAGACGGCCAGCTTTTTCTTCTGAAGCAATGAATCGGCGTAAGGTTTCGTGGGCCGGCGTTTTAGGCAGTTGCCACTTGGATAGGATGGCGGAGGTCAAACTATCCTGCGAGATGGTCGGGTCCTGTCCGCGTAGTTGCTGGGCTTCTTTGAGCGCATAGGCACGCCACCCGGCGGCGGCGATGCGTTTTCGCGCCGTCCCGCTTCGGCGTCCCGCGGCCGATGCCCTCTGTCTAGCGAAGACGCGTTGTTGCGTGTCGTCGAGCGGCACACGAGCCTCGAGGACCTCCATCGCGTTGAGTGCACCAAGAAGATGTTCTGCGATGGCCTTGCCGTCTGGCGAGCTCATCAGGTTTGTTACGGCGTTCGTCAGTTTGTCGGCGGCGGCATGGGCCGGTTGCGCGTCGACATCCGCGATCTTGTGAGGGTTTTCGGGATCTGCCGCGAGTGAGACCGCGAGACGGCGCAGGTTGACCGCAAGCCAAACAAGTTGCGTTGGTGTGAACGGAGCTTTTTTGTTTGCTTCGCCATTCGTCATCTGCGCCGCGTCCCTGGCCGAACCACCTTCCGAAAGTCACCGGAAGCTGTGCAGTAGTCGGCCCAGGCCCCCATCAAGCTCCGCCGTTTTTCCAACGCGTCCCCCCGTCGGTATGCTTGCTCGGCAGCGTCCCCTACGACATGCGCCAAAGCTGCCTCCGCGACCTCCCGCGGAAAATCTGTCTCGTTTCCCACCCAATCCCGGAAGCTCGACCTGAAGCCGTGCATTGTGGCGTCCTGGACCTTCATACGGCGAAGGATCATCTCCATGCCCATGTTAGACAAGGGCCGGCCCGCCTTTCGCCCGGGGAAAACAAACTTCCCTGTATTGAGCTTGCTTAGCTTCTTGAGGATCTCGAAAGCGCGTTTGGACAATGGCACACGGTGAAGGCGCCTCCCTTTCATTCTCGTCCCAGGTATTGACCAGACTCGTTCATCGAGGTCGAGCTCGTCCCACGTTGCTCCTATCACCTCGCCGGTTCGCGCCGCCGTCAGGATGGTGAACTCGATCGCCAGAGCTGCGATGGCGTCGCGCTTTCGGACCTCGGCCAAGAAGGCCGGCACTTTCTCATACGGCATTGCAGCGTGGTGCCCGCGGTCCCGTTTCGAATGCTGGGGCAGGAGCTTGTCTAGGTGACCGCGCCAAAGCGCCGGATTGGGGCCATGCCGGAAACCCCTGGCCCGCGCCGCATCCAGGACGTGCTCGATCCTGCCGCGAAACCGCGATGCCGTTTCGGGTTTGCTCACCCAGATGGGACGAAGCACTGCCAGCACGTCGTCAGTGTCGATCTCGTTAACAGGCCGACTGCGCAGCGGGGCCGCGTACTCGCGCAGGGTCATTTCCCACTGCTGGCGATGCTTTTCATTTCGCCACTCTGGGCCCTTTGCGGCTATGACCTCGTCTGCCAGCTGGCCAAAGGTTGGAATGCCTCTAGCGGCCGTCATATCGGCCTTGCGCAAGCCAATCGGATCGCCGCCTGACCGCAACACTACCGCCCACTTGTCCCTCTCAATTCGGGCTGCAGCCAACGGCACCTCTGGGAAGCCTCCGAGCCCCATCTCGCGTAGTTTCCCTGCCCGGGTGTACAAGTAGACCCATCGTCGGCGGAGCGTGCCCCCGGTACCTGAAATTGACAGGTAAAGGCCTGCTCCGTCGCCATGCCGGCCAGGCTTGCTCAGCGTCTGTACCCGTCTTGCAGAGAGTTTACCCGACCCCATGACGTGATCCCCGGCCCCAATATGGGTCCCAATTTAGGACGAGGATTGTATGGGGTCAGGATGGAGGCCTATAGAGGACAATTGATGGAATTGCCCAACAACTGCTTGGATTTCGTATGATCAAAAGAGGGGATCGGACCGGGATGGAGGATAGTTCGGCGGACGCCCTGTCCGCCA
>CADECW010000184.1 GCA_902825855.1 uncultured Rhodospirillales bacterium | reverse complement strand
TCATAACTATCGCCGCTGCCGTCTTGTGGTTACGCTAAGTGTCCACAGAGCCTAGCGCGCGATCACGCTTAGCGCTCGGCATGTCCGGATCGCCAAGGCGTTGCCGGGCCATCTCTCCCGTCCCGCTTCCCGAACGTCGCGAACTTCCTCGAATCTTGGAACGCAACGATGGTTTGGTGGCGCGAGACTTCTATCGTCGGACGTTGTGCGCGACCTCCTGCCCACGCCCAAGAAGTCGTGCAGTCGGTAGGTAGCCGCCTCAACGCGAAATCGACACTGACGGCCGACAGGTAACGCCAGTGACTCTTCACAGAAAAACTTAGCTACCTTGGCGCCCGCGCCCTACCCCAACACTGTGCATCGCCGGATCACGCGCGGCTCCGTCGCCGTATCGTACGAACCCGCCCTGTGCATCAGGCAGCGATTGTCCCAGATCATGAGATCGCGCGGTCGCCAGTCGTGGAAATAGGTGCGGCCGATCTCGACGATGCGGTCGTTCAGGGCGTCGATGAACGCGCGGCTCTCGTCGTAGCCCATACCGACGATGCGCTCCGCGTGGTCGCCGAGATAGATCGCCTTGCGGCCGGTCTCGGGGTGCGTGCGCACCAGCGGCTGCTCGACCGGCGGCGCTGCGTGACGCTGAGCGTCGGTCATCGGCTCCTCCCCATGGCGTCGGTTGCGCGAAAAGTCGAGATTGTGCACCACGCTCATCAGCTCGAAACGGCGCTGCTCATCGGGCGGCAGCGCATCCCAGGCGGCGTACATGTCGGCAAAGCCGGTGCCGCCGCCCTTCGACGGCAGGACCTCGGCATAGAGCATCGTGGCCTTTGTCGTGCGCTTGGTCCACGAGCCGTCAGTATGCCAGGTCATGGTGCCGCGATCGGGATGCCGGCCGCTCGGCTTGCCGTCGGGCCCGAGGTTGGAGAGCGTGTACAGCTCGGGATGGGCGCTGGCGCGATACTGGTTCATTACGTGCAGCTGCACCTCGCCAAAACGGCGGGCAAAGGCGACCTGGTCGGCCGGCGGCACTTCTGAATCGCGGAACAGCAGGAGCTGATGGGCGAGAAAGGCCTCGTGGATCGCCGGAAAGCTTGCATCGTCGACGTCGCGCACCGCCAGCCCCACGATCTCGGCGCCGAAACCACCGGGCAGCGGACGGACGGCGAAGGCGGTTGGCGGGGCAGCGCCCATGGAGCCGCCCTTGCGGACAGTGGCGGCAGAACCGGTAGCGGTCGTGCTCGTCATGGCGTCTTTCCTCGATGCGGTTTGCTTGAGGGAAGGCTTACGCCGGGCCACTGTCGGGGTCAAACTCATGGCGGACTACGCGCATCAAGAACGCCAGCAAGCCAGCGGCGGCGCGCGCGGCACCCTTGGCGAACCGATCGGCCTCTTTACTCGCGCGCCTTCCTCTCTGAACACGCCGTCCCGCGGAAAAATCCTGACAGGCCATCGGTAAGAATGTGCTCGCCCTTGCGGTCGGCCGCGGTCACGGCGGGTGGTTCGGCCGGCGCGGCATCCACGCGATAGGTTTACCCTTACCGCCGTACCGTTCAGCGACGCCAAGTTTACGAGTGGCGAAGAGATCCAAATCGCTGCATCAACTCCTCCAGCTTCTCCTTACGGGCAGCGGTCGCCCGCACCAGCAACTCCCTATAATCTTCGCTGTCGGCTCGTAGCAGTACTGCCTCGTTGTCCAAGATTAACTCAGTGAGCTGCAGGATCTCCCACTGCAGGTCTTCCCGTTCAGACATGTTGGCCGCTTGCGTCACGATGTGAATGACTGAGAGCTGCTGGAACCCCCTGGCTTGGTCCTCGCTCATCGAGACTGGAACTATATACCGGCGTGTTAGCGATAGGATCCTCTGGGGAAGAGATCAGGCAGCGGGCGCCAAAGGAGCACGCAGCGGATGCTGGGGGAATTCTACTGCTTCCTCAACGTTCCCTTGAATGAGCTGGAGGACCTCAGGGATCGGCTTCGTCGCTTCGTGCGGAGCGCTGGACCGACGCAGCAGCGGGCAGCCTGAAGAGGGAGAAGGCGATGATCACCATTCATCATCTGGGAGTGTCCCAGTCCGACCGGGTCGTCTGGTTGATGGAGGAGCTCGGCCTCCCATATGAGCTCAAGTGGTACAATCGCGGTGAGGACAACCTGGCACCGCCGGCGTATCTGGCGCTGCATCCGGCGGCAACCGCGCCAGTGATCACAGACGGAGACATGGTCCTGACGGAATCACCGGTGATCCTTGAGCATATTTGCCGCCGCTACGCCGGCGGCCGGCTGACTGTTGGGCCGAGCCAGCCCAACTACACGGAGTATCTATATTGGATGCACTTCAATAACAGCCTGCTGGGACTGTTCTTCGCTCAGAGCGTGCTGAACGCCGGAGGCAGCGGCCCGGTGGCGGACGTCTATGGTCGGCTGGTCAAGCGGCGCCGCGAGAACTACTACCATTACCTCGACGCCCGTCTCGGCAAGGCGCCTTACCTCGCGGGACCGGAGCTGACCTGCGCCGACATAATGGTCGCTTTCAACCTGACCGCCCTGCCCCTGTTTGGGGGCCGGGCAATCAGCGACCTGCCGAATGTCACCGGTTATGTGCACCGGATCGAGCAACGCCCCGCTTATGCCAAGGCCATGCGGATCGCCGGGCCGAAGGCCGTCCCGACGAACGTAGCTCAAGGCTAATTCGCCCCGGTGTACCTTCCGGCGGCTCTTCGCCGGACCTGAAGGCCTTACGTGGGGCGGTGGCGTTCGTTGGCCTAACCGAGAATCGCGAAGTGCGCCTGGGACGCGTTTCGCTAGAAACTCGGGGACGTCCCTCGGCTCGTAGCCCTCATTGACAGCCGGTGCTCTCTCGTCGATGAAGGGGACAGAGCGCATCTGGAGCGCCTCCTGTCCGCGGCAAGGGAATTCTCCCATCCAGTTCGCATAGTGCAGTCTTACGAGCCCTTCTTCCGGCCTTTCGTAAGCGGACGTCAGGCAATTGGAAGGAAGGTTGTTGATGACCCGTGTCCTCACGCCCCGAACTTCGGCCGAAAAGCTACGCAAGGAAGCCAAGCGCTGGCTCAAGGCCGTGCGCGCCGCCGAGGCGGACGCGAAACGCCGCCTGACCGCGGCATGGCCAACGGCCCCAGCTGAGCCCGGCTTGCGCGACATCCAGCATGCATTGGCCCGCGAGTTTGGCTGCGAAAGCTGGACGGCGCTTAGGCAAGCGATCGATGAGCTAGCGCAGACGGGCAGCAACCGAGCCGATCGACTCGACCGCCTGCTTCGCCACGGCTGGGATGGCGACACCGGGATCGCTCGTCGGATCCTCAGGCTTCACCCCGACCTTGCCCGGCACAGCCTCTTTGCCGCAGCCGTCTGTGGCGATCTGGCCGAGGTCCGGCGGCGTCTCGCCCGGGATCCAAAGGCGGCAACCCGGACCGGCGGTCGTCTCGACTGGAGCGCGCTCGCCTATGTGACCTATGGCCGTCTCGACGCTGAAAACGCCTGCGCAATTGCGCGGCTGCTGCTCGACGCCGGCGCTGATCCTAACTTTCAGTTCGACGATGGCTGGGGCAGCCCGTTCAAGATCTTAACCGGCGCGATCTGGCTGGGCGAAAACGCGCATCCGAGCCACGCTTCAGCAGATGAACTCGTCGATCTGCTGGTCGCGGCGGGTGCCGATCCGTTCGACCTTCAGGCCCTTTATAACATCGGCTGCGTGGGCCCCGACCCGCATTGGTATGAGGTGCTTTGGCGCCATTGCGAGGCCGAGGGAACCACCCACAAATGGAGCGACCCCGCCGCCGGCCGGCCCGGAGGGAACATCGAGGTGAACACGCTCGATTTCCTCCTCGGCAGAGCGGTAGAGCTGAACCATTTGCCGCGCGCGGAATGGCTGCTCGAGCATGGCGCCAATGCCGATACGCTCCAAGTGTTTCGTAACCAATCGGTCCACGCTCTCGCGCAGATGTCGGGCTATCGCGATATGCTCGCCTTGCTTGAGCGGAATGGCGCCCATCCCGCGGTCCTCGAGGGTGTTCAGGCGTTCCAGGCGGCATGCCTTTCGGGCGACGAAGCCAAGGCCCGCGCGTTACTCACCGCCGATTCTGCGTTGATCGAGAGGCCGGAGCCGCTGCTCGCCGCCGCTCAGTTTGGCAATGACCGCGCTGTCGCGCTTTTGCTGTCGCTGGGCGCGGCGGCTCGCAACCTCGGCGAAGATGGCATCAGCCCTTTGCACCGCGCGGCACAATCGGGCTCGCTTAAAGCAGTCGATCTACTGGTCGCAGCCGGCGCCGATGTCGACCTGCACGAGCGCCGCTGGAACGGAACGCCGCTGAGCTGGGCGGTGATGATGGGCCAGCCGCACATTGCCGAACGACTGGCACCGCTGAGCCGCGACGCGCGGACGCTGGGCTACATGGGCCAGACCGAACGGCTTGACGCCATCCTTCGCGAGATGCCCGAGCAGGCCAACGCTACCTTGCCCGACGATGAGGGGCCGACACCTTTATTCGTCCTTCCAGGCGATCCAGACGTCGCGGTCAAAGTTACGCGCATCCTGCTAGCCCATGGCGCTGATGCACAAAGGCGCAATGCTCACGGGCGAACACCGATCGACCTTGCACGCGACCAAGATTTTCACGAGGCGGTCGATTTGATGGAGGCGACCATCAACCCTGTTTGAGGAACCGTCTGCTACTAGACCAGAATCATTGGCGGACTGGCTGTTGATATTCGCTTCGTCATCATACGCCGCCTCGCCCCACCTCCGCCCAGAAAGGTGGTTGACACCCCTTTACAGCGAGAGCTACCGCCGCCTCGCGAGCCTCGTCGTTCGCCATCTACGATTGCGCAAGCCGCCGCATCAAACCTGCTTCGCCACAATCGGTACAAAGCCACCGAAAACCATTCGCTTGCCATCAACAAACTTCATCGCCTCGCCCCATTCTTTCATGCGCGGATCCTCGCTCATCTTCTTGTTCGCGGCATCGCGAACCTCTTTGGACTGTGCGCTGGCGGCTCGGCGTGGCTTTGGCGTTGTTGCAATCAATGTACTTGCGGACATTGAACGCATCGACGGACAGACCCTGACGCTGGAGCTCGATTGGTTTGAAGAAGTGAATGCGCCCGACGATGAAGCCCTGTTTCTCGAAAGAGGCACGAGCCAGCGACCAGCAGCGGCACGGTGTACGTACCCGGACAAAGTCGCGAATCAACAAGCAATCTTCAAGAGTCGATCATTGGACACTTCTTGTCCACACGTGTCGGCCCCGCCCGGATTGCGACAACGAACTTCCCGCCATCGCCGCCTTCTGCATTCAGCTTCGAGCGTTGGCTGATCAATCCGTGATGCCGGAAGGTGGCTACGGAGATTCAGCAAGTACATGTGGCATTTGTCACCGTGACGAAATCGCAGTGGGAGCACACTGCATAGATCGCGGGCCAATAATGCAGCGGACGCAGGCCGCGAACTTCTAATAGCAAGATCTGCTTCCACAGCGGGCACGAACTGCATCGACCTATACCGCGGAGCGCGCATGACCCATACCCTTGGACGTGTCGTCACTGACGGGCGCACCATCACTTCCACATCCGGAGTCGATCTCACCCCAACGCCGGGGCCGGTCGGGCCGGCTCGGTTCGTCATCCTGCACTTCGACAACGTCAATCTGACCGGTGGCGCCAAGCTGACGGTAAACCTGGGCTACGGCACAGACGTCTTCACGGCTGGCTCGGGAGCCACCATATGGTCTCGGCCCGCTGACCCCGGCCCCGGGCCGATCCAGATCCGCATCTCCGGCGGCTCGGGCAGCGCGCGACTGAAGGAATACGGCGTCGGCGAGCCGTTCATCTCGCCCGGCAACGCGCCGGGGACCCCGACTGGCAGCCGGACCAATTGCGACGTCTTCCTGCACACGAGCCCTTACGAAGAGCCGATCTACGAGACGCGTCTGATGTGCAACCCGGGCTTTGCATGGCGCAATTCGGCTTGCTCGCTGACCCCGACGGTGCCTGACCTAGTGAAGGACAAGGTGAAGGCGGCGACCGGTATCATCGTGGAGGTGCACGGCGACCACGTGTCCAGCTGCAGCGGCACACTGATCGGCGCGGACCTGTTCCTTACTGCCCGGCATTGCCTGACCGACCCCTCTCGGGAAGACCAGCGCAGCGCCTCGGTGACCTTCGACTATCACACCGCCTGCGACGGATCGCGTCCGGGCGGGCATATGACCCGCTTCTTCAAGGTGATCGAGGAGGTCGCCTCCGGCAGTCCGCCCACTGGCTCGAACCCGCCCGTCTCCACCGACTGGGTGGTGCTCAGGCTCGACGCCGCGCCGGGAGCGCTGCCAGCGCCGCTGCCGATGCGGCCCGCTGGGCTGATGAACGGCGAGACAATCTTCACCATGCACCACCCAAACGGCGCGGCGAAGAAATGCCAGGCCGGCGTGCACGACGGCGGCTCCATCTCTGGTTTCGACTTTGCCGGCGGCAGTTCCGGTTCGGCGCTGTTCGACATCGCCGGCCAGTTGGTCGGGGGGCCGCTCTCCTCCGGCGCCGGATGCTCCGTCAGCTACGCGCCGGTGGCCAACATCATCGCCGGATTGGCGGCTCCGCCGCCGCCGCCGGCGCCGCTCGACGTGATGGTGGTGTTCGACCGCTCCGGAAGCATGTCGAGCACCGCTCCGCCCGCCGGCCGCACCAAGCTTGTGGAGGCGCAGGACGCCGCCGCGCTATTCGTCCAACTGGTTCGCGAAGGCGCCGGAGACCGGTTGGGCCTGGTCACTTTCTCCTCGTCCGCCAACGTTGACGCCAGCATGGCGCCGGCCGCCACAGCGAAACCCGACCTGGTCGGCCCCGCGCCCTTCACCACCGGAAAAATCGGCTCGATCAATCCCGGCGGGAACACCAGCATCGGCGCAGGCCTCGGCCTTGCCCAGCTTGGGATCGGCGGCGGACCGACCGACAACTCGATCCTGCTGCTCACCGATGGGCTGCAAAACACCTCGCCGACAATCCAGGAGATCGAGCCGCACCTGGGGTCCACCAAGGTAAACGTCATCGGCTTCGGCTCTGACGCTGAGATCGATGGGCCGCTCCTCAACCGGCTGGCGCACGACCACGGCGGTCACTTCACCAGGGCGATCGACGGCCTGTCCTTGCGAAAGTTTTTCGGTCTGTCGTTCGGCAACATCTTCGAGAGCGGCGCGCTCTCCGATCCGGACTTCGTGTTGCCGGCGGCCAAGGCCGAGTCCGCCCCCCACCGCTTCGACGTCTGTGGCGAAGAGCGGATCACCGTCATCGTCGGCTGGGATGACCCCGGAACGCCGCTGAACGTTCAGGTCCGTACGCCGTCCGGCAAGGTGGTCGGCGGGCGGCGGGTTCGGCCGGTCCGCGGGCGCAGCTGGCTGTTCTGGCGCATCCCCCTGCCCTACGAGGGAGAGCGCGACGGAACCTGGGATTGTGTGGTCAGCCGTGTTCCCACGGGTGGCGAGTTTCCGGCCCCGCCATCGAACGTCCGCTACTTCTTCCTGGTGGTCTGCTCTGGCGGGCCAAAGCTGCGGCCGCTTTTCCGCCGCCGGCGGGTCTACACCGGCGATACTATCGATCCGATGGTCGGCCTTCATTACACCGACCGAACCACGCCGCATGGAGCCAGCGTGAAGTTGACGATCGATGCGCCCGGCGTGGCGTTGGGCCAACTCACCAGCCTCGCGAAGCTCGCGCCACCGATCACTTCCGGCGACGCGGTGGACGCCTTCCACGCCACATTGCAGGCGATCGCCAAGGCAGCGGGCGGAGTGCTGCCAGTGGCGACCTCGACATCGACGGTGACGCTCTACGACGACGGCGATCACAACGACGGCGCGATGGAGCCGGACGGCATATTCAACAACCCGCTCAAGGACCTGACACGGGTCGAGGGCACCTACCACTTCCGCGCGGTCGCGACTTATGGCGACGACTGCCGCGCCAGCCGCGAGGCGCACTGGTCGGTCCACGTTGAGCCTGGCATCGATCCGGACAAGTCGGATGTATTCTTCGACGGCGACAAAGGAGTGCTTCTGATCACTCCGCGCGACATCCACGGCAACCCGATCGGCCCCGGACGCGGCCACATCTTCGAGGTCTCGCCGCTGCCAGGTGTCAAGGTCGGCGGCAAGGTGAAGGACCGAGGCGATGGGGCCTATGAAGTCCCGGTTGCCTGGGACGATCAGGTCACGCCAACGCCTGGAGTCTTGGTCCAGCAACCGGATCGGGACCCGGTGATCCTGCTGCCGCCGGGCGGCAAACTGCCGGGCGCCGGCGACTGCGCTGAGGCGGCTGAAGACCTGCTCGAATGCATGGGGCTCAAGAAGCCTGACGTGAAGCGGGTGCGGGTAAAGAAAGTGATCCTCGAGGTCGACATGAAAGGTGGCGGTTGCAAGGACGACGAGTGTGACTGTGGTTGAACCTGTGGCACTCCGCGGTCGAGATAGCCTGAGTGGCCCGGAACTGTTTGCCTGGTGAGCGACGCGGAGGAACATCATGTCAATCCCACTCAACGACTACAGCATCACAGTGTATGGCGACCCCTACAAGTACGATCCGGCCCTGCAGATGGCGTTCGAGGCCACCGTCGCCAACAGCATCATCCGAGGTCAAATCGCAAAGACTTCGGTTGGCAAACTCGTCCTTTCAAGAATCAAGAATGGACCCGGCGACGTTGAAATCTATCCACGATACAAGGCGGGCCTAAATGCCGAGGCCGACTACAAACTAAAGAGCAATTCCTCCGGAAGGCTAATCGGCAAGGACCCCCACAAAATAGTGGTATGGTTCAAACCTCAGCAGTGGAAGGAGACAATGCCTGCTTCGCAGGCGACGATCCCCACCAACCTGCGAGCCTTCGAACCTGGCATGTTGCGGGATGAGGTCCTCCTCCACGAACTGGTTCATTCCGGGCGTTTGCTTGACGGCTTTGCGCAATCTTCACACAAGCTTGCTCCCAATCCGGATGACCCTGCGCCCTATGCCGATGCAGACAGTGCAGCATACGAAACAATCGAAGAGTTCATGACCATTCTGGTCTCGAACATTTACCTCTCGGAAAAAGGTCAAAAAGTGTTTCGGGCTTCGCACGGAGTTGATGGATACCCCTACATCCTGGATCAGGCGCAATCATCCTCAGAAGGCTTCTTGTCGAAGAAGAGCAACCTGGCTTTGGTAAAATTGTTCTGCGAGACCGATCGCCTCGCGCCCAAGCTCGTCCCCATCGATACGCTGTTCAACCCGGTTAGGGCTTACTTCATCAAGAATCCCCTGACATATACAGTGAACGGTTCGCTCAACAACTGAT
>CADECW010000183.1 GCA_902825855.1 uncultured Rhodospirillales bacterium | reverse complement strand
GATGGCCCACGCTCGATACTTCTATGGCTCGGACACAGCAGGGCGAATGGCCGTCAGCCGCGAAAACTGCCACGCCGCTTGGGACCGAGTTGCTGGAACCAATTGCTACGTGTCTTGAGCGGGCGTTCCTCAGCAGATTGTTCGTGCATTGACGCCAAACCTCGGCGAAACCGTTCAGGCATGTCCCCCGCGACCCTCGCTCTTCTGGCATTGCTCTGTCCGTTGGCCGGCACAGCAGTGGGCATCGCATTCCGCAATCGGGTACCGGCACATCATCTCGGCCGCCATCAACCGCACCCCCTCGTCAACCGACGACAGCGCTTCGCGCAACACCCACATGGCGTCATCGGCCAAGGCGCGCATGCCGTCGCGCAACGCCGCCGGTATCTTGGGCCGGCCTCCCGGGTTCCCAGAATGGCCACACTGGAAGCGGCCATTGCTCAACAGTGAGCTTATGGCGTCGCCCGTGCTCGTGGTGGTGCTGTCTTCGGTCGATTCCGACACGTCACCTCAGTGTACCTGTTGTCAGGTAATGTCGCTGCATTTTCTGCAGCACATTGAGACCATTCCATCGGAGAGGACGAGGCGCCAACCAGGCACTAGATTAGGCTGCAGTCTGCATCTTCCTCCATTACTGCGCGACAGAATTGCGCCCCGTCGCTCTCGCCAGGAATGGCACGACGTGGGGGAGAATAAGATCGCTGCGGCACATCGTTGTTAGGTGGTTCAAACCCGGCAATGACACGAATTGTGCGCCGGGTATCTCCGAAGCAGTTTGCTGTGCCGGGTGGTGCATCGGATCTGCACTTCCGGCATAAATGAGCGTCGGCACGGCAATTGTGCCTACCACGTCGGAAAATCCCTCGGTGATCAGTCGCTGCTGCCGGCTGGCAATCATGGCGGCCGTATCAATCGAAAGGAGACGCTGGCGAAGCGGAGGAGTCACCCACTCGCCCCAACAAAGTTTGATGATCTCGTCCGGTCCGGCGCGAAAAGCTGTCATCAAGGGATCTTCTCTTCCAGGCTCGGACGGATACGCTCGTTGGGTCCCGGCTGATGCACCTCCGGCCACGAAACATGAAATGCGATTCAGCGCATGTCGTGCGAAGGCAAACCCAATCCATCCGCCTAGCGAATACCCCCAAAAGGCGGCCGTCTTCAGACCGAGATCGTCGAGGACGGCGACGATGTCGGATGCAAACTTTTCCGGCGTATAGGATAAAGGATCGTGGGGCTTGTCGCTTCGCCCATGGCCACGAGCGTCAATCAGGACGAGGCGGTAGTTCGGTCTTAGTTCCGCGACGTAGCCTCGCTCATACCAAAATTCGCTGCTATCGGTCAGGCTGTGTTGGAGGACGAGCGGCGGTCCGTTGCCTTCGACCTTGTAGTGGATCGAAATGCCCTTGTTATCGACGTGCGGCATTGAATCCTCCTCTGCACGAAGCGTCGCAAGAACCAGGCGATGGCGGCAAGGCGGCGCTCGGTCATTCTGGGAAGCCGGCCTTGCGCAGACCATCGGCTAAGATTCGCGGCTTGCCGATGACGCGCGCATGGCCGTCGATGGCGATGTGCGGCGTCACCTTGGGCGCGAGACCGGCGAACCGCCAGGTCGCGCCGCAAGCTTCGGTGCGTCGCGCACCACGGCTAACCAAGCCGCTCCACTAGCGCTTCCAACTCGAGCTTTCGAAGCTGAAGCTTGTTCCGCAACTTTGGCCAAGTCGCATCGGGAATCATTACGTTGCCGTTGACCCATCGACGAACGATGCGAGGGTCTACGGCTAGATCCTTGGCCACTTGGCCTTCCCAGCCATTGCCGTACAGCGTCACACCGATCTCACGGAGAAGGACGCTACCGTTTCGCATATCCGCCCTTCGCTCTCAGCCTGATCTCGACCAATGCACTAGCCTTGCATCCGGAATTCCGGCGCCATGACCGCGCTCGAATTGACTGTGATGTTCAGGCGGCGCTTTTTGATTGGGTGGTAGACCGGATCGTCGACAAAATCGCGAGTAGTGCTTTCGGAGAGGAAGCGCAGAACAACGACCTCCGTTCGCCAGATCGCGCTGTAATGGTG
Organism: uncultured Rhodospirillales bacterium; assembly: GCA_902825855.1. Classification (GTDB taxonomy): domain Bacteria; phylum Pseudomonadota; class Alphaproteobacteria; order Reyranellales; family Reyranellaceae; genus Reyranella. The sequence continues at coordinate 7,369 of CADECW010000183.1, read as the reverse complement.
CGGCCTCAAATATGGCCGCGACCACGTCGGCTTTATACTTCTCAAGGAACGGCATCGCTCCAGGAAAGTACTCTTGGGAATGCTTCTGCGGGTCGGTGACGGGCTCCGTCAGAATGTAATAGGCTCTCATGTCCATTTCCGCTGTATCGCGGCTCGCTTCACGTGGTTACCCCCAAGGGGACGTTGACACAACCGCGCCCGTGCGCACTCGTCCCGACGTTCCCGCGCGGTTTCGAACTCTGCGCTCTCGAACTCGATACGGCGCCAAGCTAGCACGCCGTCATTCCTCAATTTTCCCACGGCGCCAGGTCTGCCAGCTCGACGCCGATGGCCTCCGCGAGCCGGACCAGCGTCTGCCGATGGGGCAGAGTTAGGCCTAGCGTGTACCTAAACATCCGATCCTGGTGGACTCGCGCAACCTTGGCCCCTCGCGGGACTGACCAGCCAAGACGCTTCAGGTGCTCACAGAGTCGGGCGCCGAACGCCCGCTTGCGATCTCGGCGAATCGATGATTTGCCAAACTTGGGCATTGCAAACTCCGCGCCTCCCCTAGCGGCGCCGCTTTGCGCGGTTACCGAGGAGGACGTTGACACAACCTCGGGCCGCGCGCATCCACCGACAGGTTAGGACGCGCAATCACTCCACCCGGTATTTGTTCAATCTGGCTTCGACCATTCAAGTTCTGAATTGCTCGCCCTGTCCGCCTATGACTTAGTGATCCCTCTCGAACAAGGCTGCTCCTCGGCCCGGTTGCTTCACACCGGGGACACAACGTCTAGCGCCGCCGAAGGATTGAATAGCAGAATCGCTGTTCGGACCCGCGGGGAGTTACGTGAATTTCCTTCGCTTGCCCAATCAACTCAAAATGGCCTCCCAGACGAGCTGCCAGTGTCGCAGGGCTGTTTCTCTGGACAAGTAGACCGCTACATCTATTCGGGCCGTCTGGGGCAAAAGTCGCGATGACGATCCTTGCCCCGACCGCGGTCGCCTTAGTCAATGCCGATACATAGGCATCTTGTTGTGTGGACTCCGTCAGGAAGTGAAACACTGCCCTGTCGTGCCATATGTGCCAGGTTCTGGGAGGACTCCACATCGTGATGTCGGCGACGATCCAGTTGACCCGCGCCGCTGCCGGCCCCAACCGCTCCTTCGGCCGCTCAAGTGCCGGCGCGGCAACGTCCAGGACCGTCAGGTCGATGTATCCTTGAGCAATTAGGTCGTCGACCAATGTTGATGCACCGCCGCCGACATCGATCACGCCCGCCGTATGGTCGGGCGAGGCAGCTTCGATCACCTCCAGTGACCGAGCCGCATGGGGCTGATACCAGCTCACGGCCGTTTCGGCCTTTTCCGCGTACACTTTTTCCCAATGGTCGCGCACGTCGCCCATGGGTGCCTCCTTGATCCGACGACACGCGCCAGAAGCCTTAGCAATCCATCAGAACCATATCCGAAAGCCAGAGCTTAGAATGCTTCCGGCTTGCCATGTCGGCGGCGTCCAAGGCCGCCTGTCCAACCTTCGTGTCATACGAGACGCCGACATAGGGCGCAACCGCCCGCGTGATGTCGTAGCGCATGCGAAGACCCACCTCGACCAAGAGCGCGGCCCGGCCTCGGTTCGAGCGGCGTTTTCCGGTCGTGACTGAACCTTGTCGGTAGCGGCGCGATGCTCTCGATTGGATCAGTGCCCACTTCCCGGATCGCTGGTACCGGGATATGCTTTTCCATAGTGCTGGGATGAAGGTTACGTCATTAGTTCCAATTTGAATAAATGGGGGATCACATGGCAGGACGTGACTGGAGGATCGAAGGTAAATACGTCGAATATTGCAGCTGTGACCTCGGCTGCCCTTGCGAGTCGATGGCTGACCCAACCCAGGGTTTCTGTACCGGCCTCGTGGGTTTCAAGATCGACAAGGGACATTGCGATGGTGTTAACCTTGACGGTCTTGCAGTTGTCGCCACCTTCTATTTTCCTCGGGCCATTCATCATGGCCAAGGAGTAATGCAGCCAGTCATTGACGAGGCCGCCAACGAAGCGCAGCGGGAGGCTCTGTTTTACATCCTGTCGGGTGCTGACCAGAAGGTTGGCACGATGTTTCAGATCTTCTCCACCATCATCGAAACGATCAAGGACCCTCAGTTCGCCAAGATCACATTCGACTGGGACCTGGCCAAGCGCACTGCTCGCATCGAAGTGCCAGGCATCGTCAGAGCCAGCAGCGAAGCAATTCGCAATCCGGTGACGAACGAGGAGCATCGGATGTTGACGGTGCTGCCCGATGGCTGGGTTTTCCACGAAGCCGAGAATGCGGCAGGATTCGCCAAAGGGATAGGAGCGATCAAGTTCGATCTCAACCGGCGGCACAGCTCACTTGCAAATGTGGCGTGGGGGCCATACGGCCTGGTCCACTCGTATGCAGAATACAAGCAGAGATACGGCCGGCCCTAGCAACGCCTTTTCGGCAATGACTGAAGCGGCACCGACCTTGCTTGAAGCCACCTTGCGCCACGACCGTGTATTCGTGATCGCGGCGCTAATCTTGGTCACCGCACTATCCTGGCTTTGGATTGCGCTTGGTGCCGGAATGGAAATGAGCGCGGTCGAAATGACTGGCATGCCGCGCGACATGGCAATGACGCCAGCGGTGTGGACGCCAGTCTACGCAGCGCTGATGTTCTTGATGTGGTGGGTGATGATGGTAGCGATGATGCTGCCGAGCGCCGCGCCCGTCTTGCTGATCTTTGCTCGTATAAGCCGACGTGAGCGAGCCGCTAGTCGTCCTTGGGTGCCGACTGGGGTCTTTGCCGCTGGCTATCTCGGTGTGTGGGGTGGTTTTAGTGTACTGGCGGTGCTCCTTCAGTGGGCGCTCGAGCGTAGCGGGTTGCTCTCGTCGATGTTGGTTACGACGACTGTTTGGCTCGGTTCAGCGATCCTGATTATCGCTGGACTGTGGCAGTTGTCTCCGGTCAAGCACGCCTGCCTGCGTTTGTGCCGGTCGCCGGTCAGCTTTCTCGCGGAGCATTGGCGCTCCGGGAGCGACGGCGCATTCCGCATGGGACTGGTGCATGGCGCCTACTGTCTTGGATGTTGTTGGTTCCTGATGGCATTGCTGTTCTTCGGCGGTGTGATGAACCTGTGGTGGATTGGTGGCCTGGCCATCTACGTACTGCTAGAAAAGCTACTGCCAATGGGACATTGGCTCGGCTACACCGCTGGTGCTGGCTTGGTCGGCTGGGGCATTTGGCTACTGGTGACCGCCTAGCCGAAGGCCGGATCCTCTATCGTGCTCCCCGGTCTGGTCAAGCTGATGTGGTGAGACCAGTTCCTGCTTTCCACAGGACTGCCGGCCCGTATCTGCTATTACAACACGCGCTCGGTGGAAATCGATTGCACGTGGGCGTTATGGCGCTGAGTATCAGCGGTAGGGACGTAGGCGTTTCAACGTAACCCAGGCGATCTCAGGGATACCTCCCTCCCGGTTTAGAACCTCGACTAGAAAGCGTGGGTGCTGCGCGTATTTTGGCCTTCTGTGCGTCGCGTCGCTTGTCCTTCGACCCATTCCTCCGTTTGCTACCAAGGAGGCACGAATTTTACGGCCACTCTTGCTGACACCGCTATTTTGGCTCCTCCCATGGAGTACACTGGCGGACGCGAACTGATCACCGTCCAGAGCGCGCACTCCGCCACAGTGACGATTCAATGCTTGCAGGAAACCATTGTCGCCAAGGGTTGGACTATCCTTGCGACGATTGATCAGTTGGCTTACGCAGCTCAGTTCTGCGTCAAGATACCGGCTCGAACCACCATATCTTTTGCGAACATGTCGGGGTAGATTGGGTACCTCATCGAGAAGCCGACCGTGGCTATCGAACTGCCCGGCAGGGTTCTCGTCTGGGATCACCGCGAGGGGGGTGGGTCACACGCTACACAGTGCTGTACAAGACGCAGCAGATGATGGGCGTCATAAAGCCCAATTAGTTGAAGGCGGGCTCCGACTACATGAAGAGCAGCTTGCAGCGATGATCGACAACATCATGCGGTAACTGACCTGAACACACGCATTGACCGAGGAGGCCGCGCCATTTGTTGTGCGCCCCTCCCCATGCTGAGAACCCCAGTTCGAGGAGTCGACTATGTTCCTTCTTCGGGGAAGTTCAATCAGCTCCGGCGACAAGTCGGGACACAAGAAGATGTTCTCGTGGGTGATCACGCCGTTGGTTGCACTCGTGGCGCTGACGGTAAACTCTCGATCGCAGAGCCTCCTCGACGTGTCGCTGAAGTATCTGCAACGACATGGAGTGCCCTGCAATGCGGTGATGAAGGTCGGCAGCCTCGATAACTTGGACGAAGTTGCTACGTGCCAGGATGGACGCCAATGGGTTTTGCTTTGGCTGGAGAATGAAATTGCCTTCGTTATTCCCAGCTCACAGGACCTCTACAGGTGGCACCGCGAGGCGCACGCTCTATATCCTTTTTTGTATTGCGATAGAAAAACAGACCTCTGAGTCGCGCCTACCTGCGGCGGACGCGGGCTGGTCAGCTTTCGGGAGAGATCGGACCAAAGCCGAGGGCGTACTGCGACGCTCGTGACCCAAATCGGTCATACCTGCCCTCGACGGGCGATACCCAACCCGGTGCAAGTGAGCAGCTTGACCGTTGCCGCCATCGATGCGGAGACTCATGTAGTAGCCGCCGAATTTCATCTCATGCAGCCCGCTAGTGCCTCGTTATCCAGGCGCGTGAGCTGCAGCGTTGATCCAAGCACGGCAACGAGAACTACACTTAAGATTCGCACACATCACATCGTGTACCGCCTAGTTATCCATCCAGGCCGTGCGCAAGCCACCGCCCCCATACTGGAACGGACCCGTGAAGGCTGGCCTGTAGCCGTGCAGCTTCTTGGTGCCGGCCTGCAGCAGCGACACATAGTGAGTGTAGACCAGCGGCAGGTCCTGGTTGATGAGCGACTCGACGTCAGCATACATCTGCCGCCGCTTCGCCCTATCGCGCTCGACCTTCGCGGCAAGAATGAGTTGGTCAACCTTCTCGTTGACGTAGCCATGCCGCCGTCTTGTTTCCGGCGCTGTAGATAGGATCGAGCGCGAGAACCAGCCGTCGGGATCGAGCCGGTAGCTGTTGGCCGACGAATCGAGGTCAAAAGTGCCCTTGTTGTACTTGTCCTGTATCACTGGCGTCGGATGGATCTCGAAGGTGACATTGAAGCCCACGTCCTTCAGCATGGCGTGAACCAGCTCGCCCGACTGCTGCATATAGGGATACGAGTCGTTGGCGATGATCAGGAGCCTGGCGTCGCCATCCTTGGCCTTCTTGCGCAGCGCCTTGGCCTTGTCGGGGTCGAATTCTGGCCACGACTTGATGTCCTTGCCGTGCCATGGGCTCGACTTGCTGTAGAAGCCTTTGGCGATCTCGCCCTGCTTGTTGAACACCGCCTCGTGGATGCCGGCATGGTCGATGGCGTGCGCTGCCGCCATGCGCAGCATGTGGGCGTCCGGATTGTCCTTGGCGGAGAACGGCCCGTTCTTGAGGTTGAAGGCGATGAAGGCCGTGCCGACTTGGGGCACCGGATAGGTGTTGTAGGTCTTGCCGTAGTCCTTGATGAAGGAGGGCGCATCGGCGTAGGCCATGTTGTCAATCAGGTCGACCTCGCCGGCGCGTAGCGCCGTCAGCCGCACACGGTCCTCCTTCTTTGGCCGGCCGATCATGCCGTCGAGGTAGGGTAGCGTGTTGCCCTCTGAATCGGTCTCCCAGAAGTTCTCGAAGCGCACGAGCTCGCAGGCCTCGAAGCGCTTCCACGACTTGAACTTGAACGGGCCACAGCCAACCGGTTCGGTGTCAGCCTTGTCGACGGCGCCGGGCGCGATCAGGTTGACCGGGTAGTAGACGAGGTTTGAATCGAAGGCGGCACTCGGTTCCTTGAGATGGCATTGCACGACATACTTGTCGTCGACAGTGATGCGGTCGACGTCGGTTAGCGCCGAGCGAGTGAAAGAATGGCCGATCTTGGGATCGAGGATACGCTCAAGGTTCCACTTCACCGCGTTGGCATCGATCGTCTCGCCGTTGTGGAATTCTGCGCCTCGACGCAGCTTGAAGGTCCAGGTTTTCAAATCGTTAGACGAGTCCCACTCGCTGGCGATACCCGGGACAACATTCATCTCACCATCGAAGTCGAGCAAGCCACCGACCATGCCGGAGAGCGGGTGCGAAACGAAGTAGATGAAGTTGCGGTGGGTATCGAGGCCGACAGAATCGTCGCGAGTGCCGAACCGCACCGTTCCGCCGCGCTTGGAGTTGCGTTTACGCGCATCGCCCCATGCAGGCAGGCCGACAATAGTGGCCCCAGCCAGTGCGGTGGTCGCGGTGAGAAAGTTACGCCGTGTACGTTCGGGACCCTTCTTGATTGCTTCGTCAGTCATGGACGTCGCCTCCCAGAATTCTTGGTTTGGGCCGAAGCGGGCTATGACACATTCCTACTCGATCGAGGCCTCCCTATTGAGTTGTAGATGTCGCTCATTACAGCGGCGGGCTGGACCTTGTCAGACCGCGATGCAGAAGATCGTGCCGCCATTTGAGGTGAAGGTCAATGGTTGCGATCGCGGTCAGGCGGGGCCAAGGATCGTTGAAGGGCGGCCACTCAATCTGCTGCGCGGAGGGCCAGACGTTTTCCAGCCACCGCTCCTCGTCTCCGAGTCGGAATTCCACCTCACCCATCGAGGCCGGCGCTTGACGTTCTCACCGATCGATAGCGACTGGTTCTACTTCGCCGCCGGTATTAGGGGACCAGCGTCGCTCGACTGCCCGGAGCCGCCTCGGCCTGGCGCCGCTGATCGGCCGCTTCGCCTTCATCGCCGCACTCGCGATGGGCGTGGTAGCCTGGCAATTGTCCCCATGGCCAGGAGGAACGCATGGCCAGGATCCTCCCCGACCGGTTTCTCGAAGATCGACTTCGGGTTGCTCGGCTTCGGCGGGCCGGTACGCGAAGCGCCCAATCCGCGGCGCGTCTTCCTCTCGGGCCAGAATCGCGGCGTCGTCAAACGCGAGCTCAGGCGACGGTCCGCCGTCTAACCTTTCATCGGCCATATCAAACACGAGGGACACCTCGGCCGCTGCTGATCTCAAGGCACGCGCCGGCGATGCCGCCAACGCCGTTCTCTCCGCCATCGGTCACAACTTCCGCAGCATCCTCGCCTGGATCTGTACTTTCTTGTCCTCAATCCTCAGCATCTTGGTCGCCATCATCTCCGGCAAACCAAGCCTTGTTCCGCTCCTTAACGGCCGACTAACCAGTCTAGCAGTTTGCTGAAAAACCCGAGAGTTTGGAGTTTAAGGGCTCAATCGAAGGGT
>CADECW010000182.1 GCA_902825855.1 uncultured Rhodospirillales bacterium | reverse complement strand
TGCCGTCCCGCTTCCTGTCAGCCCTTGCGCCGTTCGCCTTCGCCGTGCTGCTCGACAGCATCGGCGCATCGATCCTGTTCGTGACCGCCGGCCTCAGCTTGGCTGCCTGCGCCGCCTTTTGTGCCCTGCAGGCGCCCAAGCAGGTCCGAGCCCATGCCGACTGACCGCGCAGCCGCCCGCCTGGTCGCAATCGTCTGCACCGCCCAGGTCTTCGTGCAGATCGGCGCCTTCTACTGGCCGGCGCTGATGCCGCAGATGATGCGGCACTGGTCGCTCAGCAACAGCGACGCCGGCTGGATCACCTCCTCGTTCTATGCCGCCTACATGGTCTCGGTGCCGGTGCTGGTGACCTTGACCGATCGCATCGACGCCAGGCGCGTCTACCTGTTCGGCGTCGGCAGCACGCTGGTCGCCCACCTCGCCTTCGGACTGTTCGCCGACGGCTTCTGGTCGGCGCTGGTGCTGCGCGGGCTCGCGGGCATGGGCTGGGCCGGCACCTACATGACGGGACTCAAACTTCTCGCCGACCAGGTAGACGCCAGGACGATGTCGCGTGCCGTCACCGGCCACGCCGCCAGCATCGGCATCTCGGGCGCGGCCTCCTACATGCTGGGCGACTTTCTCGCTTCCGAGTTCGGCTGGCGGTGGGCCTTCGCCAGCGCCGGCCTGACCGCGGCGATCGCCTGGATCACCGTGGCGCTCGCCGTGCCTGGCCGTCCGCCGCCGACACCCAGAGCCGGCGCCCAGCCGGCGCTGTTCGACTTCCGCCCGGTCCTGCGCAACCGCTCGGCCTTCGCCTACTCGCTGGCCTACTGCGTGCACACCCTGGAGATGAACGCCCTGCGCGGCTGGGGCGTCGCCTTCCTGGCCTGGGTCGCCGTCCACAGCGGCATGTCGGGCGAGCTGCTGTCGCCCACCGTCGTCATCACCGTGCTCGGCCTTCTCGGCACGCTCACCAGCGTGCTGGGCAACGAAGCCTCGATCAGGTTCGGACGACGTCGGCTGATCGTCGGCGCCATGGTGCTGTCGATCGCGGTCGGCCTGCTGCTGGGCTTCGTCGGATCGAAGGGCTACTGGCTCGCCGTCGTGCTGATCGTGATCTACGGGATGATCATCTGGCTCGATTCGTCGTCGCTCACGGCCGGTGCCGCGGGCGCGGCCGAGCCGGCACGCCGCGGCGCCACGCTCGCCGTGCATTCGATGCTGGGTTACGCCGGCGGCTTCGTCGGTCCGCTGGCGATCGGCTGGACGCTCGACGCCGCGGGCGGCATGTCACCGCTCGCCTGGGGCCTCGCCTTCACGGTGATCGCGGTGCTGATGGCCCTGGCGATGGCCGTGTTCATCGCCATCCGGCCGCGCGAGTTGGAAGGCGACCGGCAAGGCTAAAAAAGCGAACGTCATCGTCGGCTCATATGTCGACGGGATCTTCGCCCAAGGGCCGCTGCCCTCCGAAACCTTGAATCGACATTGCCCGCCGTACTGGCATCGCTGCCGCTACTGGCTGAGGATCAGTCTCTGGAACAGGTCAAAGTCCTAACGCACAATGGCGCGATGGCACGTAGCACCGTCCTACGCGCAGTCAGCAGTTGACCATTGACTAGAAACACCCCCATCCCCCCGCCTGGGACCCCCGGGGGCGGCTTTCCTGGCTGTCCCTATGCGCAACAGTTGCCTTGCTGAATAGGTGGACACTTCACGGAGCCGTAGGAGCAATAGACGCAGCAGTCCCCTGCCTTCGGCCTAAGAACGGCACCACAGCCTTTGCAGTCATAGAAGTACTGGCAGGCATCAGTCGGCATCGTCTCTGTCTCAACGTGGCCGCAGGACGGGCAGGTGAGGATCGATTGCAGGATCACGTCGGGCATGGTCCTAGTAGATAGGAGCGTCACGGCGTAGAACAGCGGGACGAGGACAAGTCAACGTGAGTTGCGCGGGGCCGCCGCGCCTGTTTGGCAGGCGGCGCCTCCAGCGGGCTACTCGCGTGCTATAATACCTCGTCAGTGGACTCATCTGACTAGAGGTCTTTCGATTCATTACGGCTGGATCATTCTGGCGGCCGGCACATTCGGCTCGTTCATGACGTTACCGGGCCAGACAGCCGGCGTTTCGGTATTTTTCGATCCCATTACGCAGGAGCTTGGCATCTCTCGCACATGGGCCTCCATCGCGTATTCGGTGGGAACGCTCGCCGGCATTCTCCCGGCGCCGCAAGCGGCCTTTTTCCCGCAGTACGCGCGCGCACGCCATGGAGTCTTACTAACGAGCGAGAACGGGGCTACAATTTCTGTAGCATGAGAATCAAGACCCTTTGCCGAGCAACTACTAGGCGCGGGACACCCTGCCAGTGCAAAGCGATTGAGACGAAGCGCGGGGCGATGCGCTGTAGGCTGCATGGCGGACTATCAACTGGCCCCAGAACAATCGAAGGGATCGAACGCATCGCCGCAGCGCAGCGCGCACGTTGGGACCGCTTCAGGTCGGGCATTGCTATCAATGGAAAACAATGCGCCACGAGTGATACCCCTCAACTCGACTCTGAGCCGACAAATCAAGGGGTTGGCGAATTAAATAGAGGGTTTTTAGATGCCTAAACACATCTGCGGCGCGTGGAAGATGGATAAGTTCGCACGGGCGTTCCTAGGGGGCATGGGCCGGCCCTTGCGGCACTTGGCTTCCGAGCGATGCAAGGCAACTGCGATGAAGACCAAACGCGGCGCATGGCGCTGTCCGTTGCATGGTGGGCTGTCGACGGGCCCCAAGACGACTGAGGGCAAGGCAAGAATCAGCGCCGCAGCTCGGACACGTTGGGCTGCCTACCGAGCAGCCAAAGCCACTGCCCACTGCTAACAATGCGGAACGACAGGGGCAGTCGCGGCGGACTGGTGACTCTTGCGCGGGGCCTCCCCAGCAAAGCCCTAGGGGACTCGTACAGCACTTTCTCACCTCGACAAGCCCCGAGAGCCAGAACTGCGAGATCGAGCCCTACGGGCAAATACGGGCTTCCTGGAACGCTTGTACAGTTGAACAAATATTTTAAGGAAGGGAGGCACCTTCAGTGAGGGGTACCCGGGGGGGGTCTCGATGGTGATGGGGCTGTATTTAGTGCGGGTGTGCTGCTGTGCCAAAGCCGCCCCCGGGGGTCCCAGGCGGGGGGGTTGGGGGCCCGGACTGGGGCCCCACACCGGTGAAACCAGTTGCACATGCCAATCCGTCCGTGTAAATACTCGAAACGCTCGTTTCGACAGAATACACATGCACAAATTTGTGGCATACCTCCGAGTATCGACGGTTCGCCAAGGGCGATCGGGTCTTGGTCTAGAAGCGCAACGGGAAGCGGTTCGATCGTTCGTTGTGTCCCGGGCGGGCAGGATCATTGCGCCCGAGTTTATCGAGACCGAAAGCGGTAAACGAAATGACCGGCCACAACTTCAGGCCGCCCTTACCCGCTGCAGAGCAACGGGCGCGACCTTGGTCGTTGCCAAACTCGATCGCCTATCCCGCAATGCTGCGTTTCTGCTGACCTTGCGTGATAGCGGAGTGCCTTTCGTTGCCGCCGACATTCCCGAAGCCAACACGTTGACTATCGGGATCTTGGCCGTGGTCGCTCAGGCAGAACGGGAGGCCATCAGCGCCCGAACGAAGGCTGCACTTTCAGCCGCCAAAGCAAGGGGCACTAGACTGGGCAATCCGACAGGCAAAGCAAACCTTGTCCCGGGCGCTGGTACGGCGGCAGCATCCGAAGCTGCCCGATTGTTTGCTCAAGGCCTCCTGCCTATGGTCGCCGAACTGGAGGCTTCCGGATTGTCGCTGAATAAGATCGCACGCCGCTTCAATGAGGATGGTATTCAATCCCGCCGAGGAGGCACTTGGACTGCCAAGGCAATCTCCAATCTCAAGACCGCTGCTACCTAAACTTCCAACAGCGGTGTGAAATTTTGAATAGCCGGCTCGCGGAATTGATTTCAACGAAACAACCGCGTCGATTTTCGAGGTGTCCGACCATGAGCGCGCCGAGAAAGCCTCTAACAGGCATCGAGGGCGAGCGCCTCACCTATTGGCGAACTAACGAGCGGCCCGAAGCCGATACGCTGGGGTAACCGTAAGTTGCGAGCGTTGCTGTGCTCGATCTTGGACGACTGCTAGTTGTCGCCGTCCTTAGGTGGTTCGTCTGTCAAGGTCTCATACAGGTGTGTGACCTTGTAGGCGTATGGCTCACCCCTGATTGTCTGCAATTCAACATCGACAAGAAACCCTGCTGTAAATGGATTGCTCTTGCCCGCGATCATAGCCGCTTTGGTCGCAACGTCATCGTTGGGAAAGAACACGCGAAGGGGCTTGTCGGTAATCGAATCTACAATGGCGCGGTCTGACGGAGACGAAGCCTGTTCAGCGGTTGCCTTGTGCCAGTAAAGCAGCACTTTTTTATGAACCGTTTGCTCTGGCCTTCTCGACGCCTCTATTTCCTTCTCCGCCCTGTTCTGGATCGCGTTTGCGTCTGTCTGGTTCACTGTTAGCTGGACGTAGACCTGCGCATTGTCCCGAGCGTTAATTGAAACGTTGCCGTTCGAGTCCTTGGCAACTGGCTCTAGCACGTTGGAAAGGTCTTTGATGTGGGGAGGGGTGAGGTCGGCGGGCTTCTTTCCCAGTCCCCTAAAGAAATCGTAAGTGCCCTTCACGAACCTGGCGAAATCGAGAAGAAGCTTCGCTTTGCTTGTGAGATCGGAAAGCGCAGCCCCAGCAAGGACCGGCGCGGCCATCACAACTGGACCTACTTCATTCACGAGATCGACAACAATGGACCCGGATTTGATTTCACGTACATAGAGTTTCACCGCGTCGCCCACATCAACATCGTGTTGGCTCGCGTAACGTCGATACGAACGCGCCAGTCCCTGGAGGCTGATCGTGAGGTCAGCGAGTTCTACTGGCTGGCTGTATTCAATCTTGATGTCGAGGTTCATGTTCCGCCTGCGCGGGAATAGTGACCTACTTTTTCGCCTTTGTCGTCTTTTTTGGGCGGCCTGCCTTGACGGCGTTCTTTGGGTGCGGCGGAGTCGCCAGCATCCGGCGCAGCACCGCGTCTGTTTCCGGGTCTATCTTGGGGGAGGTTTGGGCATGGAGTTTGACGATTGGGAGGACGATGAAGACCCCGACAAGGACAATCTGCCAGGAACCATTGTACCGCTAACGTTGCTTCCAGAGATAGGCGCAATAGCGGTTCGCTATTCCAATATGGATGCCGAACTGAATTATGCAATCAAGGAACTGCTCGGCCTTGAGTACATGAACGCGGCCATAGTCACTCAAGCTATTCAAAATTTCGGTTCGCGGGTCGAACTTTTACGAACACTCGCCACTAACAAATGGCCGCAGCACAAGCAGCGAATAAATGACGTAACCACACACCTCCGTTTCGCCGGAGATGATCGCAATCGTTTGATGCACGACGCCATCGGCTTCAGCGAACTAGGCGACTCGTATGCAGCAATAGGCACCCAAAGGGCTACGGCCCCCGGCGACCACCCTCCGCACATATTCGACACCGCGACTATGAGGGATCTTCAATGGCGGATGTGGCGGTTGCATGACGTGCTGTGGGATCTCGCAAGAGATGCCCCGGACTGGTTAACCGAGCCTCTTCCATCGCTCGATAAATCTCCGACACTGCTTTTGCGACGCTTGAATGAACAGAAGCAAAAGCAGGACAGGCCCCCACGCCAGCCAAAACCATCTGGTCCGTAGTCTCGATCTTGCCGCGCATGGCCCTTCAGCGGGCCCCCTCCGGAAAACTCGACATTAGTACGACAAAGGAAGCCGGCCTGTCATGCGGACCACTAACCGTTCACTCGCGACCTTTCCATCCCCGACAGGGCGCAAAAGTCGCCCTGAGCCTTCTGCCGCGTCACGAATTGCGGAGTCGGTGCGCGAAACCGAGCTTCTGTGCCATGTCTTCAACGGCGCTTCCAATCAACCGATCGTGCTCCTTGCTGAGTTCACCAAAGGTGCGCCACCGCATCCATTTGGGCTTATCGCCCTTCCCATTCAGGAAGCCAGGCTTCCATCCTAGCCGCCTGCGGATCCGTTCGGCGCGGCGCGCTGCACGGTCACCTGCGTCCTCGCGGGTGCTGGCATAGGCCACCTGGTGGCAATGGCGGCAGGAGTAGACACTTCCGGCATACAAAACAGCAACTCGCCGATGGCAGCCGGCAGCAGGACAAACGAACCATGGTCGAGTACCGCCCAGCCTGCACGAGGACCTGCTGATGTAGACCGGGTATTCCGTGGCCTGCCATTCGCCGCCCTTTTGGCGATGCTGGTACGCCAGGATTACTCGATTCTCTTCAGCTCGCAGGTCAATCGATGATGTCACCTCATCTCGACGAAGCCATAGCCACGAGCCCGTGTAACCTGGCCGAAGCATTCCCTCACGCGCCCAGCGCCTCACATCGATGCTTCTTACATCGTCTGTCGATAGTTTGGCTCCGCTTCGCCAACGTTTGCCGCTGCCGGGCCCGCCCATTCTAATTTACCGAAATCATTTGGCTAACGTCGGTTGTCTCTACAGGCCGCTCGCTCGCTTCGCTTTGTGGGGGCGCCGCTCACGAGCGGCCTTGAGTCTAACATGAGAGGGTTTTCTTTCCCTCCACCTGGTAACTTATCTGTGTCCGTCCCCGCGGACGCCAAATCGTCCTTTCGAGCGAAAAGCGTCCGCCACCGCGGACAGAACTCGGCCTATTCGGCCGGATTGTCCGTCCCCACGGACGCTTGGTTCGCCCGGGCGGACAGCGCGTCCGTCTCAGCGAACCGTGAAACAGATTCAGTGACGGCGCCGCCTTTCCACGCCATGAACTCCTTAGTGCCAACCCCCATCTCTGCGCCAGGTGGGTGCTCGGTCAGCAACCAGCATGTCGCGTCGCCGCGGCGCGCCCCAGTCTTCCACGAGAAGGAGCCGCGCTGCACGGCGCGAATAAAGCCCTTCTCCTGAAGTTCGTGAAGGGCTTCCCAGGCCAGCGTCTTGCCAATACCCACCCGCTTAGCGGCTTCACGGGCGCTCAGGAACAATGATCCATTGTTCGACCCGTTGTAGAGCGCCTTCAGTTCGATCAATACGCAGCGAGCAGCAAGTGACGGCGACCTAAAGGCAGCCGACTTCAGCTCCCAGTGGTAGAACCGGACGTGGGGGCTGATCTTGGCAGAGCGCTTTATTGATCTGGTTGCCATTGCCCCGTTGTTTTGATGCCGGTCGAAGAAGCCGCCACCAACCTATAAACCTGCGCATCCCCTCGCAAGTATATTCTTGCGCTGCGGTGCGCAAGTTTGTAGGTTGTCTCGAATGGCTACTCCAGAGATCCCTGAGGGGGCGCTCTTTACGGATAGGCAGGTAATTGCCGCCACCGGAATGGCGGTCGACAGCTTGCGCCGCTTGATTACCTGGGGCGCTGTGCGGCCGTCACAGTCAGGCGGCGGTCGCGGCCGTGTTCGGCTTTGGTCGACCCATCAGGCCCTCCGAATTTGCGTTACTTCTGAGCTCGCGGCCGAAGGATACAGCCTCCAGATGGCTCACACGCTCGCTTACTGCCTTCCCCTTACCAACTTGATGCTGTACTTCGACCCCGAATATTCAAAGGTTTTCGCCCGCCGTACTTCCGCCGACAGCCCTCAGAAGAATCTGCTGAAGGCGTTGACGCACAGTGAGCCGCCGAAGATTTTCCCCGGCCCTGGTCAGTATGCGAACAGCCAAGTGCTGATCCTTGAACGGCGATTGGTGTACTCCAACGTTGAGGAGGAGTTTGAGCTAGTAGCCGAGATTGATGCTGACCGGCAGCGAGTCCGTCCCCTTCACGATCCGGAGCGGGAGGTACAGGGCGACAGCAACGACGAAGATCCGCCTACAGTTGACAAGAGTTCTCTTCTCATCGACCGGCGATACTTGTCCGCAAGGGGACAGCGCAGACTTCAGGACGATGACGGCGTCATCCGGACTCAGAAGCTGGACATGATCATGTGCAAGTCGCTGCTCTCTCTAAACCTCTCACTGAGCTTTGTGCTCTGTGTTCGCAGACTTCAGGGCTTCAAGACCATATTCTCTCCGGGCTATGCCGAGGACGAGGCCGAAGGGCAATGAAAGGCGCTGGTACTGAGCACATGCCCGCCCGACCGGTCGACGAAATCTCCATCTCCGACCTGGCCGGCCATTACGGCATGAGCGTTCGCACCATACAGCGCGCCGTCGTAGCCGCTGAGATCAGTCCCATTGGCAAGGGCGCAACCGCCCGCCTAACGTCCGATGATGTCCTAAAGGTGCGAGAGGCACTCCGCAGATGCCCTACAAGATCGCCGGCCTGCCCGGCACCTGGTACGAACCCGGCACCCGCAAGGGCAACTCCACCATCGCTTGGCGCGGGCAGCTTCCCGACGGGAGGTGGACGGAGTTCTTCACCGATTCGGCGAATCAATCGGGAGCTGAGACGCACCGCCGTCGGGTCTTTGCCAAATGGCACCGTGATCACCCTCCCGCCGCGGGCGCCACGGTAAGCCTCAGCAGCGCCGCTGCCCACTACAAGGATGCGCGGGCTCGCTCGGACGAGGAGCGCCGTCGTGTGGACGCCGTGGTCCATTGTCTGGGCGCCGAGCTGGACGTTGCCGCCGTCAACCAGACCCACGCCACCAAGGCAGCCCGCAAGTACCGCGAACAGCGGGCCGCGGCGAACCAAAGGGCGCGCGTCGAGGAGCGCCAAATGTACCCGCCACCCACAGCCGAAACCGTCAATCGCGAGGTCTTGACGCCTCTGCGCGCAATCGTGAATTTCGCCGCCGAGCAAGGCTGGCGAAGCAAGATCGTCCTTAAGGCGGTCAAGCCCGAAAAGGGCGAGGTGCCATCGCAGCCGCGGCGTGTGGCCAAGGATGTTGATGTCGACCGGCTGCTTACGGCGATCGAAGAGCGGCTAGCGACGCTGAAGCCAACGGGTCATCGCCAGCTCAACTACAGGCGTGAGGTCGCCAGCTTGAGGGCACGGCGAGCCCTGGTCGTACTGGTGCACGAGCGGGGCTACCGGATCTCGGAATGGCTGCGCTGGGAGTGGAACACAATCGACCTGCAGTCGGCCATAGCGAGAATTTTGCTGAGCAAGCCCGACCGCTGGGTCGAGTTCGACCTGTCATCCCAGGCGGTGGCCGCGCTGGCCGAGATGCCCCCCTTGGACAAGGGTCGCGTATTCCCCTGGCGCCACCGCAGCCAAGTCTACCAAGCGATCGACCGCATCGCCCCCAAGGGCATCCACTGGCGCCCACATGACAGCCGCCGCGCGGTCGTGACGGCGGTGATCCGCGCGACCGGCGATCCCGTGTTGGCCCAGAAGTACGTCAGCCACGCCAGCATCAAGACGACGCTGCGCTATCGCGTGGTCGAGCCGCAAGAGGTGCGGCCCGCGGTTCGCTCGGGACCCTCAGGGAGAATTGGTCCTAAGTTACTGTAATGCCGAGATCTGCCCCTCCCTTGGTAAGGGAGAGGTCGACAGTTCAATCCTGTCCGGCAGCACCATCCTC
>CADECW010000181.1:7838-9641 GCA_902825855.1 uncultured Rhodospirillales bacterium | reverse complement strand
CCTCTTTGCGGTACCAGTAGCTGTCCAGAAGGTAGAACAGCAGGAGAAGGACGATAACGCAGACCAGCATTTCGGCGAACAGATGTGAAGTCGTCCAAAAAAAGTCGACGCCCTTCAGGAATCCCAGGAACAGCGGCGGATCGCCGAGCGGTGTCAGCGCGCCGCCAACGTTCGAGACCAGGAAGATGAAGAAGACGAAGACATGAATCTTGTGCCGACGGTCGTCGTTGGCGCGAATCAACGTCCGGATCAGTAGCATGGACGCCCCGGTCGTGCCCATCCAGCCGGCCAGCACAGTGCCGATCGCCAGCAGCGCGGTATTCATCGACGGCGACCCATGCAGATTTCCCCGGATGTGGATGCCGCCCGTCACCGCGAACAACGCCAGCAGCAGGACGATGAAGGGGATGTAGTCGAGCAGCATCAGATGGACGATCTCGTAGGTCGCCGTCGGGATGCCGTAGATCAATGCGAATGGCACGATCACCAGCAACGCCCAGGCCGCCGAGACCTTGCCGAAATGGTGATGCCAGAACTCCGGGATCGCGAGGGGCATGATGGCGATCGACAGCAGGATGCCGACAAACGGCAGCACCCAGACCAAGCCTACCTGGCGACCGTCAGCCGCCGGTGCGTCAGGTGAGGCAGCCAGTGCGGAACTAGCGGCGAGAAACAGCACGACAACGGCTAGGCCGCAGTTCAACGATCTATTGCTCATGGGTTCATACGATGTACGCGGACGGGCCGGAGTTGACGGTGAGCTTGTTGCCTGTAGCGCAGGACGCCGCGAGCAGCCAGAGATACCCTCACGCTAAGTTTCCGGCACACAGCTCCTGCGGGAGACGGCGGCCGTTTCGCAACAGGAGCTGGACCATGCACATCGTTAGGTTGCGCACGATCAGCTGCGCTTGTCTCGTGCGGGCTTCCTAAGCTTCGCACTGCGAGGCGGCTTTGCCGGTACGAGCTTTTTGCCGCGCGGATCGACTTTCATGCCCGGCGGCACCTTGAGTTTCACAACTTCGCTCGACGCAATCTTCTTCATCTTCATCTGACACCCCCTGTCGCGCGTTGGAATGCGGCGACCCCGACGGTACTCTTCGTAGAGCCACAAGACGCCATCGTTGGTCTCGTTAGGCGAAGCCAGCACATGGTAGTGAGCTCCTTGGCAAGACGACACGAAGTTCTTTGAGGCCACCGCTCGAGCGCGAATTCATTGAAGGCCACAATGTGGCGAAATCGATTGCCGGCGATGTCGGGCACGTCAGGCACCCTCAACCCGTTGACGCCCAAGGAGCGCTCGACATCGCTGCCGACGGCCGGCATCATTCGGACAATTGCCCGAAGAGGCGAAAAAGGGAGGCATCCAGGAAACCGTTTGCCGGCTGCTGCGATGCAAGCAGCGCGCATGGCACTGATCAGTGCTGGGCGCGGATCGAATTGCTGGGCGACTTGGACATGGAAGAGGATCAGTGTGCATATCAGTGGAGTTTGCGAATGCTGCTGGCGCAATACCCCTGCGATTCTCACTCCGATTGGCGAGGACGTGGAGACATCTCGTGGCATTGGACAAGGCTACAAGCGCACAATTCTCCAATTCGCGCAGTGTCCGGTCTGTGGATCGGCTTGGATGACAGCGACCCAGTGTGATTCTGATCGCCAAGATGCGCTTCGCACTCGGCTAACCAGAGACATTGTCTAAATCTGCGGTTCCTGCTATCCGACCAATAATCGGCATCGTACTGGTGACCCACGGCAATCTGAGCGTGAATTCGTTGCCGCGCTCGAGCACGTCGTGGGTCCGCA
>CADECW010000181.1:0-7738 GCA_902825855.1 uncultured Rhodospirillales bacterium | reverse complement strand
GCATCGGCGCCGACGACGACATGGAGAAGCGGCGCGCCGAGATCCTGGAGAGGGCCAAGGCCTGCGACACAGGCTACGACGGTGTGATCGTGCTGACCGACATGTTCGGCGGCACGCCATCGAACCTCGCGATCTCCATCATGGAGCAGTCGCGCATCGAAGTGCTGGCCGGGCTCAACCTGCCGATTCTGGTGAAGCTCGCCTCGGTGCGCGGCCGGCCGCAAGTACATCACCGTTGCTTCGCGGCTGCTCGACCCACATCGCTCACCGTAGTGCCTACTACGAGACTGGCATCAGGCCGCACTTCAGTGATAAGTAAGTTTTGACCAGGGAGGCTTCCAGGAGGCGACCGCAGTAGACGGTAGCAGTGGGAGGCCGGTCAGGCGCCTTCGGCACGGTCGAAGGCCGCCACTCTGGCTGGGTGCGTCGGCATCGCGAACTGAGCACACCTTCGAAGGAAGAAGCAAAGGCCCGCGATAGTCTCTGACGACTACCAGATCACCGAAGCCATCGGGGTTTGAACATGACGCCAGATGATTTCTTTCTAGTGTTCATCGCATTCGGCGGATTTCTGATCGCCGCGAGCGTTTTCTGGGCTCTCGCACTTGTCGCCGATCGAACGCAAGAACAGGAAGCGCGGTCCAGACGTACGGCCCGGCTCCGATTCGCCTGACGCTTCAAACAACTATGGCCAGAAAGAAGCTGCGCGATCTGGCCGAGATAACGA
Organism: uncultured Rhodospirillales bacterium; assembly: GCA_902825855.1. Classification (GTDB taxonomy): domain Bacteria; phylum Pseudomonadota; class Alphaproteobacteria; order Reyranellales; family Reyranellaceae; genus Reyranella. The sequence continues at coordinate 7,011 of CADECW010000181.1, read as the reverse complement.
CTTCCATCGTCGCTTTGCCACCTCGACCGCAAGGCTTTGGGCGAAAGATCCGGATGTCGCTGACAGCAACCTGAGGGCTATGCATGACTGATAGCAAGCAGGCTCAAAAGGGAACATGCTCGAAGCCTTTGAGTGTCATTCGGCCGCCAGGGTGTGCGATGCGCAGACACGCAAGTCAATTATTCCTCGTCGTGGTGACGTATTGCCTAACGTTGCCCGTTGCCGCCCAAACAGTCGTCGATGGCGATTCCATCAAACTGGATGGCAAGACATACCGTCTGTACGGAATAGATGCACCGGACGACGGACAGGTCTGTCCGGACGGATGGCCGGCAGCATATGAGGCCGAAGCCTATCTCGGCCAGCTGGTCCGAGGGAAAGCGGTGGCCTGCGTACCGATCGGCGTTCCGAAACGGAATGAAACGCTCGCGATCTGCCGGGCAGACGGCGTCGATCTGGGCGCCGCCATGGTAACAGGAGGCATGGCCTACGCCTTCGTACCGTATTCGGTCAGGTACATAACCCAGGAAGAAGCGGCAGTTAGTGCAAGTCGAGGGGTGCACCGGCACAAATGCCTTGCCCCTTGGGAGTGGCGAGCACGCATTCAACTGTCAGAGTGATTGCCTCGAGGCTTCCGGACGCTGTTTGTCATATTGATAAGCAAGAACGTCCGAAACGCATCTCAGCAGTCCTTAGGGCCTTAGGGTCGCTGTCGTATCGCTTCGCCAACCTCTTCCTACGGACCCGGACCGCGAGACGGCCAGCGTCGCGGAGCCGCACGCCCTCAACTATGTCGAGGCCGCAGCCTCCGGAACCAACTAACACACCCAGCTTCGCCGCCGCGAGGAAGTCCGGGTCGGGGAAAGCAAGCAGGGCAACGAAGATCGACATGGTGAATCCGATGCCGGCCAAAAGACCAACCAACCAACCAGACGCCAGCCCAGGAAACCCCTGACGGCAGCCGACACCAGCCGGCTCGAACCGTGAGCCAGGTGATCGCGACAATGCCAATCGGCTTGCCCAACACCAAGGCAATCGCCACGCCCAACGTGACAAGGTTTGCCGGTCCGGCGGACAGATCGACACCGCCAATTGTGACGCCTGCGTTGGCGAGGGCGAAGACGGGCATGATCCCGAAGGCGACCCACGGATGGGCGCCCGTTATCAGCAGGCCGGTCCACACCACCGCTCCGGCTAGAACGTAGACGTAGGCGGAGCCGGCGCCGATCCGCTAAAGGCCCAGCACCATCAGCATGCCGAAGGCGGCCACCAGGAAGCCGGCAGGGTCGAGCCCGCCGGAATATAGGAAGGCGATGATCATGACGGCAATGACGTCATCGATGACGGCCAGAGCGAGCAGGAATATGCGGATGTCTCGGGAATCGCGCTGCCCAGCAGCGCGAGCACGCCGACGGCGAATGCGATATCCGTCGCGGTAGGTACCGCCCAACCTTTGCTACGCACCGGGTCGAGGTTCAATGCCAGGAAGATCAGAGCCGGAGCAATGACGCCCCCGACAGCCGCTGCAACCAGCAAGGCGGCTTGGCTGCGCTCGCTCAGTGCTCCATCGTGAATTTCGCGGCGGACCTCCATACCGACCACGAGAAAGAAGATGGTCATCAGGCCGTCATTGATCCAGAAATGCAGGGACTGGGAGAAAGCGATATCTCCGAGCCCGATCGATAAAGGCAGATGCCAGAACGAATGATAGTCGTGAGCATAGGGGGAGTTAGCCCAGACCAGGGTAGCGGCCGCGGCGAACAGCAAAACGGCGCCGCTTACTGCTCGCGGCACCTTCCGGTGTGAAGTTGGGCGACGCATCGAGTGACGCCAGCGGGCACCCGGGGGCCATTACACACGACCCAACGGACAACACAACTGAATTCCTCCTTGGGCTTCGTGAAGGCCGGCCGACGCCGGCCGCGGCGCACTACCGCCGTTCGTTTGTGGGCCTTCTCAAAGTCAGGAGGCTGGCAATGACGGCGCTATCGCATTGGACGGTTTTTTTGCACGATAGCTACGATGATCAGGCCGAAAGTGACAAGGCGAGCCAGGTAGACGAGTGGCTCCGTGTCCTCCGCGACGCGCCAGAGGCCGAGGACGATTCGGGTCACGGCATCCAGGCCGAACGAGAGCGCGAACAGGAAGAAAAAGCCGTCGGCCGTCTGTCGCCAGTGGCGCAAGAAGAAGAGCATGGCCACGAACGACGCCATAGCCACGGCGCCCATGAGCAATGAAGACGCAGCGTCGGTCATTCCGAGTCCCAGATGAGGCCGTAGAGCAGCACTGCCATCGCAAGTAGCGCCACTGAGGTCCGCCAGATGGACAAATCGACGGAAGGCAGCATCACCTTGTCGACCACCAGGAACAGGTTGTTGAGGGTAAGCCCGGCGAAACACAAACCACTCCAGAATAGGAGGCGGTATCCGCTTCGTCGCCACGCCCGGAGCAGCAGACAGGCGCAGACCAGCGCGGTCAGCGTGCACAGCGAATAGACAAGGGCCGCCATGTCAGGAATCCTTCCTGAAGCGGAATGCGTCCGCGAACTCGCGGATACGGTGCGACTTGGCATGGATCATGTTCGTGATCGGAATGAGATGTCGAGCGTAGAGCCCTGATAGTTCATCGACCGCGCGCTGCAATTCGTTCGTCTTGCACTCGTATCTGTAGCCCTTGTCAATGCAGACGAGAAGGCCGTCGCGGCAAAGCCTGTCGAGGATTTGGCCGGTCTCCGTTTCGGTAATGTATAGTCGGCTGGCAACACGTGAGACCTCCCACGTTTCATGTGGCGCCGCACGTAGCAGAAGCAGGGCCTCGAGCGCAGCTATCGAATCGATATGTTTGGCGATAAAGCGCCGCGACTGTCTGGGGACATTGGCTTGCGCCATCGCGCTTGATCCTCAGTCACTGCCCGAACCACCTAGGCCATACAATGTACTCCCAGACACTTGCAACCGCCGGCGCCATCGATACCGCTAGCAGCCGTGCCACCGGACGGCGGAAGCGGTGGAGCCTATGTATCGCGCGCCCGCCGCAAAAGGTTCTGTTGGGCCGCACCACGGGAGCGGCAGTAGAATTCGACTGGTCAAAGCTCGCTGCGTTTGAACTACGGTGCACCTGAGCGCACACGGCGACGGCCTGAGCACATGCGGGCGTTTTGCCTGGCCGATGGTGGCGCCCTCGGCCCGCCGCAGCATCCCTTCCAACCGCCCGAGCTTTGTTTTTGGTGCGGTGGTGGCCTGTGCCGTTGGCGTGCGGGCCTTGGCAGCGCGCGTGACGGGCTTGGGGGTCGTCTTCTTCTGATTCGGCATGATGGGCTCCATGTGATCACCGGCCGGATGCCGGTTCCACCATGCATGCTCCTTTGCCCACCTTCTCAAGCCGGCAGGCCAATCATGGCATTGCGAAGATTGCCGCCGCCCGATAATTCCATGGCTTGGTCCGGTGCGTAAACATAAGTTACCGGCTTTCTTAAGGTGGCCGACCTAGCGCGCAGGCACGGTCTGCCCGTGTGCAGCCACGGCATGCAGGAGTTGAATGTGAGCCTTCTCGCCGGCCAGCCAAACGCCGGATGGCTGGAGGTGCATTCATTCCCGATCGACGAATACACCTTGTGTCCATCGCAAGTGAAATCATGTCGCGCCGTTGCACCGAACGTCCCCGGCACAGGAGTAAGCGGGTAAAGCGGGCGCGGCGCGTATTTGCCGCTGGTTTCTTGCCTGTCTCGACAAGGCGCGCTGTTCGACGGGCGACCTGCAGAAGGATTTCGCTCACATTCAGCTATGCCTAGGCCTGTTCTTCGCCTTCAGCCCGACCTCGACGAGACGGCGGATGGCGTCTGCGCGGGACGGCAGGTCGAGCTGCTGTCGGCGCCATTCCTCAATCGCACTGAGCTGTGGCTCATGCCAGCGAATGCCGATGAGCGTTCCAATGCCTGTAGTACGGGGCCGACCGAGCGGCCGCTTCTTGCTAACAGTAGCCTTCGCCCTTTTCATGCGAGCACGCTAACACTAAAGCGAGCCGAGCGGTAGCTAACACTGCCGCCCGGCTTTGACCGAAACCCCAGTGTAGGAAGCACCGGAGATTGGCTATCGGCCACTCTACAAGTAGTCCGATATTAGCACGCTCATCCAAGGCTCAGTGGCGTCCGCCTTCCCACAGGATTGCCGGCCCGTATTTGACCGTACAGCGCGATCCGTTGGCGGACGGTGATGTCTAGCCCGGCTGGGTGTAGGCTGTAGAGATGGCGCGGGCGAAGCACGAAGCACTGGCACGACGAGAGCGAAAGCGGGCCTTCAGCGCGCGCCTCAACAATGAGTTGAGGCGACTGGGCTGGTCGGTAGCCTATGCTGCCAAAGCTGTTGGGATAGTCCGCGCTACGCCGCTCGCCCAAAGTCAGCCGTGCGCAACGAATGCCGTGACATGCTCGGCTCGTGAATCTCCTGCCCCTCTCAACCGATTGAGCTAATGGAAAAGAGACAGCGAGCTCTTGGCTGTTGTGCCGCAGTAGGAGGTCAGCCAAGCCGCCCGACATCTGCCGACATGGAACCGGATATTCACGAAAGCCAGTTTAAAGATTGCCTGCGCCGCTTGCCGATCGGCTTTTGACCACTGTTTGATATGGCGACAGTGGCATCCACCGACCAGTGATTGCTGAGATGCCCAAGCGTGCGAATAACAGGGCTGGCGTGATGACACGGCTCCACGAGGCTGTGTTCGACGGTGACCTCGACACTGCGCAACCGAAAGAATCGGCCGTTCGCCTGTCCTCTCCAATGGCAACCCGCCCTATTTCCACAAGTAGAGCGTCCCACACTTGGTTGCACAACGCGTCCGGTCCCATTCCGGGCGGGCCCGCCAATTGCTCAGGCCTCATCGAATGTTGCGGCGAGCATGTGCAATATCGGAAGCCGCAATACCCCACATTGATCTGAGGACCACGCGCGACTGTTTGAATGCAAGGAATGCGGGGCCTGCCGTATCAGGGAGTCTGGGGGACATCGAGGCGGCGATACACCATCAGCGTGGGCGGGCGATCGTGTTACGCTCGGAGTAGGTTTCGAAGGTCTGGATTTTTGATGTCGCAATATCGCCTCATTTCGCCCGAAACATTTCGGTGACATCGCCGTTATCTAGGCAACGGCAGGCTGCGGTGCGCCGCCTACTGCAATGCCTCCGGAAGAGCGTGGTTGGTTAGTCCAGAATCGGCGGCCCATCTCAGTCAGGGAGGAAATGGCATGACCAAGCGCACTATGATTGCAACCGCTGCGACCTTATTCGCCGTAAGCACATTCGCGACCGCGGCCTCGGCCAACGTCGTCTGCACCGGCGCCAATGCGTGCAAGGGCCAGAGCGCTTGCAAGACCGCGGCAAATGCCTGCAAAGGCCAGAACGCCTGCAAAGGCAAGGGTTTCATCGAAACCGGAAGCACAATCGAGTGCACTGCCATCAAGTCGAGGTAGTTGCCAGCCAATTGGCTTTCGGAAGGGATCGCACGGGCGTTCGCAGAATCGTGGACGCCCGCATGCGATGAAAGAACTTCTGTGGCGCGTCGTTGAGCCGCTCCCGTCCGGCCGAGTCGGCCGGCGTCATCGGACGGGGCGAGCGATGCTGGCAAGTCATCGCTTGTGGCGCCGCAGACGCTTAATCTTAGAGAGCCAATCGTCGGACGAAGCGATAGAAGTTCACCCGTCCGCACAGGCGTTCATGCGGGTGCGGACGCTGCCATTGATGCTGCCTGCAAAGTTCACCGCAATCAGGACGACGAACTAAGTGATGAACCTGTTGTTCTTGGCGCGACCGGCTTGCTCGGAACGATGATCGCCCATCAATGACCACGCGGGCGTCCCATTGTCGCCAGATTCTCGGGCGACCTGTGTAAGTGCTATGCAAAAAAAGAAAATCAGACAGGAGGTTCGCGCATGTCAGTCACCCGACGGCACATTCTGATTGGAGCCGCCGCGACGCCGGCTCTTTCGATCTCTCCCGCTTGGGCCAAAGGCTCCTACGACGACGGCGCCACTGACACGGAGGTCAAGCTCGGCCACACCAATCCCTACAGCGGACCGGCCTCGTCCTACAGTACCATCGGCAAATGCATCGCTGCCTATTGGACCATGGTCAATGACCAGGGCGGCATCAATGGCCGAAAGATCAACTTCATGTCTCTCGACGACGGTTATTCGCCGCCAAAGACGGTCGAGGTCGTGCGTCAACTCGTCGAGCAGGAGAAGGTGCTGTGCACCTTCAACACGCTCGGCACGCCGACCAATACAGCGATCCACAAGTACATGAACCAAAAGAAGGTGCCGCAGCTTTTCGTCGCCACTGGCGCTTCGAAATGGGGCAAGCCTAAGGACTTTCCGTGGACGATGGGATTTCAGCCCGACTATCACACCGAGGCTGTCATCTACGCCAAGCACATCCTTGCCAACGTCAAGGATGCGAAGATTGCCGTGCTGATGCAGAACGACGATTACGGCAAGGACTACTATGAGGGTTTCCAGGAAGGCCTGGGCAAGGAAGGGCACCGGATTGTCAAGCATGTCACTTACGAGACGACCGATCCCACAGTTGACTCGCAGGTAATCTCGCTCGGCGGCTCGGACGCTAACGTCTTCTTCATCATCGCCATACCAAAGTTCGCGGCGCAGGCTATCCGCAAGGCTGCCGACATCGGCTGGAAGCCGGTCAAGTACCTGAACAACGTCTCGTCGTCGGTCACCGTCACGATGAAGCCTGCAGGTTTCGATAACAGCGAGGGCACGATCACTGGCCTCTACCTGATGGACCCGACGGATCATCAGTGGGAAAGCAACGACGACATGAAGACTTGGCGTGGGTTCATGGCTAAGTACATGCCCGATGCCAACACGGCCGATATCAACTATGTCTACGCTTACGCCGTGTCCCGCCTCATGGAAGAGACGCTGAAGCGGTGCGGTGACACGCTGACACGACAGAATCTAATGAAGCAGGCGGCGAGCTTCCAGAAGCTCCGGCTGCCGCTGC
>CADECW010000180.1 GCA_902825855.1 uncultured Rhodospirillales bacterium | reverse complement strand
CTAGGGCCTCAACAGCAACCTTTGCAGATCCAGGCGCTTGCGAGGCGGGGCATCACTGGCCAGGGTGTCCAACGCGTTGCTGAGTTGATTTTGCGCTTGCTGGACACGTTGCGGCCCGAATGCGCGTCGCAGTCTTTCCGATTCCTGTTCAAACGTTCGCAAGACGATTTTCCAGATCCTGTTGCGAATTGGGTCCCACGCTTTCGTCGATGAGTTGTACTGGCCGCCGAATACCTTGGCGTCGGAGTGATGGTTCGCGCCATGCATCCGGTAGGCGTACAACGCATCGGCCAGCGATATCGTGCCAGTCAGGAGCGCGGCCAACGTCGACAGGTAATAATCCACATAGAGTCGCAGTTCACTGTCGTCGGGGGTCAGCACCAGGTCGACGAAAGCGCGCCGGAACATCATGCTCGCCATGCTGTTCGAGGCTTGATGCGGCGTCCACTCCGTATGCAGGGTGGCTCTGCCCGTCCTTTCAAAGGAGAGCTCCCCGTCCGCCCCATTGACGACGGGGAGATGAACAGCCTGCACGGGCCGGCTCGCCGTCTCCTCCTTGTGGTCAAACCACCAGGCAGTCCCGGCAAGCAGTTTGCCCTCGGCATCGACGATGTGAGAGTCGCAAAACGTGAGCGCGACGGGAAAGTCCGCATTGACATGCGCCGCTACGTGCCGCGCAACAAAGTCCTCATATAGATAGTCGTCGGAATCCAGAAAGCAGACAAAGGGAGTCCGCATACGCTGCAGCCCCGCCCTTATGGCACCTGCCTGCCCTTGATTGCTCGAGTTTCTTACGTACTCAAACCTGAGATCGTTCAGCCGCTGGAGTTTCTGCTGTATTACACGATCGGAATCGTCCGTTGAGCAATTATCCACAACGACGGCGCGCACATCTCGTACGGTCTGGCCAGCAATCGAGTCGATCGCTTGTTCGACGTAGGCCGCATTGTTGTAGTTCGCGACGACCACGCCGACTGGGGGCATAACGGCCTTTGTCATTGCGTCACTGGTTTTCCAGCCTCCTGGTCGCCGTGTCGGTAGCCACCTTGTCCTGCTCTAGAGGGGCTCTCCAGGCCAAGCCAGCTATTGCAAAAGATGATTTTGCAATTGTGGCCATACTTGTCAATGCGCCAGGAAGAGCTCCGATGACTTGCAGAGAAGTTCGGCGGGCCAATGCCGATCGCCACGTGTAGATGGCGCGTACGTTGCCGTTCGATCTCGCAACCGCGTTGATCTCGACACGTAACCAGAGCGAGTTCCCCACAGGCCTTACCACCTATCGAGTATGATATCGGGGCTCAATTGAGCAACCGAGGTCGCGGCCGAAGCCCAGTTGCAGAGGCGATCGCAGGTCCGAGAAATATGACATGAGCGACCTGCATTCCTCCGGTGCAGCTGCAACACCAAGCGTTAACTGTCCGGGAACCGAAACATCAAGCGGTATCGGACCGCCAACGGTGATCAATGCGTGATCGACGATGAATGTCGGCACGGAGAAGGGCCGTAGGCCAGGTTGATGACTGCACGGCCGCAGACGGGCTCTGCCATCATGGAGGCATGTGACGAAGTCGGTCCGTAGCCCCAAACCTCGCTCGTTGGGTTCGAAGTCCACCGCCTCGCCTGAGTTCAGGACCGGTCGGCCCCCACCAAGGCTGCCAGTGAGCTGGTACTCTCGCATCGAAGGCCGCCTATGCCGCGGGTGTCGTCGAGCCCTGCCCACCCGCGCCGATTCTTCGAAACTCCAGGTTCGCCAGCCTGAAAAGCCCTTCGATCGCGCCTTCGCAAAGCGTGAACGTCACTTCCAAGGGTTCCAACGGTTCGATCACCTCGAACTCGATTTCGAATTCAAACCTTCCGGCTTCGGGTAGAGCCGCTTCCACGACGCGATGCAACACCAAGCCACGCAGCACCTCGCAACGGAGCTTGTTGCCCGAGTGGTTGTCGCGAACGTCGACCGTGGCTTTGGCGAGCCAGGAGCCTTCGGGAAGATGAATGTAGGGCCCCCACAGAAAGCATCGTGCCGGCCCCAACATCGGCAGCCATCGATCTGCCGGCTCGTATGTCGCGCCGTCCGCAATGTACAATGCCTGCGGGCAATTCAGGGTCCTGACACCATCGCTGCCCCAAAGCAATCCGTACTGTCGCCCGAACTCTTCGGCGAGCGCCTCCCTTTCCGGGTTGAGGCCGGGACCGGATTTGTGCTGGTCATATGTCCCGATGTGTCGACGGACAAGTTCACCAACGGAAGCGACGTCACCTTTCGGATGCAGGTCGACGATGCGATTGGAAATCGCAGCGAGAAGTGCCGGGCCGACTGCCAGCTGGCATGATTTCAGCAAATCGACCAGGAACGTCCGAAACGGCACGCCATAGACGGCAGGCGACAAACGGACGGTCGAGGATGCCGAAGCGAGCGAATTCAGGGTTGCCACGCTCTTCAGGTATTCACGCACGGCCGTCTGGACCGACATGCCTTTCGCCTCGAGCAAGTATGAGATGACCTCGTGAGGCTGATCAAAAGCAACGACGATATTTGCCCTGGATCGCGTCAATAGCCTGGCAAGGGCCGAGGCAGGCGCCGTAACAAAGAGGACAATGTTCTCCACGCTTCCGCCAAGCGCTCGTCGATCGGATTGGAAGTCCTTGACCGAATGTGAGTCGAGAACGGCGAATTGACTGGTGACTGTCTGCATGACGGTCTTGACGACATGCAACATCCAACATGCAAAAGGAGACGGCATGCCAGCAACGACGATGACTTGCACAACGCACTCCCCGGCCAACCCTGGCCTCGCTCTGTCATCACGACGATATTGGACAGCCAACGTGGGCGCCGTATGTCGCTCTCGACGATCTCACCACCGAACAGCCCGCCTTGCGTGCCAGCTGCAACAGGGCCGATCGCGGCAGCAACGCGTCCACCTCCCGCCTGCCAGGACAGAACCTGATGATCATCGCGATCGAAGCACGATAATCGACCGTAGGTTGGAAGCCCGGAAACCGCAAGCCGCGATGGCGCAACAGTTCGACCCCCTCTCACCCAAGGCGTGCAGTCCCTCGATGCATTCAGACAGTTACGCTAGTTGCGCTACCGCTTTTCGCTGTCGGCCAAGGCTGGATTGACCGCACGATCGACGCACGAAGTCGGCCGCACCCTTTCTGGTTTCGGATCGACGATGCAAAGAGCGGTAGCACGGGAAGCAGTGCACCGGAGGCAATGCTATAACTGACGTCTGGAACTGTCAAGAACTGTGGTTACGATCAGCCCGCGCTTCAAATCAACCGGCCGTGGAGCTCGCTAAGACGTTCCCTGAAGCGCTCGGCCGAAAACAGTGCTGCCCGCTTGTGACCTCTGCTCGAAAGTTCCCCCCTCACTTCTTCCTTGGAGTCGAGGGCCAGGATCGCATTTGCCATCGCCCGAGTGTCATACGGATCGACCAGCAAGGCCGCATCGCCGGCAATTTCGGGAATCGATCCTTCGGTCGAACTCAATACCGGTGTCCCAAGCAGCATCGATTCCAGGACCGGAAGACCAAATCCTTCATAGAGCGAAGGGAAAAGAACGGCCTTGGCGCCGCGGATCAAACTGACGAGAAGTGGAAACGGCGCGTATTCGATGCGCTGGATCCGGTCTCGCGTGAATATGTTGTTCTCCACCTGCTCCAGGTACCGGATGCTCTTGTCCTGCAGCATCTGGAATTCGTTTTCCGACTGCCATGCATCAGAACCGACGATCAGCAGCGGCGTATCCACGTTGGCGCCCAGGTAAGCCTCGACCAATCGAGCGACATTCTTCTTCGGCTCGATTGCGCCATAGAACAGGAAGTACCCTTTGTACTTTATTCGAAACGTGCCTTCGACTTCCTCGCTGACCTGCTGCTCCGACTTTGTGCGGTAGCGGTCAGGAATCTCGACGCTCTGGTAGGTGTTGGTGACCCTGTCCTCGGGAAAACCAAACAGATTGCAAATGTCACGTTTGGACGTTTCAGAAACAGTGACGATGTGGTCTGCCGTTCTCAAAAGCATAGCAATCATTCGGTAGAAGTAGCGCTTGTTGTCCAGCGTCGTGTACGGCAGTCGCAGGGGAACCAGATCGTGCAGCGTGTAGATATTCTTGGACCCAGGTATGAACATGGGGAGAGGAGAGGTCCAATGGGCAATCGTCGGGGCAGGCTGCGGAAGCGATACGCGTAGTCGGCTTCTCCAGAGATAAAAGTGATCGTAGGCCGCATTGAATATGTCCGGCGCATTCAGAATGCGATCGAAATAGGGAAGCCGGTTCTTGAACTGCGTCGAGATCACATGGCCCTGCATCGGTACTTCGATCGCGTTCCGTCCCAGTGGCGATCGCAATGCGCGGTGGGCGCGCAAGGCCACTGAAATCCACAGCGGCAGCTCACCGACCCGGGGATCGAAGAACGCCACCTCCTTGAGCAGCGAATTGAAGCCTCGACTTGCTTTGGTCGCGTAGAGAACGTCTACGCCGTGATCAAGATCGCGTAGCGCGTAACTCAAATTTCTCGCGTATGTCGCAATCCCCGTCCCCTTCTGCAACCCCAAATTGTATCCGTCGATGAGAGTGGACGGCTTCGATGCCTCTTTTCTCATTTTCAACCGTCGACGAAGGGCCAGCGCATCACTTTTTCTTCCTCTGAGCCGCCAATTTCTCGACCTCGGCGACCTTCGACTTGAGGGTCCCCATCAGGAAGGTCAGTGCATCGAGACGTCCGACAACCTCCTTGAAGCGTCCCTCGACTTCCTTATCGGAAACCTTTCCGATCAAAGCATCGTTCTTCTGGAGCTCGAGGATCTTGGTCTGCAACGTGTTCGTGACCGCGGCGAGTGAATCGAGTCGCCCGACCACTTCCTTGCCCGAAAGTTGACTTGTCAGTCCAAGCTTTTCGACGTCAACAGCCTTCTCATTCAATGTTCCGATGGACGTCTCGAACACCGCCAGTCGCGCTTCGATGCCCTCCCGCCAATTCACGAAATCGCGCTCCAGCTGGGCTGGGGCTGGCGCCGTGGCGGTGGCCAAAGGCGGCGCGTCATCGCCGCCACTGCCATTGTACTCGCTCAGCGCCGGGCCAAAGTCAGGGGCAATCTGGAGTGCTTTGCGGTAGTGAGCCCCAGCCTGGGACTTATCGCCCCTGAGCTTCTCGACATGACCGAGTTGGAGATGCGTGTCCGGATTCAGCGGCTCGATCGAGAGCGCTCGCAAATAACATCGCTCGGCCAGGTCGAGGCCACCCGTTTCCTTGTAGGCATGGCCGAGCTGGACCCAGATTGCGGCATTCTCCGGGGCCGTCTCGAGATATTGCTCGTAAAGGCCAACGCACCTTCCCCATTCCTGCTTGTCGCGAGCATCATCTCCCATATTGCGAAGGCCATCGTCCGGAAAAGATGACTTCGCAAGCAGGTCAAAGACACTCATCGGTGCTATCCATGGTTGAAGGCGGCCGATGACATATTAGTGCCTTTTCAGTCACCATCAAAGGCAGCCGATCGGGGCTTCGAAGGCAACTAGTTGGTCGGAAGAGGTGTGCCTTTCTCGAGCTCCTCCTTGAGTGCCTTACCATACGCGGCCCGGGCTGTCTGAGTTATCGCCGTCTGAATGGCCAGCCGCTTGAGTTCAGCGTCGGCCGCCTGGATGTTCAGCAGCTGAGCCTTCGCTGCTTCGGAGATGGTGTTCAAATTGTATGTTTTACCGTCGATAGAAATCGGTCTCGCCGTGTCGACGGCAGCCTTGTCCGGCTCGGGCATTGTTGGACTCCTTGTTTGGCCAGTTCTTGATGTACTGGCAAACGCAGGCCCCTGGCAAGATTGCTCATCAAGGGCCCCACCGGTCGATGCCGGCATACCGCATGAACCGCAAGCTCGCGTGGTCGAGTTGCGGTTCCGCGCCTGCCTGGTTTAGTGTGGACCCATGGGGGCCGATGACACCGATCAAGTCAGCAGAGAGGCTGTGCTTTGGGCCTTCCGGTGTTTCATTGGGCGCGAGCCTGTGGATGAGCAGGAAATCTCCCTGCACCAGCAGCACCCCTCATTCGAATCTCTTCGAGCCGCGTTCGTCGGCACGCGAGAGTTCGCGACCTATCTGAGATCGCACCAGGCGACCAACTCCTTCAAAGCGCCGTTGTTCCTGCTCGGGCCACCGGCGGACCAGGCCTTGCCATGGCGCTTCGAGCCGCCGCTGCTGGCCGCGCCTGTATCTCAGATGTGCACCGGTTCGCAGATGGAGGAAGCGACCTTCATTCGTTGGTGTGAAGCGATGCAGGTCGTGCCGGCGGCCCATCGAAAAATCTGGGAATTCTGCTTCGTGCTCGCCACTCTGGACTCCAACGGCATGCTGCGCAGCGGCATGCGTGGGCTCGGGTTCGGTGTTGGTCAGGAACCCCTGCCGGCTGTCCTTGCCAAACTCGGCCTCTTCGTGACGGCGACAGATGCGCCCATCGACATTCAAGCTCCAGCCGGTTGGGCGTCGACCGGCCAGCATTCGGCCAGCCTGGAGGCGTTGTACCGACCCAAGATCTTGCCCGACGAAGAATTTTCAAGAAGGGTCGAATTCCGCTTTGTCGACATGAACGCCATCCCGGAAGACCTTCAAGCTTATGATTTTTGCTGGTCATCCTGCGCGCTCGAGCATCTGGGTTCGCTGGAACACGGCTTGCGCTTCATCGAAGAGAGCCTCCGTCCTCTTCGGCCGGGTGGCTGGGCCGTGCACACGACCGAGTTCAATCTTTCCTCTCCCGAGGCGACCATCGAGGCTCCAGACCTCTCGCTCTATCGCAGGAAGGATTTCGAGTCGGTTGCGTCTCGGCTGGCTGCAGCCGGTCATCAGGTGCAGCCCCTCAATTTCCACCCGGGCGATCTCGCCGTCGACGAGCACATCGACCTGCCGCCCTATGCCTTGCCCCATTTGAAGCTTATGGTGGCGGAATACGTAACGACGTCCTTCGGCTTCGCCGTCCGCAAGGCGTGGTAGGCGCAAGTCGAAACCCGCGCGCGGTCTGCCGGACCTATTCGGCAACCTCTGCTGTTTCGATTGCTTTCGTTGCCGTCTCGTGAGGCGGATCGACAAGCGAGGAAAACCCGAACACGAGAATCCGGTCCATGACGATGGTCGGATTGGTCACCGTGTCGAAATCCAGAGGGCTGACCGTGCCATCCGACACGATTTCGTGGGCATATCCATAGTTTGCAAGAAGCACTTCCAGGAACTCACGCGGCTCGGCGTAGCGCGCAGCATTGAACTCCAGAACGATCGCCGGTCTGTCACGGGCAATCAGCTTCGCCATGCCTGCTATGATGGCGAGTTCGCCGCCCTCGGCATCGATCTTGACGAGGTCTATTTTTAGACTGTCCGCTGTCAACTCGTCGAGACTGGTCGTTTCCACTTCGAACGTGCGGCCCCCCGGGAAATCCGGGTGTTCGACTATCAGGGCATTCTTGGGTTCGCCATCCGGCGAATAAAGCCAGGCCTTGCCTTTTTCTTCCGCCAGCGCCTGGTTGACGACGCGAGTTCGTTCCGCAAAACCGTTCAACGAGACCGTCTCGCGCAACAGCCGGACGGTGTCGGGATTGGGCTCGACCGATATCACGGTCCCGGTGCTGCCCACCGCGTCAGCGAACAGAAGCGTGTAGTAGCCGAAGTTGGCGCCGACATCGACCACGTTCATGCCGGGCCTCAGGTACTTCGCGAAAAACTGAGTGACCCAGATCTCCCAATGGCCATCCAGCATCAGATGACAAGCGAATCCTCGGTCAGTGCCGCGAAGGAGTATCTTGTGCCGACCCAGGATTCGGGCAAGGACGACACCGTCGCCCAGATAGGCGGTTTGCACGCGACGCCTGATGGCGCTCTCCAATTGCGGGCGGGAAAACGTCGCGAGTTGACGAGGGTACAGGTCCATTCAGCACGTTCCTAGAATGTCTTTGGCCACTGACCTGGCGAGTATCCGAGCAAAGGGTTCACCTCCGCTCAAGGCTGCTCGGTCTACTTCACGCCAAGTGAACCTTCGAAGCATCGCCACGATCGATCGATCGACGTTAGCATGGGCGCTTGTCCGAGGAAAACCTTCACCACGGAACGCACACAACTGTCCGCCGCGCCGATCGACCTTACAGGTAGGCTATTTCCAATGACCAGATTCACCGATGGTCATCGCGCCGCAACTGTCCTCACACGCTGCGTTTTTGGTGAACCGCATCAATTTACCCACGGAAAAGGCGCCAGGATCCCCCGATGCTATTGGAGGTCGTCAGCCTCCCTGTGGTAAGCCGCATGGCTGCGCATCGTCGGCCAGAACCAAGAGTTCGGTTTCGATTTGGATTTCCGCAGAAAGTCCTGAGTGATTAGAAGGCTGCTCTTTTCAGCTAGAACGATCAGTTTAGTCGTCGCCCCAACTTCGAGCTCGCAGCCTTCGATCCCATATCGAATCCCGCGGGAACCGTCGGATTGTGTTCCGTGTTTCGTTGCAAGGCGCTCCTCGGCGCGTCATTTCTGGCGTGTATCTCAGAGATTTGACAAAAGTCGTCCCGGGTCATCTGAAAAAAAGCCGTCTCCAATCGTTACGATCTTGTCGGCTTCCGCCTCTTCCGTCCAGACGGATCTAGCGTGCGGCGAGGATAATGGCCAACGCAGCAACGATCCTCCGTTCCAATCAAGCAACGGAGGTATCGTATCCTTCAGTGACAGCCGAAGTCGGCGTGGCGCTGTTCGCGCCGCGCCGACTTGGTCAACCTCTAGACGATGACGGCGGCGGGGTTCAACGCCAGTTGTTCAACAGTGACGCCAACGAGGTAGACATAGTCGAGTCCATCGCCAAGCGCATAGAAGCTGTTGATACCAACGTTGACACCCTTGGCCTGGAACGCGGCAAACGTGCCAAGACCGTAGTCGGAGACATCAAGTTTGTCCCTGGCGACATCAAACTCCCAAATAATGTCGTAGGACATCGGCCCCGATGACCGCTGCTCAACGATGACCGTATTGTTCCCGTCGACACCAACGTAAGAGTTTAAATCGGTAAGCCCCAGTGTAGACAGCGAAATATAGTCAACGCCATCGCCGGCTCGATAGGTATCGGATCCGCCGCGGCCGTAAAGCAAGTTCGTACCGCTGTTGCCGATCATCTCGTTGCTCAGCAGCGACCCCACGATCGTCGATCCGATCCCCAAGGTGTCCTTGTTGAGCGGCTCGGCATCTGCTGCGAGCACGAGGCGCTCAGCGACGCTGGAAGTATCCCAGAAGAAATTCGCCGACGAAGTGATCGTGTCGAAGTCCGACACGTCTCCGTCGACGAGCGGATCGCCATTGAACAGCCCCCACTTCCCTCCCTCGGAGACGACATCCGACAGGTTTTTCCCGATGCTCTGCAGGTCGTTGACGAAGTAAGAGTCGTTGCCCTTCGCGCCGAAGAGGAAATCGACCTCGCCGCCGCCGTTCAGGGTGTCGTTGCCCAGAAGCCCATAAAGTGTGTTCTGGGCGGCATTGCCGAGGATGGTATTGTCCTCGCCATTGCCCACGCCGATCTTGGCTGCGAGAGTTGCGGCATCCAGGGTCAGCTTCTCGACGTTTGTGGGCAGGAAATAATTGTCCACGGACGCGAACACCGTATCGATGCCCTGATTCAGGAACTCCG
>CADECW010000179.1 GCA_902825855.1 uncultured Rhodospirillales bacterium | reverse complement strand
GCGTCACTGGAATCGCCCGCCCGAGCTTGTTCGCTAATCCCTTCCTGCCGCTGACGGCACTCGCCGCCGAATTCGTCCACATCGGCGCGATGCACTTACAGCACGCTCGTGATTCCAACTCCAGGTGCGCTAGCTGCCATCAAAATGATTGAGTTGCATCGACCCCGGAGTCAAGGCGTCGAACCGCAGATGACGAACCCGGCAGATAAACCTCTGACATCCTACATCCTTTGTCGCCGGAAAGGTCTTGCATGGTTCGCTGCTCTGACCTGGAAGTCGCTAGCATCCATGGTCTGCCAGGCGGCATCAAGGATTGGCGCTACATCGACAGTGCGCGGGATTCAGTCGGCGTTGCAGCACGCTTCTGGCCGAGATCAACACCGCGCTCGGCGCCCAGGGCGGCCTACCGCAATAGGAAGACTTTTACGCGCAGTTCGAGGACCTCTACGTCAAGCTCGAAGGCGTCAACCACCTGCTGTTCGCTTCTGCACCTAGATCCAGACTCGGACTAGGTATCGGACCGCCGCCGGCGTTCGCGGATGCTCTCGATGTGCCTGCGATCGTAGCTCTTAATGGTGAGTTCGCGCGTCCGCTCCTCCACCCAGCGCTCATCGACGGTGAAGGCCTTGAACAGCATGTAGTGCACGCCGAACACGATGCCTGTCGCGAGCATCGGCCAGAGTGCCCACCACGGCCAGCCGAGAACGGCGCTGATGGCCGTGAGCCCAAGGTTGAGCGCCACGAAGCTCCAAGCATGCCAGCGGAAGCTGCGCACCAGCCGGTCGCGCCAGGCGGCTGGCGGCGGTTTCATCCTTGCGGCTCCGCTTCCGGCAAGGCCGGGTAGGCCTTGGCGATCTTCAGCGTCCGCCAGCTGTAGCGCAGCCAGAGCAGCATGATGACGACCAGAAGAATATGGTCGGCTATGCCGAGATCGGGCTGGAAACCGTACAGCGCCAAGTACAGCAGAGCGGCAACCGGCGCGGTGGCGCAGAAGGCCGCGGCCGCGACATGCTTGGTCAGCCCGAACACGACGGCAACGATTGCGACCGCCAGCGCGTAAATCGGCACCCCGACTGCACCGCCGTGCGGCAACGCCGGTGAGAGCGCCGCGACGCCGACCACGCCCATCAGGACCGCCAGGAGCAGCGTGTAGACGAACAGCTCGCCGCGCGCCTGCGCCCGGTTGAGCCGGCCCACCGCGGTGAAGTACGGCGTCTTGGCAGGGTTGTAGACGTACCGCTTGACCAGAGTCTCCCAATCGAGCTGCATGATCCTATGTCTTTGCGGTAACCGTGACCGGCGCCTCGAGGACTGGATCCGGAGTATCCTCCAGCTTGATGCGCTCCTTGCCCTCGATCTTGGTCCCGGCCTCTTCCGGCCACTCCAGCGTCATCAGCTTGAAGCGCACGCCTTGTGGACCCCAGATCACATAGACGATCTGTAGCCACACGGCGATGCCGGCGCAGGTGGCGACGAACAGGCCGAACACCATGATGCCCTTGATCACCCAGCGATGGCTCAAGCCGACGGTCGAGGCGGAAATCTCACCGACCAGAAAGGAGTCCGTCACATAGTAGCTGAAGAAATAGATCAGCAGCAGCAGGTACGGGATCATGAAGCAGCTGAGCCCGAGGAACTCGAGCCACGCCTTCTTGCGGAACCGCAGGTGGTCGCGGATCAGGTCGACCCGTACATGGGTGTTGTAGATCGTGCCGAATCCGAGCACGAGCGCGAACAGCGCGGTGTGGATGTGCCACTCCAGCTCTTGCAGCAAGGTAGACTCGAAGATCCGTCCGAAGGTCGCGACCAGCCAGATCTGCAGGCCCTGAACGCCGTCGGCGCTGTGCCAGGTCAGCTTGCGGGCGACGACGTCGACGACGGTGATCAGCACCAGCGGCACCAGCAGCCAGGCGGCGCAACGTCCGATGAGGTCGACGCCCCTGCGCAGCCGCTCGCTCGTCCGTAGCGCCAGCGGCGCCTCGCCCTTGGCATAGGCGTCGGTCTGAGATTCGTTTGGTATCGACATCGTACCTCCTCACGAACCGTAGGTGCTGCGCATCAGCGAGAGCGCGAGGTCGGGCCAGGCCAACACCGCGATCAGCCCCATCAACTGTAGTAACACGAACGGGATGATACCCGTGTAGATGCTCTCGATCTTCACTTCCTTCGGCGCGATGCCCTTAAGGTAGAACAGCGCGAAGCCGAACGGCGGCGTCAAGAACGAGGTCTGCAGGTTCACCGCCATCAGGATGGCGAACCAGTAGACCACGTCGCCCTTGGCGACGTGGTCGCCGAAATCGAGCGAGCCGATCATCGGCGCGAACACCGGTAGCACAATCAGCGTGATCTCGATCCAGTCGAGGAAGAAGCCGAGGATGAACACGATCGCCATGACTAGGATCAGGAAGCCCCAGGAATCTAGGCCCGCGGCCTCGATCAGGTGCTCGACGATGTTGTCGCCGCCGAGGGCACGATAGACGTAGGCAAAGCAGGTAGCGCTGATGATGATGAAGAACACCATGGCAATGGTGCGCGCCGCGGTCTGGCAGGTCTCGTTCATCATCTTAGCGTTGAGCCGGCCGGCAAACATGGCAAGCAGAAGCGCGCCGAAGGCGCCGACCGCGCCCGCCTCGCTCGGCGCCGCAAAACCGAACAGGATCGAGCACTTGATCAGGCCGATCAGGAACACCGGCGGCAGGAAGGCACGCCCCAGTAGCGGCAACATCTCGCCCTTCGGCACCTTAAGAAGGTCGGGCGGCAGCGGCGGGGCGAGCGACGGCTTGAGGGTAGCGAGGACCACGATGAAGGTCAGATACAAGACCGACAGGGTGAGCCCCGGCGCCAGTGCCGCCATGAACAGGTTGCCCACCGATACGCCGAGCAAGTCGGCCATGACGATGAGCATGATGCTGGGCGGTATCAATATGCCGAGCGTGCCGGCTGCAGCGATGGTGCCACAGCCAAGCGCGTGGCTGTAGCCCTGACGGATCATCGTCGGCAGCGCCAGCGCGGTCATCATCGTCACCGAGGCGCCGATGATGCCGGTCATCGCCGCCAGGATGGTCCCCATGATGGTGACGCCGAGTGCCAACGCGCCGGGCACCCGTTTCAGCAGCACTTGAACGCAGTAAAGCAGGTCGTTGGCGATCCCACTGCGCTCCATGATGACGCCCATGAAAATGAACGTCGGGATGGAGACCAGCACGAGGTTCTCCGCGGCCTGGCCCCAGATGCGCGGCACGAAATTAAAATACTCGATCAGCTTGAAGCTGCCGAGAAAGTACCCGACCAGACCGAAGGTCAGCGCGACGCCGCCCAGGATGAACGCCACCGGATAGCCGGAGAACAGTAGGATGGCCAGGGTGAAGAACATCACGATAGGCAGGTAGTCCTGCGCCGTGTACAGCAGGTCCTGTCGCGCCTCCATCGGCATCGACGCAATGATCGCGATCGCCGCTACGACGGCCACGACCACTGCCACCGGAACCAAGATACCTGCAATGCCGCGAGCCACACCGCGGGTTTGTTCGGAGACCGCCATTTCAGAAACTCCCGATGCTCGATCCGAAGGCGCGCGTTCGGGCCCCGCCGCAGCAGCGGAGCCCGGACATCGTCACCGCGTCGCTCGTCTCACTTCTCGGTGATGTAGCTTGGCTTCATGGCCTGGGCCTCGCCCCACACCGCGTAGTTCTTGCGGAACGCGAGGTAGTGGTCGGCGACCTTCTTGAACAACGGATCCTTGGCAGAATCCTCTGCGATCACCTCAAGCCAGGCCTTCTCGTAGGCTGCCAGATCCTTGTCGCTCCAGCGCTTGATCTTCACGCCGTGCTTGCTGGTCATCTCGGCCATGGCGGAGAATTGCATGGCCTCGGTCTCGGCGTAGGTATAGGCCACCTGCCGTCCAGCCGTGACGTCGATCATCACCTTGTAAGGTTCGGGCAGCGCATCGAACGCTTTGGCGTTCATCAGGAATTCGCTGCACGAGACCTGCTGGTGCCAGCCCGGGAAGTAGTTGTACTTGGCGATCTGATGGAAGCCCATCTGCGTATCCATCGTGGGCATCGAGAACTCGGTCGCGTCGATCACGCCGCGCTCCAACGACGGGAAGATGTCGGCCGCAGCCAGGAGCTGGGTCGATACGCCCATCTTCTGCATGACCCGCGCGCCGAGACCGAAGAAGCGCATCTTGATGCCCTTCATGTCGTCGACATCCTTGATCTCGCGGCGGAACCAGCCGGAAGTCTCCGGTCCGATGCAGAAGCAGTCAAACGCCTTCAACCCGTGCTGGGCGTATATTTCGTCGCGCAGCTTGTTGCCACCGCCGAACCACTTCCAGGCCAGGAACTCGCCGATGCCCGGGCCGAACGGCACGGTGGTGAAGAAGGCGAGCGCTGGATACTTGCCTGTATGGTAGCCCGGCGTCGTCCAGCACGATTCGACAGAGCCCTTGCTCACGGCGTCGAAGCATTCGAGCGGCGGCACCAGCGCGCCGGGCTCATAGAACTTGATCTCGAACTTACCGCCGGACATGCGCTTGATGTCTTCGCTGAAGCGCAGTGCAGATGGGCCAAGATGCGGCAGCTGGCTGCCGAAGGCGCTCTGCATCTTCCAGCGCACGCGGTCCTGGGCGGCCGCCGGAAACGCAACGGCTGCCGCGAGCACGGCAGCCGCGGATAGGGATAGCCAATGACGAACGGAACCAAGCATGACCTCATCCTCCCTGTTGGTGGGTCCGGCTGGATCAGGCATCAGTTCCGTCGCAGCGCCTACGCGACTCCGCACCACAAAGTAACTGGCCGCCCGATCGCCGGATCTCGCTTTGTCGGCGCCTGTCCCCAGGGCTGAAAGCCACGCGTTTTGGTCCCGGTGACTTGCTCCTATCGCAAGGCTGACATGCTTAGAAAGCAAAGTCAAAGTAAGGTTTTTGTAAGAAAAAAATAGATGTACCTTGGACTTATCAGACGATCCGCGCGAGGCGCCGCTCCATCAGACGGCGCTCGGGCTCGGTATGTATAAGCGCCAGGGCACCGCGGCTTTCGCGCCGCGGCAATGGATGCTTGGCGGGCGGCGGTCACTTTCGAATTTGCCGCCCGCAGCCTTTTTGCGTTCCTTGTTCAGCAACGTGACAAAGCCGGCCCATGGCCTCGACCAGATCGAGTCGCACGACGAGCGCGGCCGTGCGTCAGCGTGACCGGCCGGCGAGTCGCCGGCTGCTCGTGGCGCAGTTCGCGCGCCCGGCGCAGGGCCTGAAGCATGACCGCCCCAGCAGGCGTTATCGGACGTGCTCAAAGTGCGCCCGCAGCGCGGCGCTGAGCCGATCGCGCGTCGCTGCTGATAACTCGCCCAACATCAGTTCGCCGGGAAGCCGCAAGCAGATGAACGGATTGGTCTTGCGAGAAGTATATCGGTGTTTTATTTTATCCATGGGAACCGACTTCCTACGCGGTTGCTCGGATTTCCGGATATCGTTGATTACCTCTTCATTGACATGGCCCTTGGCCGGTGCTGTTCGCGCAATGCCGGCCTTTTTTTTGCCGTGGCCAGGTCGGGATCATCGGCGGTTCGCCTTCGCCAGCTTGCGGAGCCTGACGCTCCCCCGCTTGATGAGGCCATTGCGCTTGTTGAACTTGTCGAGTCGAGGTGGCGCAGGATGGCCTGCTCGATTGTGTCCTACAGCACTTCGGGCGGCAGAGCTTCGAGTTGTCCCTACCAAAAACTACGTCCGGCAGTATTGATGATGAAGGCCGCCAAGGATAGGCCGAGCAACGAGCTGGCCGAGCCGTTGGATCGGCCGACGGACTGGCGCATCCTTGTCCAATGACAGATGCGTTCGGACTCCGTTGTACAACGAGATACGGCCACATCTCTTGACGTGCTCCCCAGAGTGACCTCGCTCAGATGGAGAGTCTGTTCTGGTTATGCCCCTGGTTGGGGCGCGCTGCAAACTCCGTTGGTATGAGCCCGCCGAGGCTCGAGTGTGGCCGCGCGGTGACATCGCCGCATAACATCAACCAGCAGCCGCCTGAACCTCTCTTCTTCTCGGCTCACATCTATCTCAAACTAGCTGACGACGAACAGTGCTGGGAGCGACAGATTGCCCATCTTCCGAATGCGCCATTTGTTTCCAATGGTTAGCAATCCGTAACAAAAGGCTACGCACACGCTCGTCTTTCTCAGCACGAGCTTCATTGAGATATTCGGCCGCTAGCTTGCGAAGATTCTCAGAGCATATCATTTGGGGGCGCCTTCGCTTACTGCAAAGCAGATCTTGATTTGAGAACTAGAGGCCATTGCCGTCCAGAGCAACCCCCAAAAGGGGGCGCTCGATCTGTTGGAGGTTGGCAGAACGTTGACAACGTTTCCGACAATCAACTCATCTGGTGGTGGGCAGGAGGCACGAACGGCTCGCGTGCCGGGACCGAGCACCCAATTGTGATGGCGGCAGCAACAAACAGTATCACAACCAACGCCCTTGCGTTGCGCCGCGCCACCTGCGTGCCTTACTACACTCGGCCGAGAACTGCTGCCACAACGCGCCGTATCCACTCGAGATCAACCGCGCGGCCGGTCACCAGCGTGCGGAAGTACATCGCGCCGGCGGCGGCGCCTAGACTAGTATTGCTTCGCAATCCGCTGACGGCGGCAATTCCTTTTGAGCTCCATCGGAGGCTGCCCGCTCGGCCGCGTCGGCGATGTATGGCCGTCATGTCTCGCTCGCCTCCCGTAGCGTCACTTCTATCGGTGTCTTGAGGTGCAGGTCGCGCTGCGGGAAAGGAATCTCGATGCCATTGGCATGGAAACGGTCCCAGATGTGCAGCAGGATCTCGCTTTTCACGCTGGCAAGACCGGCCATCGGGTCCTGGACTAGAAGCGCAGCTCCAGATCGACCGAACTGTCGCCGAATGCCTTGAGCAGGCAGACTGGCGCCGGCTGCTTCAGCACCCGCTCGACGACGCCGGCGGCTTCGAGGCAGAGCGTGATCGCCAGGCGCACGTCGGCTTCGTAGGAGATGCCGACTGGCACCGAGAGGCGGACCTGCCGTGAGCTGTAAGACCAGTTGACCACCTGCTGGGTTACAAGGTTCTCGTTCGGGATCAGGAACTCCGTCCCGTCCCGACTGATCACTGAGACATAGCGCGCGCCGAGGGAGTTCACACGGCCGTAGGTGTCGCCGACCACCAGCACGTCGCCTGACTTGATCGACTTGTCGAGCAGGATGATGATGCCGCTCACGAAGTTGGACACGATCTTCTGCAAGCCGAAGCCGATGCCGACGCCGATCGCGCCGGTGATGATGGTACAGGCGGTCAGGTCGATTCCGACCGAGCGCAGCGCCACGAACACCGTGCTGACTGATCCGGATGGCCAGCGCTTTGACAGGCCAGAACTGGCAATGCACCTGGCTCCACTACAAGAGAGCGGCATCGTCGCCTTCGAGATGGCGGCCGACGTCGACAAGCTGCCGCGGCACCAGCAAGATGCGCTGAAGCGGGCGATTACGATGGTCAGGGGTACGGCGAGATCGCCCGGGAGACCAAGGTATCGGAAGGCACCGTCAAGTCTCGCATCTCGCGGGCAAGGTTGGCGCTGAACAAGACCCAAGCCAGCACAATCGCGCCTGTCAGCCGAGAAAACGGAAAGCGAGCAACTCCTGCCGCTTCGGTGCGGTCCTAATCTAAGGGGTTTTCAAGTGGATAGCGGATTTATTACACGCTCAAAGGGCCGATCGCGGCTCAATGGTAAACAAACAGCGGCACCTTCACCTGGTCGAATAGGCGACGGGTGCTCGAGCCAAAAAGGATCTCACCGGAGCGGCGACGCCTCTCCTAAGCCGAGGGAATTGGGCCACGATCGGCGCCTCCCGCATTGCGACGTTCTGCTGCGCGCCCTGTTCCCCAGCTGGACACAACTCCGAAGTCGCCAAATGAATTTGGAAGGGCAGATGCCAACATACTTAAGAGCGCACTGGCAATTGTGTTGCGTATGGGGGGCCGACCACGACGTACCGTCCTCGCTTCGGCACGGGCGTATTTCAAGAGGCGTGTCGGAGACACTCGTAGCAATGACGACTCTCCCGTTTCAAAAATCGAAACCGAAGAGGCCCCCGTCCTCATCAACCACCTATAGCGAAAAATGGCTGGTTGCGCTGTTGGATGCGCCTCATGCGCGGGCAGAACATCTGTGGACGGCCAGTGGGCAATGAGACGGAATCTCATGAAGCTCCCTTTTGAATGCCAGTTTTTGGATCCTACCCTCTCACCTATACGTCTACGTCGCAAGAAGCGAAGTCGTCAGGTAGGCGTAAGGAGCTTGTGGTGAGTTGCGACAAACGGGGAGGAGTGGGCCTCACAGGGGGAGGACCTCACGGAGACGTGGCACTGACAACGCCCCATAGCCACCCCGCCAATCTGTGGTGGGTTGTTCGGGCCCCCATTTAGCGCCCCACGCAATTGCGGGGCCCATTTTTCGGGTCATTTTGGGATTGTTTCTGCTGTGGCCGTTGGGGAAAGAATGACCGAATTTTGGGAAGGCTTCATAGTGGGAGCCAGTGCAGTCGGCGCTGCTGGAATACTGTTGTGTTTGTTTCTTCGTGTCGCCATTCCTTACGTCATTGACCTTGACGTCATTGACCTTGTGATCAATCGCTTCGATCGGTGACGTCGCAAGCACCGGATCAAATCCGGGCCAAGCTGCGGGGCATGGCAGAGTCGGCCTATCAGACAAGCCGTGCAAGTGGTATGAAACTGGATGAACAAGTGCGGCTACGCCGGGGCATCGCTTCTCGCCCGAGATCATCCATCAAGCGATCTGGCTCGCAAGGTCCGAGCTATGGTCTCGTCTTAGGCTTTGTACTTAGGACCTCGTTCACAACGGCCATTGACAAAGAGAACGCGCGATCGCAGCCGGATTCATCCCGGCGTGGTACGAGGCCCTGATCAGGCTTGCCCTCCCCGCAGGTACAGCAGTCACAGGATTGTGCTTCCCTTTCCGGCCTCTCGAGTTCCTTGCTTGAACGGCCGGCTGAGCGACAGGGACCGCTCTGCGACGCGCAAGCTCCGTCCCGACGCTGGTCCGCAACGTCTCGAGATCGTCGTCACTCAGAAACTGCAATGATCGGGCGAGGTTCTTCGGCAGCGCAATCCTCGCAGCATCAGATGGGCCCACGCTCGTCGCCGGTTGGTCCGTTTCCGGCACCGCAGGCTGGGCACTTGTGCTTGTTGGCCTGGATGAAGCCATCGCTTCCACAGAGTGCCGTAACATGTGGTCGCCAGCAACGTCCGAAGGCGATCCACCGCAGGTCAACCGAGCCATGGAAGTATCGTGCGGCGGCAATCTTCGCAATGCCATGATCGGCCTGTCGGCTTGAGAAGGTGGGCGAAGGAAGCATGCATGCTGGGGCCGGCGCCAAGCCGGTGATCACATGGAGCCCATCATGACAAAGCAGAAGAAGTCGACCGCCAAGCCTAGCGCGCGGGGCGCCAAGGCCCGCACATCGCCGGTACAGATCGCCGCTACCCCAAAGACCAAGCTCGGGCGGCTGGAAGGGATGCTGAGGCGGGCCGAGGGCGCCACCATCGGCCAGGTCGCCAAGGCCTTGGACTGGCAGATGCACAGCGTGCGCGGGGCGATCTCGGGATCGCTCAAGAAGAAGCAGGGCCTCACCGTCGTGACCGAGAAGACCGCCGACGGTGAGCGCGTCTATCGGATCGCCAGCTGATCGGGCCGATGAGATCCGATCGCGAACAGGCGCTCGAGGCCGAGATCGCCCGAATACGGGCGCTCGGCCTCAATGAGCTGCGCACCCAGTGGCACTCGACATTCCGGA
>CADECW010000178.1 GCA_902825855.1 uncultured Rhodospirillales bacterium | reverse complement strand
GCCTCGAAGAACGGCAGGCCCTCGATGTCGCCGACCGTGCCGCCGATCTCCACCAGCACGAAGTCGATGCCTTCGTTGCCTGAGAGAACGAACTGCTTGATGGCGTCCGTCACGTGCGGGATCACCTGCACGGTGCCGCCCAGGTAATCGCCGCGCCGCTCCTTGGTCAGGATCTCCTGGTAGATGCGGCCGGTGGTGATGTTGTCGGACTTCTTCGCCGGCACGCCGGTGAAGCGTTCGTAGTGGCCGAGGTCCAGATCCGTCTCGGCGCCGTCATCCGTCACGAACACCTCACCATGCTGGTAAGGGCTCATCGTGCCGGGGTCGACGTTGAGATAGGGGTCGAGCTTCCTCAGACGAACTGAATAGCCGCGTGCCTGAAGGAGTGCCCCAAGAGCCGCTGAAGCCAGCCCTTTGCCGAGCGAAGAGACCACGCCGCCGGTGATGAAGATGTACCGCGCCATGGACCTCAAGAATACATTGCCGGGGCACGATTCGAAGTGTGTTTTTTCGGTGCCATCCACGGCCTTTCGCCGCGGCCGGTTAAGACCGCGTTGCAGCTCCCGCCGCAAGCAACTTTCGAGCGAGGATCAGCGGTAGGTGCGGCCGCCGTCGCGGGAGACCGGTGCGGGCGTGCGCGCCTCGGTGGGGGACGCGGGCCTGTTGTCGACGATGCGCCGCAGATACTGCCCGAACCGCTCGGATGCCGGCTGGTATACGTGGGCGAAAAGCTGGAGATCCAGGAGCGCGACGAATGTCAGCGCAGCCACCCCGACCTTGATGGGAACGTATCGCGGCATGTCTCGGCCAACCCCAGCCAGCACACGGCATCTGATTCCAGAACCGCGGCGTGCTGTAAAGCGGCTCGCGATGTCGCGGCCAATTTTGCTGTCAGTACGTGGCCCCGCCGACCAGACGCGTCACTCGGCAGCCGCCTGGCGGTTACCGCCGAGCCAGAGGTCGAGATCGGCGAGAGCGCGCGCCGAGAGTGCCCGCTTGCGCGCCGTCCCGCGCTCCTTGCCCTTGATGCGCTTGCCGTCGGCGTCGTGGGAGGGCGGATCGACCGGGGGGAAGAGGCCGAAATTCACGTTCATGGGCTGGAACGAGCGCTGCCCGCCCTCTCCATCCGCCGACAGGTGCCCGCCCGTAATATGTCCCAGCAGCGCGCCGAATGCCGTCGTCACCGGCGGCGGCGCCCAGGCTTGACCACGGCGCGCTGCAGCCGCGGCACGCCCGGCCAGCAGCCCGATTGCGGCGCTCTCCACGTAGCCCTCGCAGCCGGTGATCTGCCCGGCAAAGCGAAGGCGCGGCTCGGCCCGCAGGCGCAACTCGCCGTCGAGCAGCTTGGGCGAATTGAGGAAGGTGTTGCGATGCAGGCCGCCGAGCCGCGCGAACTCCGCATTCTGCAGCCCCGGGATCGTGCGCAACACCCGCACTTGCTCTCCATGCTTCAGCTTGGTCTGGAAGCCGACCATGTTCCACAGCGTGGCGAGCGCGTTGTCCTGCCTGAGCTGGACGACGGCGTAGGGCCGTTCCGTATTGGGATGCGGGTTGGTGAGGCCGACCGGCTTCATGGGGCCGAAGCGCAGCGTCTCGCGCCCGCGCTCGGCCATCACCTCGATCGGCAGGCAGCCGTCGAAGTAGGGCGTCGAGGCTTCCCAGTCCTTGAACGATGTCTTTTCGCCCGCCAGCAGCGCATCGACGAACGCCTCGTACTCGGCACGCGACATCGGGCAGTTGATGTAGTCTGCCCCCGTGCCGCCCGGTCCCGGCTTGTCATAGCGCGATTGCCGCCATGTGATCGTCTCATCGACGCTGTCGAGGTGTACGATCGGAGCGATCGCATCGAAGAAGGCGAGTTCGGTCTCCCCGGTCAGATTCTGGATGGCGACCGACAGAGCCGGCGACGTCAGCGGCCCCGTGGCGATGATGACGCTGTCCCAGTCCGCCGGCGGCAGCCCCGCGATCTCGACCCGCTCTATTGCGATCAGCGGATGCCTCGCGAGCGCCTGCGTGACATGCGCCGAGAAGCCATCCCGGTCGACGGCGAGCGCGCCGCCCGCCGGCAACTTGTGCGTGTCGCCCGCGGCCATGATTAGCGAGCCTGCCCGCCGCATCTCCTCGTGCAGCAGACCGACGGCGTTGGTTTCGGCGTCGTCGGAGCGGAACGAGTTGGAGCACACCAGCTCGGCGAGCCCGTCCGTCTTGTGCGCCTCTGTCCCGCGCACGGGCCGCATCTCGTGCACCACGACAGGCACCCCGGCTGCGGCAATCTGCCAGGCCGCCTCGCTCCCGGCGAGGCCGCCTCCGATGACATGAACGGGTTGAAGCATGGCCGGAACCTAGGGTAGCACCCCGCCCGGCGCAACGGATGGCGCGCCGGTCCCACGTTCAAGCTCGGATTCTCCGGGCCACGTCAGGTCCGGATCGTGGACAGACAGATGGACGACCGCCAATGCAGATGATCCCGATCACGGAAGCGCACTACTTCCTGCTGGTGGCCGCCTTTGCCGCGCTCTGCGGCGCCCTCGTCGGCCGCATCATTGCCGAGGAAACCTACGACCGCCGCAGCGCCGTGTTCTTTGCCGGCTACACGGGCTCCGGCGCCGGGCTCGCCGCCGGCCCGCCGTTCGCGGTCGTCCTCTCGCTGTTGACCGGCTCCTGGAGCGGAGAGAACGGTTTGGCGGTGCTGTCCGCGGCCGTCGAGTCGACCGGGCTCGCCTTGATGTGGGGCGCCATCGGCGGCGCTGTCGGCGGCATGATTGCCGGAGTGTTGATCGCCGCGCTCGGCCGCATCCGCGCCTAGCAGACCATCGGCGGTGGTTGCCGGCGGCGCGGCCGTGCTAGGAGTTGCCTCGCACCAACACGCGGAGGAAACGCCATGACCATCAAGCGGCACGAGCCGTCGAAAATCTACTCCAAGGTCGTCGAAGCCAACGGCTTCGTGTTCACGGCCGGCGTCGTCGCCGACGACGTCTCCAAGGACGCGCGGGGACAAGCCCAGCAGATCCTTGGCGAGATCGACCGGCTTCTAAAGCTCGCCGGCACCGATAAGACCAAGGTCGTCTCGGCCACCATCTGGGTCACGGACATCCGCCATCGCGACTTGATGAACGAGGCCTGGAACGCCTGGACCGGCGGTGAAAACCTGCCCGGCCGGGCCTGCATCGAAGCCAAGCTCGCCGACCCGCGCATGCTGGTCGAGATCGCGGTCGTGGCTGCGAAGTAGCCAGCCGGCAATTGCTCCAGGCTTTCTCTACTCTGCCCGGAAGCATTCGTGTGACGCAAATGCTTCTGGGCCCGCAAAATGTCGCCTGTGCGACGCTCGGCCAATCGCTCGAAGCGGCGGAATCGTGCAGCGTTGAGGTGAAGATCTGAACGAAAAGCTGGGGGCGTGGTCATGAGGATGTCCATCGCTGGCGTAGTTGCGCTGGCGCTTTTTTCTTGGGCCGGCACTGCCGATGCGCAATCCAAACGCGCCATGGAATCGCAAGAGACCGGCGTGGCGCAGATCCATTCGTGGGTGAAGGTCGGCCGCAAGACCTGCATGCTGGACCACTTCCACGATGGTAGCGGCACCGGCCGGAACAAAAGAGAAGCCGAAGCAGCAGCGGTCCGGGCCTGGGCCGATTTCACCGTCTGGGAGTATGGCCCGCCGTGGGGCCGCTATGCGATCGCCGAAAGCCGGTCGGCGAACTGCTCGCAGCAGTCGCCGAGTTCATGGTCGTGCGCCGTGCAAGCGCGGCCCTGCCGCCCATACTGAAGCAGCGGGCCGCGCCCGATCACGGGTTGGCAGCTAGCTGCCAACCTTGTCTTGCACGCACTTCTTGGTGAAGCTCGTGCGGGCGGCACCGGAGAGCTTCTTCTCGGTGGCGGACGCATCACACGCGGACTTGGCGTCGCCTTCGCACTTCTTCAGGAAGCTGGACTTGGCAGCGCCTGCCAGTTTCTTTTCGGTGGCGCCGGCAGCGCAGGTGGCGCCCATCTGCGCGTAGGCCCCGGACGTCAGCAGTGCGGCCATCGCCGCCAAAGCAAGATACTTCATAAGATTTTATCTCCTTGGAGAAGTCCGATTCCCCGGGCGACGAAGAATAGCCCTCCCTTCAAGGCGGAGCCATGACGGAAGTTGGTTAACTTCTTGAAGGGCGCAGGCTGAACGCCAGGCTTCAGCTCAAAACGGATTCCATGTCGGCTTGGGCGTGAAGCGGATATAGCCGATGTTTGCGCCCAGCCTCAGGCCGAGGCCTGACCGGACCGGCGCCAGGACAACGTTGCCATTGGTGATCAGGGTCGCGCCCACCCCGCCGACCAGGTAGGCCGAGCCATCCACGCCGGTGAAGCTGTCGTAGAGCTGCTCGGCGCTCTTCAGCCGGTAGATGAGAAACAGCGTCTTGGAGCCATCGGCCCCGACGTCGGTCCCGAGCGACGGTCCGTGCCAGTAGATTGGCTGCGTGCCGCCGCTGCGCAGGTAGAGCGTGCCTTTGCCATAGCGCACGCCGGCCAGAAAGGCGCCGCCGCCCTCGCTGCCCAGGACGTACCCTGTTGGACGCCCGCTCTTGCTGAAGATGTGCTCGATCACGGAGCCGAGGCTTGCCGACACCTGTCCGAAGAAGCCCGCGCTCACCGCTTTGATTTCGTCGATGGTATACCCCTCGTCCTCAACCACGAGCGGTGGCAGCGGCGGTTGGGACAGCGACGCCGTCTCCTGCGGCGGTGCCGGCTTCGGGCCGGCTTTGGTCTCGGCCGTCCAGGCGCTGCTCTCCGGCGCCTTCGCCGTGGCCTTGGGAGGCTCGACGGCCTTTGCCGGCGGCTTCACAGCGTGCTTGGCTTCAGGCGCGGATAGAGCTGCTGCTGCGGTCTTGTGCGCGGCGCCAGGGCCGTCCGCCAGCATCTGGTCGATCTTGGAAAGCAGATAGCTCGACTTCGCCTTCACGGTTGCCTGCAACTCGATGCTGGCGGCCTGCAGCTCCTGCAATCGCGTGCAATCGGGCTCCGCCTTGGCCTCCACCGTGCCGAGCCGATCGATGCGAGCCAGCAAATCGTTGGCACCCGCGTCGAAGGCCGCCACGCGCTCGTCCTGCAACGTCTTGAAGGCCTGCTCCTCGTAACCGGCATCCGGCCAGCGCATCTTGGTCTTGAGCTGCCGCATCTTGTCCTGCAGCCGTGGCGTGTTCTCGGCGTTGAGCTTGCGCAGCGCAGCACCGGCATCGTCCACCGCCCTAGCCAGGTCCTCGCGCGTGCAGGCAGCGTTAGCAGAGGCCGGCACGGGCATCAGCAGCCACAGCCCAAGCAGCACAGTTGTGAGGAGGATATGCATCGAATCGGTTCGTTCTCTTGTCTTGAGCCGCCACCGTAAACGCGCGGGTTTGGCAAAAAAAGGCCGGACGCCGTCCGAATCGTCACCACGGCCTGTGGCGTCCTGGCCGCGCTTCCCCATCGCCTAGACGCGACAGATCAGGCTTCGGTTCCAACACCGGCTTGGCCTGTGCCAAGTTGCGCGCATGCAAAGCCGCACCATACCGAGGCTCAGGCTGCTGCCCGCGATCGCGGCAGCGCTGGCGATTATGGCCGCCGCGGCCGGCATCCTGCTTTGGATGGGGCGCATCCCCTACTGCGCCTGCGGCACCATCAAGCTCTGGCACAACCACGCAAACGACGCTGAGACGTCCCAGCATTTCGCCGACTGGTACACCTACAGCCACGTTCTGCATGGCGTGATCTTCTACTGGATCTTATGGGCGATCTTCCGCGGCCGCCTGTCGGTTGCCGCACGGCTGGTCATCGCCATGCTGATGGAAGCCGCCTGGGAGATTTTCGAGAATACAAGCTTCATCATCGAGCGCTATCGCGCCCAGACCGTCTCGCGCACGTACACAGGCGACAGCGTCATCAACTCTGTCGGCGACATGCTGGCGACCCTGTTCGGCTTCCTGGTCGCTGCCCGCCTGCCGGTCTGGCTGACCGTCGTGCTGCTGATCGCCACGGAAGTCACCATGCTGGTCCTCCTGCGCGACAATCTCATTCTCAATATCATCATGCTGGTCTACCCGCTGGAAGCCATCCGGCAGTGGCAGGCCGCGGGCTGAGCTGTGGATTGCGGTGAGGAACCGCTGGCGGCCCCGCCCTGCCCGGCCCATGACGCGCGAATCGCGTACGACTTCGTCACGCCGCAAGCACCTGGACCATCATGCGCTTTCCGCCGTCCCTGCTCGATGAGATCCGCGCCCGGCTGCCGGTCAGCCAAGTGGTTTCGCGCAAGGTCGCGCTAAAACGCGCCGGCCGGGAGTTCAAGGGCCTGTCGCCGTTCAAAACCGAGAAGACACCTTCCTTCACCGTCAACGACCAGAAGGGCTTCTATCACTGCTTCGCCACCGGCGAGCATGGTGACATCTTCGCCTTCGTAGTGAAGACGGAAGGCCTCTCGTTTCCCGAAGCGGTGGAGCGTCTCGCGCAGGAAGCCGGCGTACCGATGCCGAAGGCGGGGCCGCGCGACGAGGTGCGCGAGGACGAGCGCACGCGGTTGCTGGCGATCCTTGCCGCCTCCGCCAAGTTCTTCGAAGACCAGCTCAAGGGACCCGCCGGCCGCGACGCGCGCCGCTACCTGGAAGGCCGTCAGCTCACGGCCGAGGCGATTGCACGTTTCCGTCTCGGCTATGCGCCCGGCGGCCGCTCCGCCTTGAAGGAGCATCTGGCGCAAGCTGGGTTCTCCGCTGCCGACATGGCGCTCTCGGGCATGTTGATCGCGGGCGACGACATCCCGGTCTCCTACGATCGCTTTCGCCATCGCATCATGTTTCCGATCACCGACCTCAAGGGGCGCGTCATCGCCTTCGGCGGCCGTGCGCTCGATCCGGATGCGCCGGCCAAGTATCTCAACTCGCCCGAGACGCCGCTGTTTCACAAAGGCGCGGTGCTGTTCAATGCCCACAACGCGCGCCCGGCCTCACACGATAAAGGCCAGGTGCTCGTGGTCGAGGGCTACATGGATGTCATCGCCCTGTCGGAAGCCGGATTCCCGCAGACGGTGGCGCCGCTCGGCACGGCGTTGACAGAAAACCAGATCGACCTGCTCTGGCGCATGGCGTCCGAGCCGATCCTGTGCTTCGACGGCGACGCTGCGGGGCGCCGGGCGGCCTTTCGCGCGGTGGAAACTGCCCTGCCGGGTCTGCGCCCAGGCCACAGCCTGCAATTTGCATTCCTCCCCGACGGCCTCGACCCCGACGATCTCGTGCGCCAGCGCGGGCCCGCCGGCATGGATGCGGTGCTCGGCGCCGTGCGGCCCCTGGTCGACGTCTTGTGGGAGCGCGAGATTGCCGCCGGCCCGGTCGATACACCGGAGCGGCGCGCCGTCTTCGAGCAGCGGCTCGAATCCTTGATCCGCGGCATCAGCGATGCCCGCGTGCAAGGACTCTATCGCCAGGCCATCCGTGACCGCCTCTGGCGCACGTGGCGCAAGGGCGATCCGAAGTCGCGCCAACCCGGCGTGCAGGTCGCGCGCACCGTGCAGGACACCTCAGCGGGTGAAACGCTGCTGCTTGCACTCATCGCCCATCCCTGGCTGCTCGACGTCTTCACCGACGAAATCGCGCAGTTCTCCCTCGCAAGCGATGTCCATCGCCGTGCGCTGGCCCACATGCAGACGCTGCACGCCGAGAACGAGGATCTCGATCGCGACCAGCTGATCGCCACCCTGCAGGACAGCGCGTTCGGCGCGCTCTACGAGCATCTGATGCGCAACAGCGGCCACAAGGGTGTCGCCTTCGTCAGCAGCACGGCGGATGCTGCGCTCGTGCGCCAGCAGTTCGCCGCCTTCCTCGACGGCGCCCAGATGCGCGCTCTGCTGCACGAGGAGGAGCGCATCAAGAAGCTCCTCGAACAAGAGCCGACCGAGGAGTTGCTGCGCGAGCACGCCGCCCTGCGCGAGGAGATCGCCCAGCAGCGGACGCGGAACCAGAGCTTCAGCGTGGAACAGGCCGAAGGCGAGCGCAGCCTGGAGCGCGTCTTGGCCGACCTGCAGACGGACAAGCGAAGGAAGGCCGTCTGATGCCCGGCCCAGCCCTTGAATCTCGGTACACAGAGCCCAATTCAGGGAAGCTGACGCGGTATTCCCAGACTATCTTGTTTGTCCCCGTAGCAGCCATGAGCCCTGGGACGAGGCCGAGCGTCTGGTGAGCCGCCCTGTGAACGTTGTTCTCGCAGATGCCGCTGGTTTTGCCTGGCGGCCACCGTGCGTGTGCTTTTCGGCAACGGCTATGCCGAAAAGAAAGACTGGATAGCGGCGCGTGTGTTGTGTATCCCTGTGTTCGGCCCCAACGGAAGGCATCCCGAGCCGCAGCGCTCCGCCTTCGAGCTTCGGCATAGCGGGCCCACAAGGTGCAGTGGAAAACGCGGCAATTGGCTTGTCGCGCGGTAGGTGCTGGCAACAATGGCACCTTTTCGCGTGTCTTGCGCCGCAGCGGCACGAATCGTGAAACAATTTTGTTAACAGTGACAGCGCCGATTTTGCGCTTCCGGAGATGACTGATGGCGAGCACTGCCCGAGCTGAAGAGCAAACCCCGCAGGCCGACGTACAGGAGAAGGACAGCCCGCTCCTCGATCTGTCGGATGCCGCGGTCAAGCGGCTGATCCGCACCGCCAAGACCCGGGGGTTCGTCACGCTCGACCAGCTCAACTCGGTCCTGCCCTCGCAGGAGGTGTCGCCCGACCAGATCGAGGACACGCTGTCGATGCTGTCCGACATGGGCATCACGGTCGTCGAGAGCGAGGACGCCGAAGAGGGCGCCGAGAAGGAAGAGGAAGCCGCCGAGGAGCCCGATGAGAGCGCACGCGCCCTTGTCGCCCCGAGCCTCCCGGCCGTCACCAACACCCGCGCCGACGCCGGCGACCGCACCGACGATCCCGTGCGCATGTACCTGCGCGACATGGGCTCGGTGGAGCTGCTGTCCCGCGAAGGCGAAATCGCCATCGCCAAGCGCATCGAGGCCGGCCGCGAGGCCATGATCGCCGGCCTGTGCGAAAGCCCGCTCACCTTCCAGGCCATCATCATCTGGCGCGACGAGCTCAACAACGCCAAGATCCTCCTGCGCGACATCATCGACCTCGAAGCCACCTACGAAGGCCCCGAGGCCAAGAACGCGCCGCCTCCGATCGCCATGCCCGAAGCGCCGGCCCCGGCTGCCGCTCCCGCAAAGCGCGACGGCGAAGAGGGCGGCGATGGCGAGCCCCGCCCCGAAGGCGAGATGGACGACGAGGACGACTTCGAGAACGCCATGTCGCTCGCCGCCATGGAGGCGGAGCTCAAGCCGAAGGTGCTCGAAACCTTCGACAACATTGCCAACGCCTACAAGAAGCTGCGCAAGGTGCAGGACAAGCGCGTCGAGATGCACGTCGCGGGCGAGCAGGGCTCGCGCCAGCAGCAGAAGAGCTACGAGAAGCAGCGCGACGAGATCATCAAGGACGTCAAGAGCCTGTCGCTCAACAACGCCCGCATCGAGATGCTGGTCGAGCAGCTGTACAAGATCAACCGCAACCTCGTGCAGTTCGAAAGCCGCCTGATGCGGCTGGCCGACAGCTACGGCGTGCCGCGCCAGAACTTCATCGACGAGTACTACGGCAACGAGCTCGACCAGGGCTGGTTCGAGCGCATGGCCGCGTCGACCAACCGCAAGTGGCAGCAGTTCACCAAGCACGAGCGGGACAACGTCACCAACATCCGTGACGAGATCCGCACGCTCGCCTCCGAGACCGGCCTGGAGATCACCGAGTTCCGCCGCATCGTCAAGGCGGTGCAGAAGGGCGAGCGCGAGGCCCGCCAGGCCAAGAAGGAGATGGTGGAGGCCAACCTGCGCCTCGTCATCTCCATTGCCAAGAAGTACACCAACCGCGGCCTGCAGTTCCTCGACCTGATCCAGGAGGGCAACATCGGCCTGATGAAGGCGGTCGATAAGTTCGAGTACCGCCGCGGCTACAAGTTCT
>CADECW010000177.1 GCA_902825855.1 uncultured Rhodospirillales bacterium | reverse complement strand
CTAGTCGTCGGACTGCGCGAGCGCGCGGTCCCGAAGCGCATGGATTGGTCGGGAGAAAGCCAAATGAGGGTCAAGGACAAGGTCTGCGTCGTCACCGGCGCGGCCGGCGGCATCGGCGAGGCGATCGCGCGACGCTATTCCAAGGAAGGCGCCAAAGGCGTCGTCGTGGCTGACCGCGATGCCGATCGCTTGCGGGCTGTCGCCGACGACATCCGCGGTTTGGCAGTCGCCTGCGACGTCGCCCGCGAGTCGGATATCCGGCAGCTGGTCGTCGAAACCGAGCGGCGCTTCGGGCCGGTCGACATCTTCTTCTCGAACGCCGGCATCGGCCGCGGCGGGCATGAGGATGCGACCGACAAGGACTGGGCCGACAGCTGGGCGATCCATGTCATGAGCCACGTCTATGCCGCGCGCGCCCTGGTGCCGGGCATGCTCGAGCGCAAGTCGGGCTATCTGCTGAATACCGCCAGTGCAGCGGGCCTGCTCGCCTCAATGGGGTCGGCGCCCTACGGTGTCACCAAGCACGCCGCCGTCGCACTGGCCGAGCATCTCGCCATCCAGTACGGCGATCGCGGCATATCGGTGTCGGTGCTCTGTCCGCAGGCGGTCGATACCAACATGCTGCGCATGGCAGGCGCCACGGCGGCCTCGGTCGACGGGGTGCTGAACACGGATGCCGTCGCCCAGACCGTCATCGAGGCGATGGACGAGGAGCGTTTCCTGATCCTGACGCATCCTGAGGTGAAGGAGTATATGGCGCGCAAGCTCGACCGCGACCGCTGGCTGCGCGGCATGCGCCGCCTGCGCGACAGGTCCGGCGAAGGGCAGGGCCGCCGCGCATGAGGAGGAAGGTCGATCTCTGGCTCGACCTGCGCAGCCCGTTTTCCTTCCTGGCCAAGGACCCGGCTTACGACCTCGAGCGAGACTTGGAGGTCGAGCTTCGTCTTCGGCCCTTCGCCCTCGATATCGCCAGTGCGGTCAATCTCAACGATCCCGAGGCGATCGCGCGAGGCATGCGCAAGGTGAAGTATCTGTACCTGGATGCCCGCCGCTTCGCGAACCAGCGCGGCATCACGCTTCTGGGCCCGAAGAAGATATTCGACCAGACACTGGCGCACCTCGCCTGGCTCTATGCCGAGAAGAGCAATCACGGCCGCGCCCTGGTCGATCTGGCCTATCCACGCTTCTTCAAGCGCGAGCTGGATTACGAGGACCGCGCCGCTGTCATGAGCCTGCTGACCGACGCGGGCGTCGATCCGGCGGGCTTCGACGCCTTTGCCCAAGGCGAGGGGCCGGCGGAACTGAAGCGCCATCAGCAGGAGGCCGAGCAGCAGGGCGTATTCGCCGTGCCGACGTTCGTCGTCGATGGCGAGCTGTTCTGGGGTCAGGATCGCATCGATTTCGTGCGCGCCAGGCTCGCCTCGTGATCAGGCAAGTTGGAGCAGCCTGCTTGATCCTGCGACCTCTTTGATTGACGGAACGATGCGCATCGACCAAGGTTCGCGCCTCATGAAGCGGCGGACCCTCCGACTTAAGTGCTGATCCCGCTCCGGCCCTCCGGATCGCGGATCGCCTGACGTCGTGTGTCCGGTTCGTCTTGGAAAGTCGCTTCGATGATCTCCTACATCTTGTCATTGTTCGCCGGTGTCGGTTTGTGGACCGCGATCGGCGTCACCCTGGTTGCGGGCTTGATGCGCGGCTTCGCCGGTTTCGGCTCGGCCATGCTGATGGCGCCGATCTTCGCCATCCTGTTCGGCTCGGCCGACATGGTGGTGACCGTGGTGGCGATCGAGCTGGTGGTCTCCTTGCAGCTCTTCCCGCAGGTCCGCCAGCACGCCGACTGGAAGGTGCTGACGCCGATGAGCGTCGCCGCCTGCGCCGCCATGCCGCTCGGCGTCTGGCTGCTGGCCAGCGTCGACAAGAACACCATCGTGACGGCGGTGTCGGCCGTCATCGTCGCCTTTGTCGTGCTGATGTGGACCGGATGGAAATACACCGGCCGCCGCTCGACCACGGCCACCGTTGCGGTCGGCGCCGTGTCGGGCGCCATGATGGCGACCACCAGCGTCGGCGGCCCGCCGGTGCTGCTCTACCTCCTGTCGGGCAACGATCCGCCGCAGGTCAACCGGGCCAACATCGTCACCTATTACTTCCTGACGCAGTTCCTGCTGATCGTCATCGTGCTGGCGACCGGCGTGGCCGGCATCGATGCGCTGGCCCGCGCCGTGGTGCTGTTCCCGGTCATGGTGCTGGGCGCCTGGGCCGGCGGCCGCGCCTTCCATGGCCTGGCGAGCGAGCGGCTCTATCGCAACGTGGCGCTCACCATCCTGTTCGCCACCGGCCTGTTCGGGCTGCTGCGCAGCTGGTTGTTCTGATATTATCGGCGGGCCTTTCGAGGAGGAGTTTCGATGCGTTCCATTACCTGCGCTTTCGTCCTGGCTTTCGTCTCTGCGCTCCCGATCGGTGCCCAGGCGCAGGATGCTTTCATGCAGGCCTGCACGATGACGACGCCGCAGAAGATGTGCGAGTGCATCTCTTCCAAGGTCCCGGCCGACAAGCGGCAAGCCGCCATCGAGGGCATGCTGAAGTCCAACAAGGCGATGCAGCCGGGAGGCAACCTGCTCGACCCCTCCAATCTCACTCAGGAGCAGATGCAGGGCCTCGACGCAGTGGTCATCGCGCAGGCCAACTGCAATCCCTGAGGGCTGCTCCCGTCGCCGGCGCCGGGCCTTCCGGATCACAAATTGTGGCAGGCGACCTGCCGGCCGTCGCCGACGTCGACAAGCGGCGGGGCGATCTCGGCGCACACCGCGCTCTCGCGCGGACAGCGTCCGCACAGCCGGCAGCCGGGCGGCGGATCGATCGGCGTCGACACCTCGCCCTGCAGGGTGAGCCTGGGCGCCGGCTTGTTCGGATCGGCCTCGGGCACAGCGGCCAGCAGGGCCTTGGTGTAGGGATGCAATGGCTTGTCGAACAGCGCCGCCGCCGGTCCCGTCTCGACGATCTTGCCGACATACATCACCGCAACCCTGTCGCTGATGTGGCGGATCACGCTTAGATCGTGGGCGATGAAGAGATAGGTCAGCCCGAACTCCTTCTGCAGCTCGCGGAACAGGTTCAGGATCTGCGCCTGGATCGACACGTCGAGTGCCGACACCGGTTCGTCGCCGATCACCAGCTCGGGATCGACCGACAGCGCGCGGGCGATCGCGATGCGCTGGCGCTGGCCGCCCGAGAATTCGTGCGGATAGCGATCGATATGCTCGATGCCGAGCCCGACGCGGCGCAGCAGCTCGAGCACCCGTTCGCGCTTCTCGGCCCACGAGCGCACCAGTCCGTGGATTTCCATCGGCCGGCTCAGGATGTGCATGATCGTCTTGCGCGGGTTGAGCGAACTATAGGGGTCCTGGAAGACCAGCTGGACCTCCTTGCGCGCCTCCTTCATGCGGCCGCGCGAGAAGCCCAGCAGGTCCTCGCCCTTCAGGCTGACTTCGCCGGCGGTGGGCTCGATCAGCCGCGTCACCAGCCGCGCCGTCGTCGACTTGCCGCAACCGCTTTCGCCCACCAGGCCCAGCGTCTCGCCGCGCTTGATGTGGAAGTCGATTCCGTCGACGGCCTTCAGCACCTGCGTCTTCTCGCCGGCGAGCTTGGAATAGATGTCGCCGTGCAAGGTGAAATGCTTGGTGAGTCCCTTGACCTGCAGCAGCGTGTCGCCGGCCGTTTGCGCCATGGTCATGCCGTCCCCCGGTCATGCAGGTGGCAGGCGGCGAGATGACCGGGTGCGATTTCCTTGAGCCGCGGGATTTCGCGGCGGCAGATATCCATGGCATGGCTGCAGCGCGGATGGAACTTACAGCCCGACGGCGGCTGCATCATGTTGCACACCGAGCCGGCGATCGGCGTCAGGTACTTCGCCTGGCCGTCGAGCCGGGGAATCGAGTTCAGCAGTCCCACCGTGTAGGGATGCTGCGGCCTGGCGAAGATCTCGCGCTTGTCGCCCAGTTCGACGATATGGCTGGCATACATCACCCCGACGCGGTCGCAGGCATGGGCGACGACGCCGAGATTGTGGGTGATGAACAGGAGCGACATGCCGAGCCGCTCGATCATGCCGGTGATCAGCTCGAGAATGGTCGCCTGGATGGTGACGTCGAGCGCCGTGGTCGGCTCGTCGGCGATCAGGAAGCTCGGATTGCAGGACAGTGCCATGGCCAGCATGACGCGCTGGCGCATGCCGCCGGAGAACTCGTGGACGTAGCTGTCGAGGCGCTTCTGCGGCGAGGGGATGCCGACCAGCGACAGGAGCTCGACCACGCGCTCGCGCGCCTCCGGCTTGGAAAGGCCGAGGTTGGTGCGCAGCGCATCGGAGATCTGGTCACACACGGTGAACACCGGATTCAGCGCGCTCATCGGCTCCTGGAACACCATGGCGATGCGCCGGCCGCGCAGCGCGCGCATGTCGGCGTCGCTCTTGTCCAGGATGTTGCTGCCCTCGAACAGCACGCGGCCACGCGGGATCTCGCCGGGCGGGTCGGGGATCAGGCGCATGATCGCCTTGGCCGTCACCGACTTGCCGGAGCCCGATTCGCCCACCAGGCCGAAGGTCTGGCCGCGCTCGATCGAGAACGAAACGCCGTCGACCGCGGTGAGGTCGCCGCGCCTGAGATGGAACCGGACCGTGAGGTCGTCGAGCTCGAGGACCGTCTCGGGCATCTCAGCGCTCCGCCAGTCGTGGATCGAGGATGTCGCGCAGCCCGTCGCCGAACAGATTGAAGGCGAGCACCGTGTAGCAGATGGCAAGCCCCGGAAAGGCGGCGATGAGGGGCGCGGTCTCCATGTAGTCGCGGGCGGCGGCGAGGTCGGAGCCCCAGTCCGGCGTCGGCGGCGGCGTGCCCAGCCCGAGGAACGACAGCGCCGCCACGATCAGGATGACGTAGCCCAGCCGCACCGTAGCGTTGACGATCAGCGGCGAGATGATGTTGGGCAGGATCTGGCGCAGGGCGATCGACAGGCTGCCGTCGCCGACGGCGCGTGACGCCTCGACATATTCCTTCTGCTTCTCGGCCAGCACCGTGCCGCGAGACAATCGCGCCACCTCCGGCATGAAGGCAAAGCCCAGCGCGAAGACCAGGACCATGTCGTTGGCGATGCCTTCGACCTTCCATTCGCGCGCCAGGGTGACGACCAGCAAGTAGAAAAGCAGGCCGGGAAAGGCCAGCAGGCCGTCGATGAAACGCATCGCGACAGTGTCGACCTTGCCGCCGAAATAACCCGACAGCACGCCATAGGGAATGCCGATGGAAAGCCCGAAGGTCACCGCCAGGATGGCAATGGCGACCAGGCGACGGCCGCCATAGAGCAGGCGGGTGTAGATGTCGCGACCCATCCGGTCGGTGCCCAGCAGGTGCTTCTCGGAGGGCGGTTGCAGGCGCTCGCGATAGTTCTGCTTGATCGGATCGTAGGTCGTGATCCATGGCGTGGCGATGCAGGCGCCGAACAGCAGCACCAGCATGACTGCGCCGATCGAAGCGGTGCGGCTCTTGCGCAGCTCGTGCCAGGCGTTGGCGAACGCGGCGCGCCAGCGCACCAGGCGGCCGCCGGGCGCCGGTGCCCGGGCGCTGGCGAGTTCCGTCAGCTTGTCGGCCTGGATTTCCGTCATGGCCCGCTCCTAACCGAACTTCACGCGAGGATTGAGCAGCCTGTAGGTCAGGTCGACCAGCAGGTTCATGGTCACGACGATCACGCCCAGCACGAGCACGCCCGCCTGAACCAGCGGATAGTCGCGCTGCAGGATGGCTTCGAAGATCGCCCGCCCGATGCCAGGCCAGGCGAAGATGGATTCGAGCACCACGGTGCCGCCGAGCAGGTTGGCGAACTGCAGGCCGCTGATGGTGATCGTCGGGATCATGGCGTTGCGCAGCGTGTACTTGAAGATGACCTTGCGCTCGCTGAGGCCGACCGAGCGGGCGGTGTCGACATACTCCTTGTTCATCTCGTCGAGCATCGAGGAGCGGGTCAGCCGCGTCGTGTAGGCGGCCTGGCGGAAACCGATCGCGGCCGCCGGCAGGATCAGGAATTTCAGGCTGGCCCAGGGATCGACGAACGGGTTGGCGAAGCCCGAGGAGGGCAGCCAGCCGAGATAGAGCGAGAAGAACAGCACGCAGAGGATGGCGAACCAGAACTCGGGGATCGAGATGCCGATCAGCGAGGTGACCTGCGCGGTGTAGTCGATCGCGGTGTTGCGCCGGACGGCGGCGATCGTGCCCAGCGGCACGGCGATCAGCATGGAAAGCGAGATGCCGACGACCGCGAGATAGACGGTGGCGGGAATGCCGGACATCAGCTCGACGGCGACCGGTCGGCGCGTCACCAGCGAGTTGCCGAAGTCGCCCTGCGCCGCGCGCATCAGCCACTTGGCGTAGCGGACGTAGACCGGCTGATCGAGGCCATACTCCTTCTCGAGGATCTTGCGCACTTCCGGGTCGTTGTTGCCTTCGGTGCCGACCAGCGTGTCGATGATGTTGCCCGGCAGCATCTCAACGAAAGTGAAAACCACCATCGACAGCACGAGCAGGACGG
Source organism: uncultured Rhodospirillales bacterium (assembly GCA_902825855.1). Taxonomy (GTDB): domain Bacteria; phylum Pseudomonadota; class Alphaproteobacteria; order Reyranellales; family Reyranellaceae; genus Reyranella. The sequence goes on along the minus strand of CADECW010000177.1, from coordinate 3,398 downwards.
GCACCAGATACGCGACGCGACGGATGATGTAGGCGAGCATGGCTGAGACCTCTCATGGCCCTTCGGACCGCGCACTTCGGCAGCGCCCCATGATCATGAAGCGCGCGAGGAAGCGCGCGGTCAGGAAGAAGCTAGCTTTCCATCCATGCCGTGCGCATGCCGCCACCGGCATACTGGAACGGCCCGGTGAAGGCAGGTTTGTAGCCCTTAAGCTTCTTTGTGCCGGCCTGCATGAACGGCACGAAGTGCGTGTAGAGCAGCGGCAGGTCCTGGTTCACGATCGAATCGACATCGGCATACATCTGCCGGCGCTTGTCCTTGTCGCGCTCCACGCGCGCGGCGATGATCAGCTGATCGACCTTCGGGTTGACATAGCCGAACCGTCGCATCGTTTCCGGCGCCGTCGACAGGATATTGCGCGAGTACCAGCCGTCCGGGTCGATGCGGTAGCTGTTGGCAGTCGAATCGATGTCGAACGCGGCCTTGTTGTACTTGTCTTGCACCACCGGCGTGGGATGGATCTCGAAGGTCACGTTGAAGCCTGCGTCCTTCAGCATGGCGTGCACCAGTTCGCCCGACTGCTGCATGTAGGGGAAGGAATCGTTGGCGATGATCAGGAGCCTGGCGTCGCCGTCCTTGGCCTTCTTGCGCAGTGCCTTGGCCTTGTCGGGATCGAAGGCCGGCCATGACTTGATGTCCTTGCCGTACCACGGGCTCGACTCGCTGTAGAAGCCCTTGGCGACATTGCCCTGCTTGTTGAACACGGCATCGTGGATGCCCTCGTGGTCGATGGCATGTGCCGCCGCCGTCCGCAGCATGTGTGCGTCCGGATTGTCCTTTGGAGAGAAGGGTCCGCTTCGCAGATTGAAGGTTATCATGGCCGTGCCGACCTGCGGCACCGGATACGTATCGTAAACCTTGCCGTAGTCCTTGATGAAAGTCGGCGCATCGGCATAGGCCATGTTGTCGATAAGGTCGAGCTCGCCGGCGCGTAGCGCCGTCAGCCGCACGCGATCCTCCTTCTTGGGCCGGCCGATCAGGCCGTCGAGGTAAGGCAGGGTGTTGCCCTCTGCATCGGTCTCCCAGAAATTCTCGAAGCGCACCAGCTCGCAGATGTCGAAGCGCTTCCACGACTTGAACTTGAACGGCCCGCAACCCGCCGGCGCGGTGTCGGCCTTGTCGACGGCGCCGGGCGCAATGAGGTTGACCGGATAGTAGATGAGATTGGAATCGAAGGCCGCACTTGGCTCCTTGAGATGGACTTGGACAATGAACTTGTCGTCGACGGAGACACGGTCGACGTCGATCAGCGCCGAGCGGTTGAAGGAATGGCCGATCTTGGGATCGAGGATGCGCTCGAGGTTCCATTTCACGGCGTTGGCGTCGATCGTCTCGCCGTTGTGGAATTCGGCCCCCTGCCGCAGCTTGAAGGTCCAGGTCTTGAGATCCTTGGACGGCTCCCACTCGGTGGCGACAGCTGGAACCACGTTCATGCTCGCGTCGAAGTCGAGCAAGCCGCCGGTCGTGCCGGCCATCGGTTGCGAGCTGAAATAGATGAAGTTGCGATGGGTATCGAGACCGACTGAATCGTCTCTTGTGCCGAAACGCACCGTGCCGCCGCGCTTCGGATTGCGCTTGCGTTCGGCCCTGGCATTGCCGGGCAGACTACCCGCGAGTGCGGCACCTGCCAGCGCCGTCGTCGCGGTAAGGAACTCACGCCTTGTACTTCCGGTACCCTTCTTGTTCGCTTCGTCGGTCATGACGCCGCCTCCCAGATCGGATTGTTTGGGCCGAAGTTGGCTATGTGGATGAAACGCTACTCGATAGGCTGTCTCCTCATGGGCACGCGCTGAAGAACTTCGGTCGCCAATGAGACAAACCTACTGGTGCGCGGTGCAAAACAGCGTGCCGTCATTCCGTGTGAAGGTCAACGAGTTGACAACACGGCATCGGGCACACTCGGGCGATTTTGCAGTTTCGGTCCGCCTTAGTATTCTGGGGAAAGATCTCACGTTTCGATCGGCAGGAGGCAGACGTGACACGCATCTCGTTCAGCGTAATCGCCATCGGCGCCCTGGCTGCTGCCTGTGCGGAGCCAAATCCACCGCCGGCGCCCACTGCAACCGCTCCGATGGCGACCGCTCCGACGGCGTCTGTCGTGCAGCCCGCCGATGCCGGCCCCCTGCCAGTGGGCAGCACATCGGGCCTTTCGTCCAGTCAGGTCGTGGGCGGCATGCCGCCGACCGTCATGAACGCGAACCCGTCCGGCACGCCGTCGTACGTCATACACCCGGGCGATCCTGCAGGCCGTCAGGTGCCCCGGCCGGGCGGCGCGCCCGCATTCTAGGCGCAAAGCAAACGGCGCGCATCGCTGCGCGCCGTTTTTCCCGATTGGTCGGAGTGAGAGGATTCGAACCTCCGGCCCCTAGCTCCCGAAGCTAGTGCTCTACCAGGCTGAGCTACACTCCGTCAGAAGACGGAGGCACCCCCGTTCGGGAGGCGGGGTTATAACCGTGCCCCCTGATGGTCGCAAGGGCTGGAGGCCCTCGCTATAGTGCGGCGCTTCCAGGGAATTCGCGGGGGAACTGAATGGCAAGAACGAAGCGGCTCAAGATCGCCTTGATCGGCTACGGCGCCATCAGCCAGACACTGTTCGACCTGTTTCGCGAGAAAAAGCCCGACATCGACATCGTCGGCGTGCTGGTCCGCCCCGGCCGCGCCAAGGAGACGCAGAAGAAGGTCGGCCGCAAGGTCGCCGTGGTCGAGACGCTGAAGGAACTGCTGAAGCTCAAGCCCGACGTCGTCGTCGAGGCGGCGAGCCAGCAGGCGGTGCGCGACTGGGGCGAGACCATCCTGAAGAAAGGCATCGACTTCATGGTGATTGCCACCGGCGCTTACGGCGATCCCAAGCTCTACAGGAAGCATATCAAGGCAGCCGAGAAGAGTGGGGCCAGGCTGCGACTGCCGTCGGGTGCCATCGCCGGACTCGATGGGTTGCTCGCCATGCGGCTCGGCAAGCTCGAGCGCGTGAAGTATGTGTCGATCAAGCCTCCGCATGCCTGGAGCGGCACGCCGGCCGAGACCGAGTTCGACCTGCCGTCGATCAAGGAGCCGACCGTCATCTTCCGCGGCAAGCCCGCCGATGCCGGCCGGCTATATCCGAAAAACGCCAACCTCGCGGTCACCGTGGCGCTGTGCGGCGCAGGCCTGCAGCATACCGACATTGAACTGGTGGCGGATCCGACCCTGCCGGCCGGCACCAATGCCAGCCGCCTGGAGGTCGTGAGCGATTCCGGCGAGCTCAAGATGGAGCGGCTGGGTCTCGCCATGCCGGACAATCCCAAGACCGGCGTGCTCACCGCGCTCACCATGGCCGACGACCTGATGAAGATGGTGCG